>NZ_JBBCQO010000003.1:0-536317 GCF_037149875.1 Pantoea sp. USHLN256 | reverse complement strand
GCATGGTAACGGTCTCAGTCCAGGGCATAGTGAGTCTCCTCTGCTATGCCATTTATAACTGTTACCCATGTGCCCGGTCTAAAGTGTTACCCATGTGCCCGGTTTGTACCTTCATGGCGACCTGAGAACTTAAATCATTCCCCACACCAGCCACGTCAGCGCAAAACCGCTCAGGCCCATCACGGTAGTCAGCACCGTCCAGGTTTTCAGTCCATCCGCTACCGATAAGCCCAGATAGCGCGTCACGACCCAGAAGCCCGCATCATTAACGTGAGACAAGCCTAACCCGCCGAAACAGGCCGCCAGCGTCACCAATACGCGCTGCATATCCGTCACATCACCGACCGCCTGGCTTAGCAAACCGCTGGTGGTGAGAATCGCTACCGTTGCCGATCCCTGCGAGGCACGCAGCGCCAGCGACAGAATAAACGCAGCCGGTACCAGCGGCAGATGCAGGGTTTCCAGCGTCAACGCCAACGCTTTACCCACGCCAGACTCCACCAGCACCTTACCAAATGCACCGCCCGCACCCGCCACCAGAATCACGCTGGCGGAACTGGGAATTGCGCGGCCAGTCAAATCTTCCAGTTTCTCTTTACTCCAGCCGCGACGCACGCCCAGCAGCCATGCCGCCAGCCCAAGGGCAATCAGCAACGCAATCGCTGGCGTACCAATTACCGTCATTACTGAGCGCAGCATGCTGCCTTCTGCCAGCGTGGTGTGTGCCAAGGTCCCCATCACGATTAACAGGATCGGTACCACAATCAGGCCGGTAATGGTCAGCGCACCTGGCGGTGGCGCGTCATTTTTCGCCTGCCCTTCCGGCTTCGCCAGCTGCAACTGCTCCAGCACATCGACCGAAAGGTGGTACTGACGCAGGTTCATCGCTTTCGCCACGTAGTAGCCCACGATGCCCACCGGAATCGAGATCAGGATGCCCAGCATCATCAGCCAGCCCATATCGGTATGCAGAATACCCGCCGCCGCCGCCGCGCCCGGATGGGTTGGCAGCGCCACGTGCACCGTCAGCATCACGCCCGCCATCGGCAGACCAAACTTCAGCGGCGAGACGCGCGCCACCTTGGTGAAGCCATAAATCAGCGGAATCACGATGATAAAGCCGACCTCAAAGAACACCGGAATGCCGAGGATAAAGGCCGCCATGGTCAACGCCGCGACGGTACGTTTGATACCCAGCGATTTACTGAAGCGCTGCGCCAGCGACTCCGCTCCGCCCGAGGCTTCAATCACCGCGCCCAGCATCGCCCCCAGCACGATGATGATAGTGATATGCCCCAGCAAATTGCCCATCCCGCTAAAGATGGTTTCCATGATTTTGTCCGCCGGAATGCCGGTAGCAATCGCCACCAGCAGGCTGACAATCAGCAGCGCCACGAAGGGATGCACTTTGGTTTTAATCACCAGCAACAGCAAAATCACGATGCTGGCGGTAGCGATAGCTAATAACAACGCGGTAGACATGGTATCCCTCTAATTTAACTACCCTAAATCCTTCAAGCTGCAGGTGCGTTGGCTGCGTGTGCTCGCCCCTGTCACTGACTCCAGTAAGCTCCTGGGGACTCACCCATTTGCCGCCTTCCTGCAGCTCGAAGTATTTACGGTAGAGTTGGAATTTGTTTTTTTAAGGTATTGGAGTAAGACGTCATTGGCACAGCGCGTTAAAGCGCTGTGCTGGGGGTAAAACAAGGGTTATTTTGCGTATGGCGCGAACCAGCCAAGACCGGCTTCGGTGCGGCCGCGCGGGATATATTCACATCCCACCCAACCGTCGTAGCCCACCTCATCCAGCAGATTGAACAGATAGGTGTAGTTAATCTCGCCTTCATCCGGTTCGTGACGATGCGGTGCCGAGGCGATCTGGATATGACGATACCGCCCGGCATATTCGCGAATCAGATGGGTCAGATTGCCGTCCACCAGCTGCGCATGAAATAGATCGAGCTGGGTAAAGACGTTCGGACGATCGATACGCGCCATCATCGCCAGCGTTTGATACTGGCTGGAGTAGAGGTAGTTCGGCTTAGTGACGGGGTTCAGCGCTTCCAGCAGCAGGCGAATACCGTGCGGCGCGAAACGTTCCGCGGCGTAATGCATGTTCTGCACAAAAGTGGTTTCATAAGCGGCGCGATCGGCACCGTTTGGCACCGTTGCCGCCATGATATGCACCTGCTGACAATTCAGCGCCAGCGCATACTCCAGCGCCCGATCGATATCGGCGCGCGCCTCATCTTCACGTCCTGGAATCGCCGAAACGCCCCATTCGCCCGCTTGCACATTGCCTGCCGCGGTGTTGAACAGCACCAGCTCCAGCTGATGTTTCTCCAGCTCGGCTTTAATCACCTCGGCGGGAAAGTCATACGGGAACAGGAATTCGACGGCGCGAAAGCCGGCGTTTGCCGCGGCGGCAAAGCGTTCGATAAACGGCAGTTCGCCGAATTGGGTCGATAAGTTGGCTGCAAACTTAGGCATCAGTAGTTCCTCAATTCCGCCACTTCGCTATCGGTCAGATAACGAATCGGGCGGTCGCCGAGCGTGAACATCAAACGCGCGGTCTCTTCCAGTTCTTCAGTGTTATTAGCGGCTTCGCGCAAGGATTTTCCCACCACCACCGGGCCGTGATTGGCCAGCAGGAAAGCGTTATAACGCGAGGCCAGATTGGCCAAATCGTCCGCTAGCCGCTGATCGCCGGGTTTGTAATACGGCACCACCGGTACATCACCGACGCGCATTACCACGTACGGCGTGAAAGGACGAATGCAGTTTTCGCTGTCGAGATCGCTCAGGCAGGAGAGCGCCGTCAAATAGTGGCTGTGCAGATGCACCACCGCTTTGCAGTTTGGATTGTTGAGATAGAGTGCGCGATGAAATGCCACCTCTTTTGAGGGCTTGTCGCCGGAAAGCCATTCGCCCTGTAGTGTCACTTTCGACAGGCGGTCGGCCTGCAGCTCGCCGAGGCAGGAGCCGGTAGGCGTAGCTAACAGATTGCCATCCTCCAGCAGCAGCGACAGGTTACCTGCCGAACCGGTGGCGTAACCGCGCTGGAAGAAGGACGCGCCGAGCTGGACCATCTCTTCGCGTGCTTGTTGTTCGGTCATCATGAAAACTCCGTTTGTGCGCGGGCAAAGAACTGTTCGTCGCCAAAGTTGCCTGATTTCAGCGCCAGCGACAGCGGCTGCTGGATGTCACGCACCCACGGCACGCCCGGTGAAATCATCGGCCCAATATGGAAGGCGGTGACGCCCAGGCTTTGCGCTACCACGCCCGAGGTTTCGCCGCCGGCGACGATGAAGCGCTGCCAGCCGCGCGCTTTCAGTTCGCGCGTGACGGCGGCAAACAGCTGCTCAACCGCTTCACTGCTGCGTGCCGCACCGTACTGCTGCTGAATAGCCTGTAGCTGCTGCGCATCGGCAGTGGCAAACAGCAACGGTGCCAGATCGGGCTGATGATGGGCGGCAACCCAATCGCATAGCTCCTGCGCATAGCCAGCAACATCGTCGAGGCAGCGTTCAACCCGCACTTCATGCGATGGCGCGTGCTGGCGATAGGCCTCTACCTGACGGTTGGTCATCTGCGAGCAGGATCCAGAAATCACCACCGCGCGCTCGCCCTGTGGACGACCAGCCTGTTCGGCATCGCGGTTCTGTTGCTGCGTCGCCCAGGCGCGGGCAATCCCAATCGCCAGTCCTGAACCACCGGTCACCAGACGCATCTCTTTCAGCGCCTCGCCCTGCGTCAGCAGATGCTGCTCGTGCAGCGCGTCCAGCACCACATAGTTGATGCCCTGCGCTTTCAGCGCATCGAGCTGCGTACGCACCGCATCGGCACCTTGATCCAGCTGTGCTGCATTGATTACCGCTGCCTGACCTTTGGCCTGACGCGTCATCAGGCGCACCAGATTGCTGTCAGTCATTGGCGTCACCGGATGATGGCGCATGCCCGATTCGGACAGCAGCTGGTCGGCAACAAACAGATAGCCCTGATACACCGTACGACCGTTGACCGGCAGCGACGGCGAGATCACCGTTTGCGTTTCGCCTAGCGCCTGCAACAGCGCATCGGTCACCGGACCGATGTTGCCATGCTCGGTGCTGTCGAAAGTGGAGCAATATTTGAAGTAGAAGCGATCGCAGCCCTGCTGTTGCAGCCACTGCAGCGCCGCCAGCGACTGGTCGATGGCCTGCTGGGCCGGGCACGAGCGCGACTTGAGGCTGATAACAATCGCCTGTGCGCTTAATTCATCGTGACCTTCTGGCACGCCGTTGAACTGAATGGTCGGCAGACCGTTCTGTACCAGGAAGCTGGCAATGTCGGTGGCACCAGTAAAGTCGTCCGCGATTACGCCTAAACGCATGATTACTGCTCCTTCGCCTGCGGCAGCGTAATGCCGCTGAAAATTTTGATTACCGCGCTGTCATCTTCACGACCGTGACCGGCATTGCTGGCTTCGGTAAACATGTTGAGCGCGGTGGACGCCAGCGGCAGTGGGAAGTGCAGCGACTTGGCGGTATCCGCCACCAGGTTGAGATCTTTGACGAAGATATCGACTGCAGATTTCGGCGAGTAATCGCCATCGACCACGTGACGCATGCGGTTTTCAAACATCCATGAGTTACCGGCGGCGTTGGTCACCACGTCGTACATGGTGTCGAGCGGAATACCGGCACGCGCGGCCAGCGCCATCGCTTCGGCGCCCACGGCAATGTGCACACCCGCCAGCAGCTGGTGAATGATTTTGACGGTGGAGCCCAGACCGATTTCGCTGCCCACGCGATAGACTTTCGCCGCCACCGCATCCAGCACCGGCTTGAGCAGCGCAAAAGCCTCATCGCTGCCGGACGCCATCACGGTCATCTCGCCAACCGCCGCTTTGGCCGCGCCACCGGAAACGGGCGCATCCAGCATCAGCAGCTGATGCTGAGCCAGCTGCTGTTCTATCGCCTGCGCATCCTGTGAAGAGATGGTGGACGACACCATCACCACCGTGCCCGGCTTGAGCTGCGCCGCCACACCGTTTTCACCGAACAGAATGGCCTTCACCTGCGCGGCGTTAACCACCAGCAGCAGCACCGCATCCAGTTCTGCAGCAAAGCTGGCAGCGGAGGTCTGTGCATCACGTGCTCCGGCCTGACGCAGGGTTTCCAGCGCCTGCGGATTCAGATCAACTCCCCAGGTATTCAATCCTGCACGGATACAAGACTGCGCGGCACCCATGCCCATAGAACCTAAACCAATCACGCCGATGTTATTCACGGTTGCTGACACAGCAAACCTCCATTGTTAATTTAAGTGATAATTTGTTCATTGGTGTTAAGTCTGCCGCAGATACTGGGCAATAAACGTGCGTGGCATCACAAAAATTAACTTACATGCGTAATGATTAACATCATTTCACAGTACCGCCCTGACGCGAAATCCCCTGGCAGCCCGGCTTTCTTGTTAGATTTCGGCAACATAAATTGTGCTGCGGGCTGTGAATCGATGATCTACAATGTGAAAAAATGATAATTCAGGGAGAGCATGGTGATTCCGGTTGAACGTCATCAACAAATTCTAACGCTGGTTGCTGAGCGCGGCGTGGTGAGCATTGCCGAGCTGACTGAGCGGTTGGGCGTATCGCATATGACGATTCGTCGCGATGTGCAGAAGCTGGAAGAGCAAGGCGCGGTGCTGTCGGTATCGGGCGGTGTGCGTTCGGCCGATCGGCTGGCGGCAGAACCGTCGCATCTGGCGAAAACCAACATGTACAGCGGCGAGAAGATGGCGATTGGTCAGTACGCTGCGCGTCATATTCCACGCAACAGCTGCATTTATCTGGACGCCGGCACCACCACGTTAGCGCTGGCGCGTGAACTGGTTGAGCGTGACGATCTGCTAGTGGTGACCAATGATTTCGTGATTGCGCGGCTGCTGATGGAGAGTAGCGACTGCAAGCTGATCCACACGGGCGGCACGGTATGTCGTGAGAACCGTTCCAGCGTGGGTGAAGCGGCGGCGCGCAGTTTGCGTCAGTTGGCGATTGATATCGCCTTTATTTCCGCTTCCTGTTGGGGCCCACGCGGGCTGTATACGCCGGATGAGGATAAAGTGCCGGTCAAGCAGGCGGCGAGCGATGTTAGCAGTAAGCGCGTGTTGCTGAGCGACAGCTCAAAGTACAACAAGATTGCTACGCATCTGGCGTTGCCGCTGGAGCGATTTGATATCCTGGTTACGGATGCGGAGTTGAGTAAAGCTGGGCGCGAAGCGTTAAGTGCGGGGAGTTGGGAATTGGTGATTGCGGGATGAGTTTTTTAAATTGTGCTCGCTGTCCCCCTCCTCGGTCCTCCCCCATTGATAGGGGAGGAAGATGCTGCTACATGCGAGTTAGGAGTGGCATGTGGCAGCGTCTCCTTCCCCCGCTTGCGGGGGAAGGCCGGGATGGGGGACAGCGACTTCAATCAAATCACACTTCTTCGCTGAACTGCGGTACCGGATTGCGGAACGTGCGGGTGACAAACGCCAGGTAGATAATACCAATCGCCGCCCATACCAGGCCGAGCACCATCGAGGTCTCTTCCAGGTTAATCCACAACGCACCGACTGTCAGGGCGCCCATTACCGGCAGCACCAGATAGTTGAGGTGATCTTTCAGCGTCTTGTTACGCTTCTCACGGATCCAGAACTGGGCAATCACCGACAGGTTCACAAAGGTGAACGCGACCAGCGCACCGAAGTTAATCAGCGCGGTTGCCGTGACCAGGTCGAAGTTGATTGCCATCAGCGCCACGGCACCCACCAGCAGCACGTTCAGTGACGGCGTGCGGTATTTCGGATGCACGAAACCAAAGAAACGCTGCGGGAACACGCCATCGCGGCCCATCACGTACATCAGACGTGAAACACCGGCGTGTGCGGCCATACCGGAAGCCAGCACCGTCACCACCGAGAAGATCAGAATGCCAATCTGCAGCGCTTTACCCGCTACGAACAGCATGATTTCTGGCTGTGAAGAGTCCGGATTCTGGAAACGCGAGATGTCCGGGAAGTACAGCTGCAGGAAGTAAGAGACACCAATAAAGATCACACCACCAATCAGCGCGGTGAGAAAAATCGCGCGCGGGATGGTGCGTTCTGCATCTTTGGTCTCTTCCGACAGCGAACTGATGCCGTCAAAGCCGAGGAACGAGAAGCACAGAATGGTCGCGCCGGTAATCATCGGCACCACATGCGCATTCTCAGACCAGAACGGCTTGCTGCTGGTTAACGTCCCTTCGCCAACACCGTGCGCCACACCGTAAACCACCATGCCGGTAATCACCACCATCACCACCACTTGCAGCACGACGATCACGCTGTTGAAGTTGGCAACGGTTTTGATTCCACGCAGGTTGGAGATGGTCATAAAGGCCACCAGCAGCACCACGAAAATCCACGACGGAATGCCCGGCACCAGCGTTTCAAAGTAGCTTTTCGCCAGCAGGATGTTGATCATCGGCATGAACAGGTAGTCCAGCAGTGATGACCAGCCAACCATAAAGCCGACGTGCGGACTGATTGCCTTCTGAGCATAGGTGTAAGCGGAGCCCGCAGATGGGAAGCGGCGTACCAGCTTGCCGTAGCTCACGGCAGTAAACAGAATCGCGATCAGGGCGAAAGCATAAGCGGTGGCGACGTGGCCGTCGGTCAATCCAGACACGATACCGAAGGTATCAAACAGGGTCATTGGCTGCATATACGCCAGGCCCATCATGACAACCGGGATCAAGGTCAGGGATTTTTTCAGGTGTGCACGCTGAGGTGCGGCAGAGGTGTTAAGCGACATTGTTCAGGCCCCCGCAAGCGACAACCGCGATCGGCTGAGCTACCGGGATACTGCGCAATTTGCTGCAGTGAGAAGTGATATAAGTGTTTACGATTGTCGCGGCGCCGTAGTCATCACGGAAGCGAGAACCAGCCTGAGCTGGTGCAATGTTAAACAGTCCCATCTTTGTTTTCCTCAAATCTCACGCTCAAGCGTGTTTGTCGGTATCTATCTATCCGGATGCGTGTCCGGCCTCGTTTAAATTTCAGTGAGTACATCATGCAAAAAAATAACCGACGCGGTTAACGTCGGTTAGTTCTCATTTTGCAGGGCGCGTATTTTGCCCCAACTTATGCCATCGGCACAAGACGTTAGATCAATTCTTCTCAGGCTCAGGCGTTCTTCAACATCCAGTCGATTTCCGTCGAGGTGATCAGCCGCTCAAACTGCATTAACTCGTACTGTTTGCAGCTGTGCCACACCCCGCTAAATCGCTCGCCCAACAGCTTCTGTAGCGGATAGCTATTCTCGAATTCATACAGCGCATCGCTCTGGCGAATCGGCAATGCGAGCCCTTCAGCTTCATGTCCGTTGCCCTGCACCGCAGGCGGTAAAGGTAGCTGATTATCCAGACCGTGCAATATTCCGGCAAGAATTGTTGACACCACCAGATAGGGATTTGCATCCGCACCGGCCACGCGATACTCGATGCGGTGGTTATCGGCATCGCCGCAGGGCACGCGCAGGGCAACCGTACGGTTGTTGTGTCCCCACGATGCCTGCAGCGGCACGTAGGCTTCCGGCAGGAAGCGGCGATAGGCGTTCACGTTGGGGGCCAGTAGCGCCATCGAGGCCGGCATCAGGTCGATCATGCCCGCCAGCGCGCGTTTCATCAGTGGAGAATCGCTGCCGTCATCGAGGGCGAAGGCATTGTGGTCGGCGGCATCCAGCATGCTGATGTGCACATGCATGCCGCTGCCCGCGTACTCTTCATACGGCTTAGCCATAAAAGTGGCGGTCATACCGTGATTTTCTGCCACCTGACGCACCAGCCGTTTCAGCTGGATGGCATGGTCGCACGCCTTCAGCACGTCGCGCGCGTGATGCAGATTGATCTCGAACTGACCAGGTGACGCTTCCGCCAGCGCGCCATCCGCCGGAATGCCCTGCTGTTTGGCTAAACGATCGATATCTCGCAGCACGTCGGCAAAATGGTCAAGATTATCGACCGAGTAAACCTGGCTCTGCATATTGCGATCGTCGCTGCCCGGCGAGCACGGCGGCTGGATAAACCCCTCCGCATCGCGCTTTTTATCCACCAGATAGAACTCCAGCTCTACCGCTACCACCGGGAATAATCCGCGATTGCGCAGCTGTTGCCACAACCGGTTGAGGACATTACGGGGTTCAACGTCAAAGGGAGTGCCATCTTGGTTACACATAGTCAGCAGCAGCTGGGCGATGTGCGTGGGATCGGCGGCAGAGGGAATTAAGGTTCCGGGAACCGGAATGCAGAGGTGGTCGGGTTCGCCCAATGACTGTCCAAGTCCGGCTTCTTCGACGGTGTTGCCGAGAATATCCATGGCGAAAACCGAGGCCGGGAAGTAACACCCTTTTTCCAGTTTAGCCAGCGCTGAGACGGGAATGCGTTTACCGCGAAATACCCCATTTAAATCATTAAGAAGAATATCGACATACTGCGTTTCAGGATGGCGTTCCAGCCAGGTTTTGACCTCCAGCTGGAACGCGCTTGTTCGTTTCTCTTCACTGTGTCGCGTGAAGTCTTCTACTTCTACGAGGTTCGTCATGATCCCACCCGCCCTTTACCGTTTAGAATTGGTGCGCGCAATGCTCAAAATAACAGCCACTCCTCTAACATAGCGCTAACGCAAAAAGTGTGCAAATGTAACAATTCTGCTGGAGGAATGAACGACTGGTTGCTAGATTGACAAAATATTGCACACTTTTAACGCCAGCCGTGCCATTTCGGCGAAAATATTGAACAGCAGCGTGGAGACGTTATGGGCATTATTTTTGACAAGCCTTTGATTGGCGTAGTGATGTGCCAGAACGTTATCGGCAGCCATGCCAGTCAAACGGTTCACAATAAATATCTCGACGCTATCGTACTCGCCGGTGGCGTACCGCTGCCCTTGCCGCATCAGCTAATGCAGGTGCCTCATCTATTAGAAAACAGTATGACCGTGCTGGATGGCATTTTGCTGACCGGCAGCCCAAGTAACATTGAACCCTGGCACTATGGCGAAGACGGCAAAGAGGCGCATGCCGATCCGGCGCGCGATCGCCTCGCCTTCGGCGTGATCACACATGCGGCTGGTAAAAAGATGCCGATGTTTGGCATTTGTCGTGGCCTGCAGGAGCTGGTGGTCGCCAACGGCGGCGCGTTGCATCGTCAGTTACATATGACGCATCTTTTTCAGGAACACCGGGAAGACGGCACGCTCTCGCTGGATGAGCAATATGCGCCGGTGCATGAAGTGCAGCCAGAAGCCGACGGCATGCTGAGCCAGCTGCTCGGCAGCACCGATCCCTTCGCCGTCAATTCGTTACACGGTCAGGGCATTCGTGAAACCGGTCCGCAACTGCGCGTCGAAGCGCGCGCGCCCGACGGACTGATTGAAGCCGTTAGCCTGCCAAAGCACCCTTTCGCCCTCGCGGTGCAATGGCATCCGGAATGGCATTCTGAGCGCGATCCGGTTTCGCGCCGTTTATTTGAGGCCTTTATCCACGCCGCTGCCGGTTATCACAAGGAAAAACAGCCATGAATGATGCCACTCTGGCCCCCGGACGGCGCTTATCGCAGATCCGGCAAGAGTTGGGATTGTCTCAGCGTCGCGTCGCTGAATTGTCAGGTTTAACGCACAGCGCGATTAGCACCATCGAACAGGACAAAGTGAGCCCGGCGGTTAGCACCTTACAGAAGCTCCTGAAGGTTTACGGGTTATCGCTGTCGGAGTTTTTCTCCGAACCCAAAACCCATGCCACGCCGCGGGTGATTGTGCGCCCGGAAGAGTGCGTGGAGATCGGCAGCCTGGGCGTATCGCTGCTGCTGATAGATAACGGTGCCGCGCGACGCGCGCTGGCGATGCTGCTGGAGCGTTATGAACCCGGCGCCAGTACCGGGGAAAAATTGCGCCATCCCGGCGAGGAGACTGGCACGGTGCTGGAAGGCGAGATCACGCTGGTGGTGAACGGCCAGAGTTATCACTTATACCGCGGTGAAAGCTATGTGATTGACACCGGCCTGCCGCACAGTTTTACCAATACCTCAGATCAGCCGTGTCGCATTGTTAGCGCGCATACGCCCGCCAATTTTTAAGGTTTCGCGCTTAAGGAGGATTGAATGCAACATGTGGGGAGTTATTACGCCGCTACCGCCAACGCTCATGCGCCCTGGCCGGAGCTGCAGGAGTCGGTACAGTGCGATGTCTGCATTATTGGCGGCGGCTTTACCGGGCTTTCATCCGCGCTATTTCTGACCGAAGCCGGTTACGACGTGGTGCTGCTTGAAGCGGCAAAAATCGGCTTTGGTGCCAGCGGCCGCAACGGCGGCCAGGTGGTCAACTCGTATAGCCGCGACGTAGATGTGATTGAGCAGCGCTACGGCAAACAAACTGCACAGATGCTCGGCAGCATGATGTTTGAAGGCGCAGACATTATCCGCGACCGTATCGACCGATACGCCATCGCCTGCGACTATCGCCCCGGCGGCATTTTCGCCGCGCTCAATCAACGGCAAATGGGCCATCTACGCAGCCAGCAAGCCAGCTGGGCGCGCTACGGCAATCACGATTTGGAACTGCTGGATGAACGCGGTATTCGTCGCGAAGTGGCGACCGATCGTTATGTCGGTGGCTTACTTGATAAACGTGGTGGACATCTGCATCCGCTTAATCTGGCGCTCGGTGAAGCGGAAGCGATTCGTCGGCATGGCGGGCGCATTTATGAGCAGTCGGCAGCGCTCGAAGTGAAATACGGCGCACCGCATCGGGTGAAAACCGCCAAAGGTGAAGTAAGCGCTACCTTCGTGATTTTTGCCGGCAACGCCTATTTACCGTCACAACTTGAACCGCGCCTGACGCGCAAAAGCATGCCGTGCGGTTCGCAGATCGTCACCACCGAGCCATTAACACGCGATCAGGCGCTGGGTTTGTTGCCAAACAATCATTGCGTGGAGGATTGTAATTATCTGCTTGATTACTTCCGCCTCACCGCGGATAACCGGCTGCTGTATGGCGGCGGCGTGGTGTACGGCGCGCGCGAGCCGGATGATATCGAAGCGCTGATTCGTCCCAAGCTGCTGCGCACCTTTCCGCAGCTGCGTGATATCAAAATCAGCCACCGCTGGAGTGGCAATTTCCTGCTCACCTTGTCGCGCATGCCGCAGTTCGGGCAAATCGAGAAGAACGCCTTCTTTATGCAGGGCGATAGCGGCCACGGCGTCACCTGTACCCATCTTTCGGGGAAATTGATTGCTGAGGTTCTGCGCGGGCATGCGGAACGGTTTGATGCGTTCGCGAAGTTGCCGCATCTGCCGTTCCCTGGTGGGCGACGGTTTAAGGTGCCGCTCACGGCGATGGGCGCGGTTTGGTATGCGCTGAGGGATCGGTTGGGGGTTTGACCAGGTCGCCATGAAGGGCGACCATCCATCATCGGGTGCGCATTAGTGCTCACCTAAAAAACTTACTCCAGCGGCATTTTCATCGGATCATCATAGTTGTACTCAAACCCCAACTCATTAGCGATCTTCGAGCCATCAATCACCTTCCCATTTGAACGCTCTGATTCAGCGACAAACGTTGGTGGCTCAAGCCCTAACTGCTTCGACACGCTCGGATAAAAACTGTCGCGCGACGGATGTTTCGAGGCACACAGGTTGTAGACGTGCCCGCCCTTTGGCGTTTGCAGCAGCAGCACAATCGCGTCTACCACGTCGTCGAGATGTACCAGATTGACCGCATGGCCGCCGTTTTCCAGTCCGGTTTTGCCCGCCAGAAAACGGCCGGGATGACGATTCGGCCCGACTAATCCCGCGAGGCGTACAATATCCACGCTGGTGCCCGGCAGATCGTGCAGCCAGTTCTCCAGCTCCACCAGCGTTTTACCGGCGACGGTTTCCGGCTGCAGCGGGCTGCTCTCTTTCATCACACCTGCGCCGCTGCCGTAAACCGACGTCGAGCTGGTGAAAATGATGCGCGGTACTTTATTCGCTAACGCGGTATCCACCACGTTCTGTACCGCCTGCATGTAATCTTCACCGCCTTTGACCGTGCGGCTGGCGGGCAAGGTCACCACCAGCGCATCCACCGCCATCAGCGTCGCTAAATCTTCGGCTTCGCACTCCAGCTCGGGCGTCAGCACCAACTGGAAGGCGGCAATGCCGCAGCGTCGTGCAGCGTCCACGCCATCCGGCGACGTTTTACTGCCGGTTACCTGCCAGCCGCGTGCCGTTAGCGCCATCGCCAGCGGCATACCCAGCCATCCCAGACCTACAATCGCGACCTTTTTCATATCGACTCCTGCTATGGGCTCACACTTCATCTTAGTGCCGGTAGATGTAGCAAACCAGCGCAAACTGTTTCGGGAGATTCCGGAAATTGACAGTTAAAAAAGGGTTGCCAATTGTCATCATCTTCGTTAGGTTAATCAGCACGCAAATGAATACTCATTCAGCAACGGAATTTACTATGACACGCGTTCAGTTCAACCACCATCATCACCATCACCCTGACTAGTCTTTCAGGCGATGTGTGCTGGGAGACGATTAGGATCTTCCAGTGGTGCGAACGCAAAGAGAGCCCCCGGAAGATCATCTTCCGGGGGTTTTTTTATGGGCGAACGCAACCCAACAAGCTCAGACAGGATTGAATAAGAGGATAGGAACCATGTTAGATAACACCCGTATTCGCATAGCTATGCAGAAATCTGGCCGTTTAAGCGATGAATCACGCGAACTGCTGGCCCGCTGCGGTATCAAAATCAACCTTCAGCAGCAGCGTCTGATTGCGTTTGCGGAGAACATGCCCATCGACATCCTGCGCGTGCGTGATGACGATATTCCGGGCCTGGTGATGGATGGCGTGGTGGATCTCGGTATCGTCGGTGAAAACGTACTGGAAGAAGAACTGTTAAACCGTCGTGCCCAAGGTGAAGACCCGCGCTATTTCACGCTGCGTCGTCTGGATTTCGGCGGTTGTCGCCTATCGCTGGCGATGCCGGTGGATGCTGAGTACACCGGTCCGCAGTGCCTGAATAATGCCCGCGTTGCTACCTCTTATCCGCACCTGCTGAAGAAATACCTCGATAAACAAGGCGTCACCTTCAAATCCTGCCTGCTAAACGGTTCTGTCGAAGTCGCGCCACGCGCTGGCCTGGCCGATGCGATTTGTGACCTGGTGTCTACCGGCGCGACGCTGGAAGCCAACGGTCTACGCGAAGTGGAAGTGATCTACCGCTCGAAAGCGGTGCTGATTCAGCGCGACGGCGAACTGCCCGCCGCCAAGCAAGAGCTGATTGATAAAATGATGACGCGTATTCAGGGCGTGATCAAAGCGCGTGAGTCTAAGTACATCATGCTGCATGCGCCAAGCGAGCGTCTGGAAGAAGTGATTGCCCTGCTGCCGGGCGCTGAGCGTCCAACCGTGCTGCCGCTGGCTGGTGACGTGAGCCGCGTGGCGATGCACATGGTGAGCACCGAAACCCTGTTCTGGGAAACCATGGAAAAACTGAAAGCGCTGGGTGCCAGCTCGATCCTCGTACTGCCAATCGAAAAAATGTTGGAGTAACACGATGAGCAACCTGATGACACCGATTGATTGGCAGCAGTGCAACGCAGAGCAGCAGCAAGCGCTGCTAATGCGTCCGGCAATTTCGGCTTCAGAAAGCATCAGCCAAATCGTGCGCGACGTGCTGGTGAAAGTAAAAGAAGAAGGCGATACGGCGCTGCGTGAATTCAGTGCGCGCTTCGACAAGGTACAGGTGGATAATCTGCGCGTCAGCGCTGCAGAGATGCAGGCGGCCAGCGATCGTCTTAGCGACACGCTCAAGCAGGCGATGGCGGTCGCTGTTGGAAATATTGAAACCTTCCATAACGCCCAGATCCTTGCCGAAGTGGATGTAGAAACCCAGCCCGGCGTGCGCTGCCAGCAGATTACCCGACCGGTGAAATCGGTGGGTTTATATATTCCTGGCGGTTCCGCTCCGCTGTTCTCGACCGTATTGATGCTGGCGACGCCTGCGCGCATCGCCGGTTGCGGTCGCGTGGTGTTGTGCTCGCCACCGCCGATTGCCGATGAGATTCTTTACGCCGCACAGCTGTGCGGTGTGAAAGAGGTGTTTCAGGTTGGCGGTTCACAAGCCATCGCCGCCCTCGCCTTCGGCACCGAAACCGTGCCGAAAGTGGACAAGATTTTTGGCCCGGGCAATGCCTACGTGACTGAAGCGAAACGTCAGGTCAGCCAGCGTTTAGATGGCGCGGCAATTGATATGCCTGCCGGTCCATCCGAAGTGCTGGTGATTGCCGATGAAGGCGCCACGCCAGCGTTCGTGGCATCCGATTTGCTGTCGCAGGCGGAACACGGTCCGGATTCACAGGTGATTCTGTTAACGCCGTCGCTGCAGCTGGCTGAAGACGTGGCGCAAGCGGTTGAGGAACAACTGGCGCAGCTGCCGCGTGCCGCTACTGCGCGCCAGGCGTTAGAGAGCAGCCGTTTGATTGTGCTGCGCGACCTGGAACAGTGCATCGAGATCTCCAACCTGTACGGCCCGGAGCACCTGATTATTCAGACGCGTCAGCCGCGCGATTTGGTCGATAGCATCACCAGCGCCGGTTCGGTATTTCTTGGCGACTGGTCCCCGGAATCGGCGGGCGATTACGCTTCTGGCACCAACCACGTGCTGCCGACTTACGGTTATACCGCGACCTGTTCCAGCCTCGGCCTGGCTGATTTCCAGAAACGCATGACGGTGCAAGAGCTGACGCCGCAAGGCTTCCTCAATCTTGCCGCGACGATTGAAACGCTGGCCGCCGCCGAGCAGCTGGAAGCCCACAAAAATGCCGTTACCCTGCGTGTTACCGCGCTGAAGGAGCAAGCATGAGCCTGAATATTGAAGAATTAGCGCGCGCTAACGTGCGAGCACTGACGCCGTATCAATCGGCGCGTCGTCTGGGTGGCAATGGTGATGTGTGGCTGAACGCCAACGAATTCCCGCTGCCGGTGCCGTTTGAGCTGTCGCAGCAGACGCTGAATCGCTATCCGGAATGCCAGCCGAAGATTGTGATTGAGCGCTACGCCGCCTACGCCGGTTTAACGCCGGAACAGGTTCTGGTGAGCCGCGGCGCGGATGAAGGCATCGAACTGCTAATGCGCGCCTTCTGCGAGCCGGGCAAAGATGCGATTCTGTTCTGCCCGCCAACCTACGGCATGTACAGCGTCAGCGCCGAAACCATCGGCATTGAATATCGCACCGTGGCCGCGCTCGACGACTGGCAGCTGAATCTGCCGGCGATTGCCGAGCAGCTCGACGGCGTAAAAGTTGTCTATATGTGCAGCCCGAACAATCCCACCGGCAACCTGATCAGTCAGGATGACATCCGCGAGCTGCTGGCGATGACCGCCGGTAAAGCGCTGGTGGTGGCTGATGAAGCCTATATCGAGTTCTGCCCGGAAGCGACGCTGGCGGGCTGGCTGCAGGATTATCCGCATCTGGTGATTCTGCGCACGCTGTCCAAAGCCTTTGCGCTGGCCGGATTGCGCTGCGGTTTCACCCTGGCGAATAAGCCGGTGATCGACCTGCTGATGAAGGTGATTGCGCCCTATCCACTCGCCACGCCAGTCGCCGATGTGGCCGGGCAAGCCCTGAGCGATCAAGGCATTACGCTGATGCGCCAGCACGTCGCCGAGCTGAACGCCAATCGCAGCTGGCTGTTTGAGCAGTTGCCACAGATTAAGGTGGTGCAGCAGGTGTTCCCAAGCGAAACCAACTACATTCTGGCGCGCTTCACTGATTCACCAAAAGTGTTTAAAACGCTGTGGGATCAAGGCATTATTCTGCGCGACCAAAATAAAAACCCCGGCCTTGCGGGATGCCTGCGCATCTCGATCGGCACCAGTAAAGAGTGCGAGCGCCTGATCGCCGCGCTGCAAGCCTTATCAGTGGAGCAAGCATGAGTCAGAAGATCCTTTTTATCGACCGCGACGGCACCATCATCTCTGAGCCACCAACTGATTATCAGGTGGATCGTATGGAGAAGCTGGCGTTTGAGAAGAACGCCATTCCTGCACTGCTGGCGTTGCAGGAAGCGGGTTATCAGCTGGTGATGATCACTAATCAGGATGGCCTCGGCACCGATAGCTTCCCGCAGGCTGATTTTGATGGTCCGCACAACCTGATGATGCAGATCCTCAGCTCGCAAGGCGTGAACTTCAGCGACATCTTAATCTGCCCGCACCTGCCGGAAGATAACTGCGATTGCCGCAAGCCGAAAACCAAAATGGTGGAAGCCTGGCTGGCCGCTGGCGCGCTGGATACCGCCAACAGCTATGTGATTGGCGATCGTCTCACCGACATTCAGCTGGCGCAGAACATGGGCATTCAGGGCCTGCGCTATGGCGCGGAAGGCGAAGATTGGGATGCAATTCAGGCGCGCCTCACCAAACGTGACCGCTACGCGCTGGTGCAGCGCAACACCAAAGAGACGCAGATTAAAGTCGAAGTGTGGCTGGACCGCGAAGGCGGCAGCAAAATCAATACCGGCGTCGGCTTCTTTGACCACATGCTCGATCAGATTGCGGTGCATGGCGGCTTCCGCATGAACATCGATGTAAAAGGCGATCTCTACATCGACGATCACCACACCGTGGAAGATACCGGTTTAGCACTTGGCGAAGCCTTGCTGAAAGCGCTGGGCGACAAACGTGGCATCGGCCGTTTTGGCTTCGTGCTACCAATGGATGAGTGCCTGGCGCGCTGTGCGCTGGACATCTCCGGCCGCCCGCACATCGAATTCAAAGCCGAGTTCAGCTATCAGCGCGTCGGCGATCTCAGCACCGAGATGGTTGAGCACTTCTTCAGCTCGCTCTCCTACGCCATGATGAGCACGCTGCACCTGAAAACCAAAGGCCGCAACGATCACCATCGTGTGGAAAGCCTGTTCAAAGCCTTTGGCCGCACGCTGCGCCAGGCGATTCGCGTGGAAGGCAACACCTTGCCGAGCTCGAAAGGAGTGCTGTGATGAACGTGGTGATCCTCGATACCGGCTGCGCCAACCTGTCGTCGGTGAAGTGGGCAATTGAGCGCCTCGGCTACACGCCGCAGGTCAGCCGCGATCCCGACGTGGTATTGCATGCCGACAAGCTGTTGCTGCCGGGCGTGGGTACCGCGCAGGCGGCAATGAATCAGCTGCAGGAGCGCGATCTCATCGATCTGATCAAAGCCTGTACCCAGCCGGTGCTCGGCATCTGCCTTGGCATGCAGCTGCTCGGTCGCGGCAGCGACGAGAACGGTGGCGTCACCACGCTGGGCCTGGTTGATGAGCCGGTCACGCTGATGGACACGCAGGATCTACCACTGCCGCACATGGGCTGGAACCAGATCACCGCCAAAGCGGGCCACCATCTGTTCCGAGACATTCCCGATGGCAGCTACTTCTACTTCGTGCACAGCTACGCCATGCCGGTGAATGCGGCCACCATCGCCCAGTGCGATTACGGCCATCCGTTCACCGCTGCCCTGCAGAAAGATAACTTCTTCGGCGTGCAGTTCCACCCCGAGCGTTCAGGCAAAGCCGGCGCGCAGCTGCTGAAAAATTTCCTGGAGATGTAATGATTATCCCCGCATTAGATTTGATCGACGGCAAAGTGGTGCGCCTGCATCAGGGCGATTACGGCCAGCAGCGCGATTACGGTAGCGATCCGCTGCCGCGCTTACAGGATTACGAGCGCCAGGGCGCCGAAGTGCTGCATCTGGTGGATTTGACCGGCGCGAAAGATCCGGCCAAACGTCAGATTCCTCTGCTCACCAGCTTACTGCGCGGCGTGAACGTGCCGGTGCAGGTTGGCGGCGGCATCCGCAACCGCGATGACGTAGCGGCGCTGCTGGCCGCGGGTGCCACGCGCGTGGTGGTGGGTTCCACCGCGGTGAAGCAACCGGAAGAGGTGAAAAGCTGGTTTAACGAGTTTGGCGCGGACGCCATCGTGCTGGCATTAGATGTGCGCATTGATGGCAACAACCGCAAAGAAGTGGCGATCAGCGGCTGGCAGGAAGCGGCCGGCGTAACGCTGGAAGAGGTGATTGGCTGGTATCAGCCGGTGGGCCTCAAGCATGTGTTGTGTACCGATATTTCGCGCGACGGCACGCTGAGCGGCTCTAACGTTGAACTGTATAAAGAAGTGTCTGCGGCCTTCCCGGACATCGCCTTCCAGTCTTCTGGCGGCATAGGTTCGCTGGATGACATCGCGGCGTTACGCGGTAGCGGCGCGCAGGGCGTGATCGTCGGTCGCGCTTTACTGGAAGATAAATTCACGGTGGCGGAGGCGATTGCATGCTGGCAAAACGGATAATTCCTTGTCTTGATGTACGTGACGGGCAAGTGGTGAAAGGCGTTCAGTTCCGTAACCACGAAATCATCGGCGACATCGTGCCGCTGGCGCAGCGTTATGCGCAGGAAGGCGCGGACGAGCTGGTGTTCTACGATATCACCGCCTCTTCGGATGGCCGCGTAGTGGACAAAAGCTGGGTATCGCGCGTGGCGGAAGTGATCGATATTCCTTTCTGCGTGGCGGGCGGCATCAAAAGTGAAGAGGACGCGGCACGCATTCTGCAGTTCGGTGCCGACAAGATCTCTATCAACTCACCGGCATTGGCCGATCCAACACTGATTACGCGCCTGGCCGATCGCTTTGGCGTGCAGTGCATCGTGGTGGGCATTGATACCTGGTTTGATGAAGCGAGCGGCAAATATCACGTCAATCAGTACACCGGCGACGAAGCGCGCACCAAAGTCACCACATGGGAAACTCTTGATTGGGTGCAGGAAGTGCAGAAGCTTGGTGCGGGTGAAATCGTTCTCAACATGATGAACCAGGATGGCGTGCGGAATGGCTATGATCTGGTGCAGCTGAAGAAAGTGCGCGATGTCTGCAAAGTGCCGCTGATCGCGTCCGGTGGCGCGGGCACCATGCCGCACTTCCTTGAAGCCTTTGAGCAAGCGAACGTCGATGGCGCGCTGGCCGCTTCAGTGTTTCACAAACAAATTATTAATATCGGTGAGTTGAAAAACTTCCTGATCGACAACGGTGTGGAGATTCGCGCGTGTTAACTGCAGAACAACTGAGCAAGCTGGATTGGGTCAAAACCGCGGGCATGATGCCCGTTATCGTCCAGCACAACGTTTCCGGCGAAGTGCTGATGCACGGTTATATGAACGAGGAAGCGCTGCAAAAAACCCTCAGCGAGGGCAACGTGACTTTCTTCTCACGCACCAAAAACCGCTTGTGGACCAAAGGCGAAACCTCGGGCCACTTCCTGCAAGTGGCGAGCATCACGCCGGATTGCGATAACGACACGCTGCTGGTGCTGGCCAATCCGATTGGCCCAACCTGCCATCTCGGCACCTCAAGCTGCTTCTCGCCGGCTGCGCCCGACTGGACTTTCCTCTACCAGCTGGAGCAACTGCTGGCGTCGCGCAAAACCGCCGATCCGGAGAGCTCGTACACCGCGAAACTTTACGCTAGCGGCACCAAGCGCATTGCCCAGAAAGTGGGTGAAGAAGGCGTGGAAACCGCGCTGGCGGCTACGGTTAACGATCGTCACGAGTTGACCAATGAAGCGTCGGACCTGCTTTATCACCTGCTGGTGCTGCTGCAGGATCAGGATCTGGATTTGAGTACCATCATCAATAATCTGCGCAAGCGTCATAAATAACTGATTGTGCAATATGCTGCTCAAAATTGGCTGATGAAGCCAAAATTGAGCAGCATGCTTCTCAAAAAAAACAAAACAAACTAGAATTGAGCAATATACTGCTCAACTTGGGTTTCCCATGCTTACTCTGCAGATCTACCTGGATGGATGCTGGCATGATGCCGCGGTGCTTGATTTTAAAGCGCCGCTCAAAGGCCGCGACGGCGAAGCCCTGCTTGCATACGACTTCAACTATGCCGTTGAACATTTAGACCGCAACGATATGGCCAGCTGCAGCATCAACTATCCGGTCATGCTGATTGGCAGCCATTTTGCTAAACCCTGGTTTGGTTTTCTTGATGACATCATTCCCGCCGGTGCCAGCAGACGTTACTGGATTACGCAGCTGGGTCTGCAAAGTAAACCTGCGAACGAGCAAGATTACACGCTGTTGAAGGCTGGAACCATCGCGCCTGTGGGCAACCTGAGAATAAAAGAGTCACTGCCGCAACTGCCGCCAGACAGCCGACTGAAAAGCCGACGTTTTCCCGCCGAATGGGCGATTGAACGGGATACCGACTTTCTTGAGTACGCGCAGCAAATGGGCGCGGCAAGCGGTGGTGCAACGGGCGCAGGCGGTGAAGCACCAAAATTACTGTTGCGTCGTAATAGCAACAGCGAAGTGTGGATCGATACCTGGCAAGATGATCAGCTGAATCAAGACACACCTTATCTGGTCAAATATCCTCGCGGCGCACGCACGCCAATTGATTGCGACATCCTGCGAGCGGAATACCATTTCTATCACGAACTCACCGCGCTTGGGGTTGCAACCATCGATACGCAACACATGTTGCTGTGCGAAGGCGAGCGCTACCCTTCCCTTTGGCTGCCGCGTTTCGATATTGATTTTATCGCCGGTAAAAAAAACCTATACGGGCTGGAATCCGTTTACTCAATTATGCAAAAAGCGCCGGGTAGCTTTCTCAACCATTTTGAGGTTATACGTTGTCTGGTGCGTGTGCTGAAATTGAACAACAAGCAAACAGCAGAAATGGTTATTGAGTGGGTGAAACGCGACATGCTGAATATCGCCTTTGGTAATTCTGATAATCACGGCCGCAATAGCGCCATTCTGAAGAAAATTGGCTGTATGTGGCTGGCGCCTGTTTATGATTTCGCACCGATGAAAGCCGACCCGGAAGGCGTGGTACGCACCACGCAATGGGGATCGCCGTATGAGGAAGGCGGCAATTATCAATGGCATTTTATTGCGCAGCAACTTAATGACTTGGTATCTGAAAGTGTCCTCCTGCAAGAGCTAAGCGTACTAGCAAATAAGTTGAAAGGATTGAAAGCCCGGCTGAAGGCTCGCGGCGTACCGGCTTCGATATTGGAGATGCCCGGCATCGGCTTTAACCACCTGGATGAGCGCATTGCAGGATGGAAATTATGAACAAAAACCTGTCGCCGTTTGAGCGCGAAGCCATGTTATTAGATTTGCTGCAGCAGTTTATAGAAGAGAAATTCACCCAAGGCGTGTTACTCATGCACCTGCGCAAAAAAGTGTTGGGGTTTTCCCAGGATCGCTATGCCGCACTCGCAGGGATTAGCCGCCGCACGTTATCGGATATTGAGCAGGACAAAGAGAGTGTTACGTTAAGTACGTTGAATCGGGCATTTAAGCCGCTAGGTTTAAAACTCGGTTTACTGCCACGCCAAACACATATGATGCAGGCACTTCTTACTCAACTCACTCAACACGGAGAAAGCCATGACCACGCATGAAAAACTGCTCGCGCTGCTCGAGCAACATCAGGCGCGCTATCGCGTGATTGAGCATGAAGCGACTGGCAAGTGTGAAGCGGTGGCAGCGATTCGTGGCACCGAAGTGGGGCAAGGCGCGAAGGCGCTGGTGTGTCATGTGAAAGGTAATGGCGTTAAACAGCATGTGCTGGCGGTGCTACCGGCCGATCAGCAGGCCGATCTCAGCAAAGTGGCAGCTGCGGTTGGCGGCCGACGCGCTTCACTGGCCTCGCCTGCGGAAGTCGATGCGTTAACCGGCTGTGTGTTCGGTGCTATTCCGCCGTTTAGTTTTCATGCGGATTTACAGCTGGTGGTCGATCCACTGCTGTTCGAACGCTATGACGAAATCGCCTTTAATGCTGGCGTGCTGGAGAAATCGGTGGTGCTGAGTATTACGGATTACCAATTGATCTGCGCGGGGAGTTCAAGCGTGGCGCGGATTATTGCGGAGCAATAACACGCGCCTTTGAGATTATTCTTTATGCTGCTTGGGCTGAATAGTGCACAACGCTACGACGATAGTAAACAGCATTGATGTCGGTGAATAGATCAACACAGAATCGGTCATTCCCATAATGAACAATGCGGCTACCGGCATGGAAATACCCATTAATGCATCGCGCTTGAACCAGATTATAAGTACCGCAGCATATAAGAAGATGAATATTGCTACGCCTAAAATACCTTGTAGAGTAGCGATCTCCAAAAATTCGTTATGCATATTATATTTTACGTTGGCATAACCCTCGGCATTGCCTGGGTGAACACGCGCAATATATTCCCTGGCGGTTACCGTACGTACATCTGGTGAAGAAAAACCAAGATGTTGTGGCAAAAAGTGAATTCCGCTGTCCCAAATGGCGACGCGCGCGCCTACCGATGTTGAACTATTGCTACTGTAATCTTCAATGTCACTGATGCCTTGCTTCCAACGTTCGCTAGTCAATCCGGCTAATATAACAAAGAGAATAAGTGCATACAGCCGATTGCGCTTAGGCCTTAAAATTTCCAGCAGACCGTAAAAGCGGCTAATCTGGCAAAGTGTAATGAACATAAAAGCCAATAGTGAAACACGCGTTCCGCTTAAGATAATCAAACTTAATATGATAACTGCAAATGAGGCATCAGCAAAAATCCATTTACGATTTGCGTCTTTAATTGATAACCACAGATAAGTGCAGTAAAGAAACATGACCATATAAGATGAACTTGAGGCGCCATCTGCAGTGAGTTTAATTCGTTTTCCAGTTTGTAAGTATTCATGTATACCAAACAACAACGCAACTGATACTCCAAGCCAAATCATTGCTTTACTGATATAAATGGTATTTTCTGAAATATCATCGTTATACATAGCAATCACAGCAACAACAAAGGCAGCTAACATCAGTCGTTTACCACCCAGCCTGTAATTATTCAGGATGTTATTGGTTGGCGTAGTAAAATTAGCATAATTGTCATTGATATAAACCGCCCAACCAAAACGTAGCGCCCCCATAATGAACAGCGCTGAGAATAACAGAAGTATATATCTATTCATCCGCATGCGGTTAGATGGCGAGGCAAGCGTATAAATAAATAGAAATCCTGAAAGATAAGCAGCAATGTAGAATACTTTCTGCGCGAAACCGTAGGTAAACAAATTAGTGGCAAGCGTGCAACAAAGTAAGATCACAATCGTATTTACTGTTGCTGCCTTTCCTACCATAGGTAAGTTGGGTTTAACTATGTTCAATCGGAGCGTCCTGATCGATGATATTTGTTAGTTTTTCCATGTAATTTTGCTCGTTGAATGCTATCACACTGTCTTTGATGCTCTGCGCATCTGGCAGTACTTCACCCTCAACAATGGATTGTAAAATTGTGGTCAATCGAACCACATCATTGACGGGATAGAGATATCCATTTACGCCCGATGAAATGATTTCGGACGGACCGCTGACGCAATCAGAAGAAATACAAAAAATTCCGCGCGCCATCGCTTCCAGCAAGATCAGCGGAAATCCTTCATGGTTCGAGGTCAATACTAAGGCTGTCACCTGTTTGATATAAGACGCAATATAATCCCATGCATTTTGCTGCCAGCCATGCCAGTGTATGTTGTCTGCGATACCTAACTGCTGCGCATAGGCTTCACATCTCGCGCGATCGTCCCCATCACCCACAATATCCAATAGCCAGTCACCGCGAACGTGCCGTAATGCATCAAACAGATCTTTCAGCTGTTTCTGTTCTTCAAAGTGCACCCGCCCCACAAACAAGAAACGTGCAGTCTGCGGCTGCGGAATCACAATATTAACCATTTGTACCGGGTTAAATATCACATGTACGTGCTCAGGATGGGCACCAAGCTCAATCAGCTGTGACTTAATCGCCTCACTGATTGCAAGATGCTGATCTGCCAACATCAAATAGTGTGGGCGATAGCGTTGCTTCGGTGGAAGGTGCATCCAGGAATAGAGTGTCGCCTTATGGCCGCTGTAGTTAAGCGCTTTGCGGGCTAGCATGCAGGGGACAGTATTGAGCGCAATGATGTGATCGGGCCGATGCTGACGGATGAATTTTGCCAACCGCTGGACGTGGATAAAATTGTATATTTTAGAATTGCCTGTCAAGCGACGGCTTTTTCCCCATACCAGCTCATTCGCCCAGTTATCGGACGTAATCTTATTAGATGATTCGAAGAGAAACAGTCCAGCGTTGAAGTGACTGTCGCGGTTAAGTTGATCAATAACCTGTCTGGTCACGTTTTCCATGCCACCGTGACCGCTCAGCGTTTCAGCTACAAAGAGAATTTTACTTGGTGTTAGCGTCATGCTTTGGATCTCATTGCAGTATATCGCTGGTCTTTATAAGCAGAATTAAGGCAGAACTTATTGGAACGGTGGCTTTTCTACCATGATTGCCCTGCTTAAGCAACTCACCGCAATTAAACCAACCTAGATGTAGAATATAGCACAGATTAGCAAGGTAATGCTTACAGTACACAATTGCAACAATCTGAAAGTATTGCCTAATTTGATTTGACTGATACCGCGGGTTACTCTGCCAATCTCAATAATACAACGATAGAAGACAGATACTATGGCAAACCCTCGTTTTAGCGCCCGCCTGCGTCAGATGCTGGCGCTGGCTGTGCTGGCCGGTTGCGCATTTGGCGCGCAGGCAAAGATTGATCAGGTGCGTTTCGCGGTTGATCCCACCTATCCTCCTTTCGAATCCAAAACGCCGCAAGGCAAACTGGTCGGTTTTGATATCGATCTCGGCAATGCGCTGTGCGCGCAGATGCAAGCCAAATGCGTGTGGGTAGAGAGCCAGTTCGACGGCATGATTCCGGCATTGAAGGCGCGTAAGTTCGATGCCATTTTGTCTGATATGGGCATCACTGAAGAACGTCTTAAGCAAATCGATTTCACCGTGCCGCTCTACGACACTCATACGCAGCTGATTGCGCGCAAAGGCTCTGGCCTGCTTCCAACCGCTGAATCGCTAAAAGGCAAAACCGTGGGCGTGGAGCAAGGCACCGTACAGGAACGTTACGCTCTCGCAAAATGGCAGCCGCATGGCGTGCAGGTTGTGCCTTATGGCGACCAGGCACAGGTTGAAAGCGATCTGATTTCTGGCCGACTTGATGCAGTGTTTACTGACGCTGCGCAGGCTGCAATCGGCTTCCTGAAACATCCGCAGGGTAAAGACTTTGAACTGGCGGGCCCGATTGTGCAGGATCCGATCATCGGTCCGGGTACTGCGATTGGGCTGCGTAAAGGCGATGCCGAACTGAAAACCGCACTGGACAACGCTTTTGCTGAGATCAAAAAGAACGGCACCTTCGACAAAATCCAGAAACAGTACTTCGCCACTGATATCTCCATTCAGCAGTAACCTTTTGGGCGGCTTTTGTGCCGCCCTTTTCCAGTCGGCACTATAATTCCAATCATCTGATTAAAAAGGCGCGATTGAAACGTGCCGTGAGCAAGGACATCGAAAGCGTTATGCAACAACAACATCATCCTCTACTCAGCGCCTCACTGGGCACGCAACGCGAAATTGTTAGCTTTCACTTCGGCACGGATTCGCAGCAACGCGTCTACATCCAGGCAGCGTTGCATGGCGACGAGCTTCCGGGCATGGCGGTGGCGTGGTATTTGAAGCAGAAGCTGCTGGCGCTTGAGTCTGCCGGACAGCTGAAATCCAAGATCACGCTAGTACCGGTCGCCAATCCTTTGGCGATGGGCCAACACTGGCATGGCAGCCATTTGGGCCGTTTTCATACCTTGTCGGGACAAGACTTTAACCGCCGCTTTCCAGCGTTAGGTGAAGCATTGGTTGAGGAGTTAGCTGAATCACTTACCCAAAGCGAATATGAAAATAAACGGTTGATCAGGGATGCTATTGATCGTCATTACCGTGACCGCATAGCGCGTACCGAATTAGATGCTCAGCGTTTTACGTTGATGCGCATGGCGAGCCAGGCAGATCTGATGATTGATTTGCACTGCGACTGGGATGCGTTGCCACATCTCTATACCACGCCGCACGCATGGCCAGATATTGAACCACTGGCGCGTTGGCTGGGTAGCGAAGTGCAATTGCTGGCACAGATTTCGGGCGGTGAGCCATTTGATGAAGCATGTTGTGAGCCGTGGTTGACTCTGGCTAAACGATTTGGCGATAAGTTTCCTATGCCGCGGGGATTACTGCCGGTGACGTTGGAACTACGTGGTGTTGCGGATGTATCGCCTGAGATGGCGGAGAAGGATGCAGATGCAATCATCAGTGCGCTAATTGAGAGCGGCTATATTGCAGGTGAAGTGGGCGAATCCCCTGCCCTGATCAATCCAGCGACTGCATTGGCAGGTTGTGAGTACATCCATGCGGCACAATCGGGATTGGTGTTGTATCGCCGTAAGTTGGGTGAATGGATCAAGGCCGGTGAAGTGGTGGCAGAGATTGTTGATCCAATTACTGATCAGGTGATGCCGCTGGTAGCAGAGTATGGTGGCGTACTATATGCGAGAAATTTAACCAAGTTTGTGACGGCTGGGATGTTGGTAGTTAGGCTGGCTGGTGAGAATGCGGGGAGACGTGGGGAGTTGTTAGTAGGGTGAAAGAACCGGCCTTAATAGGCCGGTTTGATTATAATTAGTGCCGATTACGATAGCCTCTAACTATAATTCGACCAAGAACAATTGATGAGCCTAACACTCCACCAAGAATAAGCGCGAATAATACTGTTAACGTTTTTTTAGGACTATCGCGTCTTAATGGGAGATCAGCTTTAGCAATGTAACGGAAAGATTGCAAATTATCAGTTTGAATCTGTACATGAGTTACTGCCAGCAATGCACGTTCAGCATTATAATAATCGCCGTCAAAATCTAAGGGCTTAGTCGCTTCATTAACGATCATTGCATTCAATGCATCACTACCTAAAAGGTAAAGAGTATCATCTGATAAATATTCAGCCTGATTGAGTTGCGATTTATTTATTCCAGATTGCCTAGCAATTCTCAATGCCTGATTAATAACATCAATACGATGTTGTTTCTTGTTAATAGCAATCTGTTTATGCGCATCGAGAATGTTAGTAAGTTCTTTTGCTTTAACACTAAGATTTTTTTTAAGATCTAATCCATAATCATTCACAACATCTTCATTAACGGCTGAAATGTATTTCGTCAACTGTTCTTGTGACTGGCGTGCTGTTTCCGAAACAAATGAGATTACTAGAGAATCATTGCTTCCTTTGTTAACCTGATCAATACGCAATGTTAAGGGTTTTTCAAGATTAGCCAGAGAACCTGATAATGCACTCATCGACGAATTAAATCTCGTAAACATCTGATTTTGCAAGTCAGTAATTGAAGGTTTATCCTGTGGATTCTGAGCATAAAGTGTACTTAGTGTGGCATTATAATTAGCAACTTGTCCTGCAGAAGGGAGAGTCACTATCGCTTTTGACGTCCACTTTTCTTTTACTACGCTTAGATAGACAAGACACAATGCGAAAGTAAGAACCATGGTAGCCAGAATAATTAGCTTACCTTTCCATAGTTGCACTATAATTTCAATTAAATCGAATTCGTTATCATTATTATATAGTGTTTGCTGTGAGATAGAGCTATCAGAATTGAGACTTTCACTTTCTTTCATATATAAAAACACTCACAAAAATCAAGAGACTCGTAAAAAAAGCATCTCTCATCACTGAGAGATGCTTAATATAATTAATCTAACCACTCGGTGTGGAATACACCATCTTTATCAATGCGCTTGTAAGTATGGGCACCGAAGTAGTCACGCTGAGCCTGAATCAGATTGGCTGGCAGAACTTCCGAGCGATAGCTGTCGTAATAAGCAATCGCAGCCGAGAAGGTAGGTGTCGGAATACCATTCTGGATTGCATAAGACACGACATCACGCAGGGCTTGCTGGTATTCATCAGCGATGTTCTTGAAATAAGGATCCAGCAACAAGTTTGCGATATCAGCATCTGTAGCATAAGCATCAGTAATTTTCTGCAGGAACTGAGCACGGATAATGCAACCTGCACGGAAGATTTTGGCGATTTCGCCATAATGCAGATTCCACTGGTTCTCTTCTGATGCAGCACGTAACTGAGAGAAGCCCTGAGCGTAAGAAACGATTTTGCCTAAGTACAGAGCACGACGTACTTTCTCTACAAACTCTGCTTTATCACCAATGAAGGCTTTAGCTTGTGGACCGCTCAGTACTTTAGAAGCAGCAACACGCTGAGACTTCAATGAAGAGAGGTAGCGTGCAAACACCGATTCGGTGATCAGAGACAGCGGCTCACCTAAATCCAGTGAACTTTGGCTGGTCCACTTACCCGTACCTTTATTTGCGGCTTCATCAAGAATGACATCAACCAAATATTTTCCATCTTCATCTTTCTTGGTGAAGATATCTTTAGTGATATCGATCAGATAGCTGCTCAGCTCACCGTTGTTCCAGTCAGTAAAGGTTTCAGCCAGCTCTTCGTTGTTCAAACCCAATGCACCTTTCAACAGAGCATAGGCTTCAGCAATCAGCTGCATATCACCATATTCAATGCCGTTGTGCACCATCTTCACATAGTGGCCAGCACCATTTGGTCCGATATAGGCAACACAAGCTTCGCCATCTTCAGCACGCGCAGCAATCTTATCCAAAATTGGTGCGACAAGTTCATAAGCCTCTTTCTGACCGCCTGGCATGATTGATGGACCTTTTAAAGCTCCTTCTTCACCACCGGAAACGCCGGTGCCAATGAAGTTGAACCCTTGGTCTGACAATTCTTTATTACGGCGAATAGTGTCTTTATAGAAGGTATTACCGCCATCGATTAAAATGTCACCTTTATCGAGATGGGGGGTCAGAGAAGCAATAGTCTTATCTGTAGCTTCACCCGCCTGCACCATCAACAAGATGCGACGTGGTTTTTCAAGCGATTCAACGAACTCTTCAACAGTGTAAAAAGGCGCGAGTTTTTTGCCTGAATTCTCAGCAATGACTTCATCGGTCTTCTCACGCGAGCGGTTGAAGATTGAAACGGTATAGCCACGGCTTTCGATGTTAAGAGCCAAGTTACGGCCCATTACAGCCATTCCTACAACGCCGATTTGTTGCTTAGACATTACATACTCCTGTCAGATGTGTTAGCTGCGCATTTTTATTAGCAGCACAAAAGTACTTCGATGTTAACCCACTAAAGATGACACTGGATAGCCTAAGATGCTAAGCACGATTTGTTTGGATAAATGTCAAGCACCAGAATAGAGGAAACATAGCCAAATAACTTATCCACAATACCATTGTGGAAATGATTTGGCATAATCAGGGTCAAAAGGCCCTTCCTTAACCTCAAGCATTAACGCGCGATCCGAGATACACTCGACGCTATGAATATCCCCTGGATGGAATTCAACTAAACAAATACCCGTTTTGGGGCCGGCATTAAACGACTTTAATATTCCGCCATTCGAATCATATAAAGTTATCTCCAGCTCTCCTTCTAATACACTGAATAACTCCCATTGATGGGGTAATTCGTGATAGTGCGGCTCGACATAGCTTCCTTTAACAAGAGCAATGAGTAATTTTTGCACCTTGTCCTTATGAGAATGATGGAGAAGAAGATGGGAACGTTTTCTTTCAGACTTCAATGCATTATCGAATATAGTACTAATTGTGGCATCATCAAAGATTTTCATTGTTAATCTCTAAACTATGTTCAATTATATCTGCAGCAGAAGAAACCGAAAACTGTTCATTTAAAAGATTGAATGCCGCAATTCCTTTGCACTTGCGTAATTCAACATCTTCTAATAGTTTAACTGCCGACTGAAAAAGCAATTCATCTTCGCCATTTAGGTGAATGAAACCTGCTTGAGCATCATTTACAACACCTTCCAAATCATTTCCTGCATTAATACTCCCGAGAATAGGCAAACTTTCGACCATATAGCCTAGTAATTTACCCGGGAAATTGAAAGCAGTATGATTAGCAGCAAGGGAAAACAATCCTACATCCACTTCAGAAAGAATAGATTTGAAAACAGATTGATTTACCGAAGGCAAATAAGTGAAATTTTTAAGTGACCATTCCTTTGCGAGGTCATTAATTAAAGAAACTTCATCACCCTGCCCAAGATATAAAAAATGTGCCTGCTCATATTTCACCATGTTACGAGTTAAGCGCATTAAATTAGCCATATCTTGAGCATGACCAATATTACCGCCATAGAAAAAAATGACTTTATCAGTTAGTTCTAATGACTGTCGAATTGAGACATAATCATTAGATCGAGTTTTAAAAGGTGCGACTTCAGCCCAATTCCTGAGTATTTCACACCTGAGATTTGGGTTGATTTTATTAAAAAGCGTAAGATTGTTTTCTGACATTACACCAATGTTATCAGCATTAGTATATGACTTCATTTCAAAGTGACGGAAGTATTTTTCAATCAGAGAGCCACTTTTTATCATGCCAGCGTCGATTGCCCACTGGGGAAACATGTCGCGCAATACCAAATAAGACCTGCATAGACAACGTTGTTTGATTTTTTTGACCAAGCCACCCCAAAACACACATGGAGAATAATAAACAATTCCGTCGAAAGTATTGGCTTTAATCAGATGACGAACAGCTTTCCAAGCTCGAAGGGATAGTAGCGTTTCGTTTACACCACGAGTCAAATAGCTAACATCTTTAATCGGCCCATTTTTGAAACGCCAGACTGCCACGCCATCTAAAGAATCAATAACGAGATCTTCATGCTGCTCGGCTTTAGGGGTTATAACAGTGACATGGTGTCCGCGTTTAATAAATTCCAGAGCGAGCTCATGGAACATCTTTGCGCCGACACGTGTACTTTCAGGTAGATAATCATCGATGATTAAAGCCAAATTCATTAATATTTTTTCCAGACAACTCGCTTTATGTAATCCGTATAGGAGTGAACAATTCGCACAATCTTATCTGATACATTTGGCATACTGTAATCATTAACCTGCCGAAGCAGCCTCTCCTCACCACGGGGCTGAGTTTCTAATACCGCGAGAGCTTGTAAAACACGATCAGTTTCGAGTCCAACCATCATTACTGATGCTTCCTCAAAACCTTCTGGACGCTCATGAGCTTCGCGAATATTGAGTGCAGGGAAGTTCATAATAGATGACTCTTCCGTAATTGTTCCACTATCTGAAAGTACTGCTCGAGCATTTTTTTGCAAATGATTGTAATCATGAAAACCTAATGGTTTTAACAATTGGATGTTTTCATGGAATAAAATACCATTTTGCTCAATACGATTCCGGGTTCGAGGGTGCGTGGAAACGATTACCGGTAATTGATATTTCTCCGCAATGGTATTAAGAATGTCTGCTAGCTTAACCAATTGTATAGGGGCATCAACATTTTCTTCACGATGAGCACTAACGACAAAAAATTCGTTTTTCTTTAAACCAAGACGATTAAGTACATCAGAACCATCTATTTGTGGCATGTAATGATTCAACACTTCAAACATCGGGCTGCCAGTCTTAATGATACGATCGGCAGGTAATCCCTCTGCGAGGAGGTATTCTCTGGCAATGTCACTATACGTTAAATTCACATCTGCCGTGTGATCAACTATTCGACGATTAGTCTCTTCGGGGACGCGCTGATCGAAACATCTATTACCCGCTTCCATGTGAAAAATAGGAATTTTACGACGTTTCGCAGCGATAGCTGAAATACATGAGTTTGTATCGCCTAAAACCAGCATGGCTTCAGGTTCAACTTCAGCAAAAACCTCATCGACTTTAATAATAACCTGCCCAATAGTTTCAGCTGCATTTTTACCCGCAGCATTTAGAAAATAATCGGGTTTTCTGACATTTAAATCATTGAAAAAAACTTCGTTTAACTCGTAATCATAATTTTGTCCAGTATGGACTAAGATATGATCACAATATAAATCCAGTTTAGCAAGAACGCGGGAAAGTCTAATAATTTCCGGGCGAGTGCCTACCACTGAGACTATTTTTAATTTTTTCATAAGGGTCTCTTATAACGAAGAAGCTATTGTATCCGGATTTTGAGGATCAAAATTTTCATTAGCCCATACGATTGCAATTAATTCATCATCACCGATATTTGTCACATCATGAGACCAACCAGGTATAGTCTCCACTATCATTGAGTGAGTTTTACTAGTGGTTAATTCGTAATATTCATTTGTAATTAAATGACGAAATCTAAATTTAGCCGTACCTTGAACAACTAGGAATTTTTCAGTTTTACTATGATGGTAGTGACCGCCGCGAGTCACACCAGGATGTGCAGTAAAATATGATATCTGCCCTGAAATATCTGTTTTTAAGACTTCAACAAAGCGCCCCCGATCATCCTCGTGCTCCTTAATAGAATAAGAAAATTTTTCTGCAGGAAGGTAACTGACATAAGTAGAATATAGGGCTCTTAGAAATCCAGTTCCAACTTGTTCAGTAATAAGTGTTTCGCGACTGTGCTTAAATTTATTAAGAGTATCCGCAAGTTTCCCTACTGTCGTAGAGTAGATGGGATGTATATCTAAAAACAAATTATCACTAACTTCATTTTCGCCATTCATAGTTTTAAGAAAAACTGATATCACATCATCTATATAAACTAAATTAAGGGCATGCGCACTTTTGTCAATTTTTAAAGGCAGATCGTTTACAATGTTATGACAGAATGTTGCAACAACTGAATTATAATTAGGCTTAGCCCATTTACCAAAAACACCAGGAAGACGACAGATATAGATAGGAATTTCAAATTCTTCTCTTAGCTGTAACAATATATTTTCTGCTTCTCGTTTCGAACGGCCGTAAGGAGTATCCACCTCTGCATGTATTGAAGAAGCGAATAACAATGGGATTTTACGTCCTGTTGTTTCAGCAATAGTTGCTAAATATGAATGCAAGCTTTTTGCAAGGCCAACATTACCAACAATAAATTCGTCAGGATTTTGCGGTCGATTAATTCCTGCGAGGTGAAAAACAAAGTCTACGTCCTGCAATAATGATAATAATTCTTGATCATTTTGTTCACGACTGAAAGTGACAACGGTAACTTGCTTTGTTTCAGCGAGACGAAGAGACAGGTTTTTACCGATAAAACCTTCAGAACCTGTAATCAGAACTTTCACTGATTATTCCTCCGGGTCCGCGTGTTCGCCGAGTGTAATTTTACGCATGAATTCAAGTTTCAATAGTAGTTTGGTCATACCTTCAACATCCAAACGCTGCGTATTATGAGAGTTGTACTCTTCACCACAAAGTGCATCCGTCATTTTTTGCTCGCCTTCTTCAACGAATTTTGCATAGTTCAAATCTCGTGTATCGGCAGGAACTCGGAAATAATCCCCCATATCTTCCGCACAAGCTCGCTCTTCCTTGCCTAGTAACGACTCAAATAACTTTTCTCCATGGCGCGATCCAATAATACTTACCTGATGTTCCGGCTTATGCATTAAATTCAAAATTGCTTTGGTGAGTGTTTCAACTGTTGCAGCAGGCGCTTTCTGTACAAAAATGTCCCCGTTATTACCATGTTCGAATGCATAAAGCACTAAATCAACAGCATCGGCTAAAGTCATCATGAAGCGAGTCATGCTCGGTTCAGTAATGGTTATTGTCTTCCCCTGCTGTACTTGTTGTACAAATAGTGGAATTACAGACCCTCTTGAGGCCATCACATTCCCATAACGCGTACCGCAAATGACGGTATCTGTTCCTTCAAGATTACGACTAGCCGCAACCATAACTTTTTCCATCATAGCCTTACTAATGCCCATAGCATTAATAGGATATACGGCCTTATCTGTGCTTAAACAAACTACACGTTTAACACCAGCTGAAATAGCACAATTTAGAACATTTTCTGTACCTAAAACATTAGTGCGCACAGCTTGCATTGGGTGAAATTCACAGGAAGGGACTTGCTTAAGGGCAGCAGCATGAAAAACATAATCAACTCCTCTTATAGCTGCTGCTATACTTTTTTCGTCACGAACATCACCCAGATAAAACTTAAGCTTACTGCTGTTATATTTTTTCCGCATATCATCTTGTTTTTTCTCATCACGACTAAATATACGAATTTCACCAATATCTGTATCCAAAAATCGCTTTAATACCGCATTACCAAACGAACCCGTCCCACCAGTAATCAATAACACTTTCGACTTAAACATATAGACTCTCACCTATTACTAAAATTTTAAAATGTATGCTTATTTCAATTTAAATCATCGTATTCGCGATCAGCTAACCAACTGTGTTATGACGCTATTTTTCTGAAATGATTTTGAGATACATCTCCGCTCGTTGTTTAGCATCAGGTAGTTTTTTGTGGACATCAAACATGAGATTGCATTTACTTATAATTTGGTCTGGTTTTTCAAAAGCGGCAGTGATCGTAGTAGCCATATCTTTTGGATCTAGCGGATTAAAATAAAACGCCCCCTCTCCACAAATCGTTTTTGAAAAACCGCGATTGGAAGTAAAAATCGGTTTTCTCATGATTCCTGCCTCAATATAAGAAGCACTAAAACATTCTAATAAGGTAGGTAATAAAACAGCATCTGAGTAAGAATATAATGCTGGGCATTGTTTGTTTTCTACATTGCCGACCAATATAAACCTGGATTTTTTTTCTTCGCTTAGACCTTCAATAAAAGATTTTTCCAACGTTAATACGAACTTATAATTATTTGGTAAAAGCTCTAATAAATCAAATATAACACTAAGGTTTTTATGTGGATAATTGTATGAAACCGTTAAAAGCCAAATATCCCCTGCAATTTTCTTTGGCAACCGTTCAATGATTTTCTCATCAAGAACGTAATCGCGGGTGAAATAAGAACTTACAGAGTTGGATACAACAAACACCTTATTCATTTCAAAACCTAACTTGCTATACAAATGTTCTTTCACATCATTAGTTTCAACCACTATTTTTGTTGCATTCAGTCTATAATAATAGGGCTGCAAATATTTAAGAATTATTTTTTTTACTTTTTGGATTAAAGTTAATTTTTTGAAAACTTGCGAGGAATTATATATTAGCCAAGGTAATGCAAAACCTACCGTGTGGTTTTTAACTTTAGGTGTCCAGTAACTTGGGCCAAATACTGTAAAAACAGCATCGATATTATACTCTTGAACCATTTTATTTAGCAACTTACGCGACGAGAAATTAAATAAACCTGAAGGCGTTTTTTTAATAATCAGGCACTTCTTTTTTGCCGATTCAGTAAGTTGAGAATATATTGGTGGGGAAACGGCAGCGATAAAATCCAAATCCATTAAAGTGAACTCTTCAATTACTGACATGCCAACCTGCATGCCCCCTCCGACATATAAGTTACTTGCGTTGATCATAAGCATTATTGATTACTCAACTTCCAATGTAAGTAAACGGCTTTGGCACGTGCCGCGTCATCAGTGCTATTGGAGAATATTTGTATTATAGAATTTGCGTATGGGGTATATTGCTCCCGGAAATATTCATTCATAGTGAAACGTATGAAACTGACGCTTAATATTGCAATAAAAGTTGAACCGATGATTATCCTATTAGCATAAATATTATTAACTTTTAACGAATAGCTAAAGCATATAAGCATTGCGGGTACGAAATACTCATCATAGCGTGATGATATTGTACCAAATGGTAAGAAATAGATATCCACTAATAACATAGTTAAAAACATAACATCTAAAGTTTTAATAGTGGAAAAACTAATTTCCTTGGCCTGACAATAAGTTAATATTTTATTTCTGTTATAAATAAAATAAATGTAAATTATTATTTTAAAAAGTAAGTTAAAAGTGATGCCACTATTTTCATTATTATTGAGGGCATACCATGCGATCTTAGAGAAATATGGACCTCCTATTAACACATTACCAATATTAATAAGTTCTTTCACTGGGTAGATATTGATGAAAGTAAGTAAGACTCCTAATAAAAACAATCCCCTTCCAACTTTCAAAAAACAGTTTGAAATAAACAATGGAAGTACAATCAATGGCAGAAGAGAGATGTGAAGTACAGAACCGATAACACACCATAGATAAAATAAGTACCTTCGCCCCTTCAAATAATCATAAATTGCTATATAAAACAATGCAACTGCTAATATTTGGCGTAACGCTTCAACATTAAAACCGAAAGAAATAATAAAATAACTGCCAAAAACTAAAACAGGATATGGTGAAAATCGATGAGCAAAACGTGCAATTGATATCACAATAGCCAATGTAATCATTGAAACAAAAACCCAAAAGTTAAGCAATAAACTACTTAACCACGAAATCATCTTATAACCAGGCTCAATAGCTAGGGTGTTTTTTACACCTCGATAATCATCATAATAAAACAGCCAATCGACACCAATTTTATATCGCAATCCCAAAAACACAAAGATGATTATAGCTGAAATAAATATTAAATTTTTTTTATGAGAACGACTAAGAACATCTAATAGAATTAAACATATTATCAAAATTAAAAACAGATAGTATTCAACCATTATTAATCACTTAATTTATGATGCAGCTTCATTTTGAATAAGAGAGCGATAGATACTAATGCAATACAAATTTTAACAAAGACCGATTGTAAAACTGACATATTTAATTCAATATATTTTGTAAGATAATACACCATAATTAAACCTAAAAAATAATAAACAACAAACTTAAAACTTATTAAGTTATTCGCTGTTATATATTTAGATGATACATAATGTAATAATGTTAATATCAAATATGAAAATACCGTGGCCCATGCTGAACCAATGATCCCAAACATAGGTATAAGTAAATAATTAAAGCCTATATTTATCATAACGGCAATCAACGTTGCTATCGAAATTATTATCGTTCTTTTCTTATAAAATATGAAATTAACAAATATCAAGTATAGATGAATCAAAGAATTACCTATAATAATTACAGGCAGAACATCAGCACCCGAATAATACGTCTTATCTGCAAATATTAATATCATTTCTTTTGAAAACAATATTACAATAGTACTAATGACAAAAATGATTATTGTGCTTGCCTTAGTAATTTGTAAAATAGTCGATGTATCTTTTTTTTCTATACACTTATATAATCTTGGTTGCCATGAAGAATTCCATGCCATGATTAAGACCAGAATACCGGCCCCAAGATTGTATGCAAATGAATATATACCAGCTGCCGATGCCCCAAGAATATTATTAATAATGATTCTGTCAGCCTGTGAAAGCAATGAGTTAGAAAGAACGTGTATAATCAACGGTATTGAGAATACTAATGCTTCTTTTAGATATTTTATTTTAAAAACACCAATACTTAAATCCCTAAGCCGCCTAAATAGACAAATCAAAATAAAACTGGTCACAACTAGTTGAGCATATATTTTGGACATATATTGCTGTTGTGTCATGACATATGCAAAAATAAAAATCAAAAAAATCTCTGATATTTTCGATATCATATTTATTTTAACATACGCACTGCTTTGCCTTGATGCCTGCAAATAACATGTATATATGTATAAATAACTAAGCATCATGCAAATAACTATTACCCAGATAAAATCTTTTGGATCAATGCCCAAAATTAATGAAATGGGATTGGATAACAATGGGCTAAGCAATAAAATTATTATTTGAAAAGGAAATAGGAACACAATGATAGTCTTAAAATAGTCACCAAACCCTTCTGAAACAAGCATATATCTATTTGTAATTGCATTTTGAAGGTTAAGGCTGACAAAAACATAAACTATCATTATTGCTGTGTTTATTATTGATAACTTGCCATATTCTTCTGGGCTAAGAACTCTCGAAAGCAATGGTAGTGAAATAAATAAAAATCCTTTTACAAATAAATCACCCAACGCATAGTTAGCAAAGTCACGAATTGTTTTATTTTTCATATATTCTTAAGTGAATCCACATAAGAGTTAATTTGAATAGCACTATTATTTTCTACGTTATGCTCAAAGACCCCATTTCTAAGCTTTGGATAATCTTCTTCCATTTTAGATATCGCAAACTTTAAATCTTTAGCATCGTGAGATTTAAATACAATCCCATTTTTATTATTTATCAAATCTTTATGGCATCCTACCCGATCGCTCACAATTACAGGTAATCCTGCAGACAAAGCTTCTTCAACCACTAACCCCCACGGTTCTGATATTGAGGGCAAAACAAAAACATCACATTCATCAAGTAAAGTACGCAACTTATTATTGTGAATATAACCTTTGAAATTTATATTTCCCTTAGCAATTTTTTTTAACTCTTTTTCTTGAGGTCCATCACCTACAATAGTTAATGGTAAATTTAGCTCGTTGAAAACCTCAACAAGTAAATGTAAATTTTTTTCCTCCGAAAGTCGACCTACATAAACATAATTTAATTTATGAACAAGGTTATCTTTACATATTCCTTTTCGGGGAAATACCTTATTAGCTATCCCTACCCCATGTGTATAAAAAACCTGGCCACGAAAGCTCATGCTTTTTAAAATTTCATTTTGTAAAAAACCTGAAGGGTAAGCATAACTCATTCTATTTAAATAAATTCGTTTTAATAAACCAACACTACCTTTAACATTACTTTCATTGATACTACTTTCGATAGCAACAGCATTTTTTTTTAATTCAGTAAGTAGCGATATAAAAAAAAGCTCTTTTATTTCCCATCCAGGGAAAAGTATTCTTTTATAGCGAATTTTTCTAATCTCACGCCAAACTTTAAAAAAAACCTTAAGTGCATTTCGTTCTTCATAACAAGCTTCGCTTAAGAATTCATGATCAAATTTCATATTGTAATTGTAAAAATCATCATTCCTTATTTTTGATGATTTTGAGATAAAAAAAACTTTTATTTTTATTTTTTTTGATATTTCTTCAAATAGATTAACTTTATAAAATGCTGGTACATTTGTAATTATTATTAAATCATACTCATTCATTCCGTGCCCCCTTAATTAACTGCATCCATTGTGCAATAATGACATCAGATTTAAATCTATTTATACTTGATGGACCCAATTCACTCATTTTTTTCTGCAGTTCTTTATCCAACATGAGCCGGGTCATTTCATTTGCAAGAATTTTAACATTTTCTGGCTCAACCAAAATACCATTACCTTGATTAAGTATTGTTTTCGGTCCCGCAGGACAGTTAAAACTGATACATGCCAGACCATACGAAAGCGCCTCAACTAGCACCATTCCCAGCCCCTCATATCTAGAACTTAATACAAAAACCCTTGAGTCATTATAATATTTACTTATGTTGTTTGTGAAAGGTAATATTTGTATGTTTTGCAAATCATGTTCTTTTATATACAACGATAACTTTTCATATTCTTCACCATCACCTACTATTTTTAACGTCCACCCAGGTAAATTAATATATCTCCAGGCTTCTATCAGTAAGTCAAATCCTTTCTGATACGTTAACCGACCTACCGCTAAAACAGTTTTACTTCGACTATCAAATTCACAAACACTTATTGGTTGTTCAACAATATTTGCAATGACAAAGTGTTTGCCGGTTGGTAACCATTTATACTTCCCTTCATCTTCACTCGTCAAACTAACCACAGCCTGAATCTTTTTATAAAGAAATTTTCTTACTAAGCGAAGAACTGGACTAATTACATCATACTCAAAATGCTCTATTGCTATTATATTTTTATAGCCGCTTTTATTTGCGAGAACAGACATTTTTACGTCGGAAGATATTGCTATCACTTGATTTGATTTTTTTGTTTCCTTTATTTTTTTACTTTTATTTTTAATATAAATTAAATCGAAGCACAAACCTTTAAAAAGATTAAAATTCCTATTAAACATACTTACTTCATAATTATTACTGATTACTTCTAAAGTAACTTTATCTGAAATTTTAAACGGCAGACTCTCATTTGATTGATAAAGGCTTATAATCTTCACTGGGTATATGGATGACAGAGCATTTGCCAGAGTTATTGTTACTCTTTCTATACCACCTTTGGATGATACATCACCAAGAAGGAAGTGGAGTTCCATACTACTTGAAGAATTGCCTAAATACTCTTTCACTATTATTCTTATCCTTATGAAGATTTATTATTTCGCATATTTCTTTTCTTTTATATTCAAACCTGTCATTTCCAGATAATAATTTATCTAGTTCATCTAATAGTGCATGCAAGGTATCCACATGAGCTCCAGGCATCCAAAAACTAACCGGTTCCAATGTAAAACCGCCGCGGCTTGAACTATATGCCTCTACGTCTGGTATTAAGAATACCATTGGTCTATTTAACATCATGAAATCAAAATAGGCAGACGAGTAATCGCTAATAAGTATATTAGCTCGTGCCATTAAATGATTTACGTCCATATCATGTTTTCTTAATATTGAGGTCGTCATTAAGGTGATGTTTGTACCAAAATCAATGTTGACTAAAGCTTTTTCCTCGTATGGGTGTAATTTAATAACAAGATGAGCATTGTTTTCCATTAAAAATCGATTAATAATTTCTAATTCAAAATCATCGACTCTCAAAAAATTATCACAATTAATTCCCTTTCCATCAGAGTAATTTAACGCCTCTTGATTCTCACGAAATGTTGGCATATAAAGTATGATTTTTTTGTTTTTGTTTATACTTTCAAATATACCATTTGATTTAATCATATCAAAAAGATAATCATTCCTGGGCTGTCCCGTAATGAATACATTATTAGCTTTTTCCCTAAAGCATGCTGATATAATTGATCTCATTAATTCAGATGAAGCAATACGATAAGAAGAGTAATCCTCCATTCCTTCATGATCATATTCACCTAAGTAGCATATTTTCTTCAAAGGCATACCATGCCATAAACTTATATAACTTTGATTAGCACTCTTAATACCAATCATTTCATTATGAGTTGTGACAATATACTTAGCCGTAACATATTCTTTTAATGCAGATAATGAACCACTATTTACTACCGTGGCATCAATAGGTAATTTCGTACTACCGTCAGTAATCCATACGAGTTTATATTTATCCTTATGATTAATATTAATATATTCATAGAGCGCACGTGCATTCCCGCTAAAATCAGGTCTGCTTTTAAATACAACTTTAGTATTGTTTTTGGGAATTAAATAATTAATTAAAGACAGGACCCGTTTGACTAACCTGACCATTCTTTTTTTTAGAATCATTTTCTTCCTGACCTAACGACTTCTATGATTTCAGTTGTTGAAATTGATGGCGTTCTAGGCAAGTATACTACTCTGCATTCATCCTTTACCCAATCAAACCGGCCCTCCCAATCATCACCCATAACTAAAACATCTGCTTTATACTTTCTAATATAATCTAATTTTTCTTCTAGCGACTCTTCAATAAAAACTTCGCTTACAAACTTAATGCACTCAATTATTTTAACTCGATCTGCTTCTGAATAAATTGGCAACTTATTTTTCTTACTAAAGTTCAACTTGTCTGATGAAACTCCGACTATTAACTCTTCGCCATATTGCGCTGCTCTTTCTAAAATATTGACATGTCCGATATGGAAAACATCAAATGTTCCAAATGTTATTACTCTCGTCATTTCAACCTCATTTATAGTAATGGTTACATATATTCAGAAATTATTAATGAGAAACATCATATAAAACATAATTAATCCGACCTAGATTAATATTTACATCACATAAAATTCTTTTTGTATATTCTTTACTGTTAGTTTTGATATATCATTTTAAATCACTTGTAATCCGAAAAGTACAATCCAAAAAAAACAAATCTAACTTATTATACTTTTAGTTTTAGTTTTAGTTTTAGTTTTAGTTTTAGTTTTAGTTTTAGTTTTAGCTTTAGCTTTAGCTTTAGCTTTAGTTTTAGTTTTAGTTTTAGTTTTAGAGTGATAAAAACTCACAATTAAAATGAACTTTAAGCTTTCTTCAACTAATGCCTAAAATTGACACACATTAACTCCAGAATATACCTACCCGATCTTTTTGTTCTTATTATTTAAGCTAAATATTGTTAGTTTCATTTAACTTAAAATAACACGCTACCGCCCCTGGGTCACAGCTCCCACATAGCTGAAATACAAAGCAAAATCTAGTGATGAACTATCCCTCCACACACTGCTATCGTGATCTATAACTGTATTTTATTACAGCCTTCAACATGTGTATTGTTTGGAGCCGCACTCAAGAATTCTACCACTCGTCAACTTTAATGACGAACAAATTACAGATTTTCCGGGGGTGTTAGTTTAAGTATTGACCGCTTTGGGTCGGAGATGATGTTTGTTGAGTCAATAATTCAACTCAATCAGATTTTGACGAAAGCTGAGATGTGGTGTTTCAGACGAGATGTAGGGAAAATGCGGGCGCCAGGGCCCGCAATAGTGTTACTCAAACCCGTTCGGATTCTTCGACTGCCAGTTCCACGTATCGCGCATCATCGCGTCGATCCCACGTGTAACCCGCCAATCCAGCTCATTGTTCGCCAGAGTTGCATCGGCCCAGAACGCAGGCAAGTCGCCGTCACGGCGCGGTTTGAACTCAAACGGAATCGGCTTGCCAGAGGCTTTCTCAAACGCCTTGATCATCTCCAGCACCGAGAAACCAACGCCGCCGCCAAGGTTGTAAGCTTTGTAGCCTTCAACTTTAGCCAGGTGATCGAGCGCCTTCAGGTGCCCTTCTGCCAGGTCGACAACGTGGATGTAATCGCGCTGAGCGGTGCCATCCGGCGTGTCGTAATCGTCGCCAAACACGCCCAGCTTTTCCAGACGGCCAATCGCCACCTGTGCGATGTACGGCAGCAGGTTGTTCGGGATGCCGGTTGGGTCTTCACCGATTTCGCCAGATTCATGCGCGCCAACCGGGTTGAAGTAGCGCAGCGCGATGGCTTTGAAGTTCGGATCCGCTTTAGCGAAGTCGCGCATCACGAATTCGATCATCAGCTTTGAGGTGCCGTACGGGCTGGTGGTGCCGCCGATTGGCGTGGTTTCCACGTAAGGTACCGGCGCATCTGCACCATACACGGTAGCAGAAGAGCTGAAGATGAAGTTCCACACGCCAGCAGCGCGCATCTCTTCCAGCAGCACCACGGTGCCCGCTACGTTGTTTTCGTAGTATTCCAGCGGCATGCGCGTGGATTCGCCCACGGCTTTCAGCGCGGCGAAGTGAATCACGGCACTGATATCGTTGCTGGCAAACAAGTCACGCAGACACGCACGATCGCGAATATCGCCTTCAACGAACACCGCTTTCTTGCCCGACAACTTTTCCACGCGGTTAATGGCTTCGCGGGAAGCATTGCAAAGGTTATCCAGGACCACAACGTCGTCGCCGCGCTCTAACAGCGCCAGCACCGTATGGGAGCCGATGTAACCTGCCCCGCCCGTTACCAAAATAGCCATGTGTACTCCTTTAAACCGCGCGAATGGCGCGGTAGAGAATGAGGAAGCTTATTTCGCCAGGATTTTCTGAATAGATTCGCGGAAATCACGGCCCTGTGCGTTGTTACGTAAGCCATAAGAGACGAAGGCCTGCATGTAACCCAGTTTACGGCCACAGTCATAGCTGGTACCGGTCAGCAGTTGCACATCTACCGGCTTCTTCTTGCTGAGCGATGCGATGGCATCCGTCAGCTGGATACGACCCCATGCGCCCGGCTCAGTGCGCTCCAGCTCTTCCCAGATATCCGCAGAGAGCACGTAACGACCCACGGCAGTCAGATCAGAATCGGTTGAACCGGCTTCTGGCTTCTCAACAAAGCTGGTGATGGTGCTGATGTCGCCTGGGTTATCAATTGGCTCTTCAGTGGTCAGCACGCCGTATTCGGTCAGGTCTGCACCCGGCATGTGTTTCGCCAGCACCTGGCTGTGGCCGGTATCTTCGAAGCGAGCAACCATCGATGCGAGGTTATAACGCAGGTGGTCAGCGGTTGAATCATCCAGCAGCACGTCTGGCAGCACCACGACAAACGGGTTATCGCCGATCATCGGACGCGCGCACAAAACAGAGTGGCCCAGACCCAGCGGGTTGGCCTGACGCACGTTCATAATGGTCACGCCTGGCGGACAGATTGACTGTACTTCGCTCAGCAGCTGACGCTTAACGCGCGCTTCGAGCAGCGCTTCCAGCTCGTAAGTGGTATCGAAGTGGTTTTCCACTGCATTTTTGGAAGCATGGGTGACCAGCACAATCTCCTTGATGCCCGCCGCGACGCATTCGTCAACAATGTATTGAATCATTGGTTTATCGACGATTGGCAGCATCTCTTTCGGAATGGCTTTGGTCGCAGGAAGCATATGCATACCGAGACCTGCAACGGGGATTACTGCTTTAAGCTTGGTCATATTTATTCCATTTCATGAAGTGAATGCGTGAGGTCGATTATGCAGGATCGGCCGGTCGAGCAAGTATAATCTTAATCTGAAAAACCGGCACTAACTCTCTGTCGCGCCATCAAAAAACGCCAATTCCCCCTTCAACTGCAGCTTGATTTACCAGGCAATCGGCTACGCTAAACTGCTGAAAAACAGTGGAAGGATTGGGTCAACATTGCGACGAGTGAGACCAGAGATTTTCAGAATAGTGAGGTGAGAAAATAGTCCTGCGGAAATGAACAGGGTTCGCACTAATGCGAACCCTGGGAAGATGGCAGGGTCACCCGCCTGGGTGACCACGACACAATTACAGCATGCCTTCAAACCATTCCGGCATGACGAACAGATTGAAATGATTTACCAGCATCATCAGACCAACAAACACCACCGACACCGAAACCCACTGGCGCGCATACGGCATAAAGCGGATGCCAATCACCGGTTTGATGAAGAATGGATGTGCAAAGGCCGAGATCAGCACCTGCGAGATCGACAGCGTCAGCGCCACATACAGCACGTTCGGCCAGATGTAGGTGGTCGCCAGCACGGCCACCACCACCAGGCTGGCAACAATATTCCAGTAAAACTCAACGTTGGTGCGCCCGTTAGCCTGTGAGATCGCACCGGTTAAGCCGCCCATCGGACGCAGCATGCCAAACAACAGCATCAGCGGAATCAGATGGTAAACCTGCTCATGTGCAGGACCGTACAGCACGCGCACAATCACCGGTGACAGAATGCCAATCGCCAGATACATCACGCTGCTGAACAGCATGATGACGAAGGTGCCCTTCAGGAACAGCTTTTTCAGTTGCTCAGGATCGTGCTGCTTCTCAGCAAAACGCGGCAGCGCCAGGCGGTTAATCACCGGCGAAACCAGTTTCAGCGGTTGCAGGATCAATTCTTTTGCCAGCGAGTAGATCCCCAACATCTCGGCGCCCATCACTTTGCCGACGATCAGCGCATCCGCCTGGGTGCGCAGCTGGTTAATTGTTTGCGAACCGAGCTGATACACGCCGTAACGTACCGCGCTAACGAAGGTTTTGCCGTCGAATTCCCAGGTTGGACGCCACGCCTTCTCGCCGAAATAGATCATGCAGAGAATACGCGTGAAGGCGTTGATGAACAGGCCAAGAATCGCCGCCGCCACGGTTAACGAAGTGTAATACAGCATCGCGACGGTACACAGAAACGCAAACAGCTTGGTGGCCATCTCAATTTTCGCCAGCGTCACCATGCGTTTGGTTTTCACATAGTGCGCCTGATACTGCGACAGATGTCCCAGCACCAGGAAGTTGAGGCTGGTGAGCATAATCAAACCCACCAGTTCCGGCAGGTGATAGAACCACGCCACCGGATAAGCGATCGCCAGCATAATTAAGCCGGTACAGAAACTGAGCGAGACGTTCACCCAGTAAATGGTGCTCTGCTCGCGGCGATTAATATCCTGCCGATGCACGATGTAGCTGCTCATGCCCATATCCTGCAGCACTGTCGCCACCGCCAGAATCGCATTGATGATCGCCAGTAAACCCAGCTCGTGCGTTTCGAGTTTGCGCGCCAGTACGGCGAGCTGTAACACCTGAAGCAATGCGGCAAAACAGGTACTACCAAACAGCCAAACGGCCTGTTTTTTTAATCCGCTCACACCATGCGCTCCAGAATTTTCGCCAGCTCGCCGTAAGCGATGTGCTGATTGAACTCAGTTTCGACTTTCTGCCGCGCTGCCGCGACCACCGGTGCCACATCCACATCACCGCGCGACAGACGCAGCAGCGTGGCCGCCAGCTCGTCCGGATCGTTTTCCGCCACCAGCCAGCCGCTGACGTCATTCTCAATCAGCTCAGGAATGCCGCTGTGATAAGTAGACACAACCGGTAAACCCACCGCCATCGCTTCCATCAGCGCCACCGGAATGCCTTCCATATCGCCATCCGCCGCGGTTTTGGACGGCAGCAGGAAGATATCCGCCTCGTTCAACGCCTGACGAATCTCATCCTGTGGCTTAAAGCCCGGCATGGTGACGAACTCCTGCAATCCGGCGCGCGCAATATGCTCGCGCATCATGCCATCCTGCTCGCCGTTACCGATGATGGTGAACTGGAACTGGCCACCGTTATTGCGCAGGATTTCGCTGGCTTTCACTGCCACATCCAGCCCTTTCTTCTCGGTCAGACGCGCGACGGAAACGATGCGCAGCGGTTGATGGAACGCTTCACGCGGACGGAAGTTAAACTTCTCCGGCTCGATGCCCATGCGTGTCACGCGTACCTTCTCACGCGGACAACCCATCTCAATCAGCTTGTTCTCCCACAAGTGGCTGATAGGCAGCATCAACTCGCTCTGTTTGAACAGGTTGATGTAGTCGAGCTTGTGCTCTTCGAGGATGTGGCGACGCGAAATATCCGCGCCGTGGAACACCGTCGCCTGCTTGCCTTTCAACACGCCGAGTTCGCGCAACTTGTTGGCCAGCGCGCCGGCATAGCCGAAGTGCACCAGAAATACATCAGCGGTATAAGGCTGTTTGGTGTTGGCGACAATGGCCGGCAGCAGCAGTTTGCTGGCCTGTGCGCCATAGCGACGAACATTCAGCGACTTAAGTAGCGCGCCTTTGGTGATTTTTGGCAGTATCAAGCCGATACGCTGCGTTAACTTATCGAGGTTGGATACTTTCTCTTCCGGCAGTAAATAGTGGGTTTTCGCTGCCAAATTGTAGTCATCGAACGCAGCGTGGCGATTGATCATATCGCCTGGAAACACGGAGATAATCTCCACGTCGTAGCCTGCGTCGATGAAATGCGTCACCTGATTGAGCACAAACGTCTCAGAGGCAACAGGAAAACGCATGGTGAAAAAGGTCAGCTTCATCACTTCACCCCAGGACGTTGAGAATTTCTGCTGTAATGCGGTTACCAATCTCACGCTCCTGCGCCACCGCGGTATCAACTTTGTGTTTCACGTTGTCGTAGTCGGCCAGCACCGTCTGCACTTTGTCGATGAGTGAACCGTCCATCAGGCTCTGCACATCGGTGGCCATCTGCGGCAGGCCGAGCTGTTTCATCACGCCGAGCGATTTGTGCTCGTAGTTGATGGCCACGGCTGGCGTACCAAAGTTCATGGAGATGATGGCGGAGTGCAGGCGGGTACCAATGGTCAGATGACAATGGCTGAGCAGGATGCCGAGTTCGAGGTCGTTGAACTCGTCCATGATGACATGGTAATGCTCGGGATGCTCGACATGATCGCGCAGCGTCAGCGCCACCATGCGGTCGTCTTTCGCGTAGCTGTCGATACCGGTACAGGTAGAAAACGCAACCACCTGATAACCTTCGGCAATCATCGCGTTGATCACGCGGCCAAAGGCAGCTTCATACTCTTTCTGCGTCACGCCGAGACGTTTATCGAACGGCGCCAGTTCACGCACGGTAATCGCAATGGTTTTACGCGCGCTGATAATCGCCTGCCAGTGCAGCAGGTTATGGCTAGGATTCGCCACTTCACGCGCCTGCACCAGGAACGCGGTATCAACGCCCTTCTTCACTTTGCTGGTGGTCACACCATCTTGTTTCAGTCGATCGTGGCTCACCTCTTCGCGCAGCACCAGGCTGTCGACGCGATCGAACACAAAGTTTGCCAGCGCATTAACGCGCGGGTTTTCAAACGGTCCTACCGAGTGGCCAACCATATGCAGCGGCTTTTTCGCCATCAGCGCACAGAGCGCGTGGTCGAACTGCGTTACACCATACAGGTCGACGAAGAACGAACCGCCAACCTGGATGATTGCATCATATTGCGCGAGGCTTTGGGTGAAGGCCGCCAGGTGCGGTGGCACCGAGAACGATTTGTATAAACCGCCTTTGCCCAGGTGCGCCATCATGATGTCCGGCATCAGACGGTTCGCCACTTTGCGCTTGAGGCTGCCCACCAAACCCTTGCCCGATTTGCTGTTGTGCAGGAACAGGGAATCCTGCTGGATGTGCTGCTGCAGTAAATAGCCAGAGCTTGTTGGATAACGGCTGATGACATCGATATCCAAATCCGCGCGCGCAGATTTGAGCGAATCAATCAGTCCTCGTAAAATCGCGCCATCCCCGCGATTTCCACAGGTATGGTTTCCTACCAATAAGATTTTCATAAAAAAACTCCGGAAAAATTTTTGTAATTTTACAAGCCGCCAATAACCGCACTGGCAAAATGAACTCTGTGTTAAATGACTGCAATGGGAATAAACCCCAAAAAAGCGCTGCTAAATGCATTTCTATTCATTACTGCTTACAAATTATGCATATTCCGTAGCGGCGCAATAAATTGCGCCGCTACGTTAGGTTCCTACGTGTTACGACTTAATGGCGAAATACGGCATCGCAACCTGCTCGCCATTAATGACGACGGAAATAAACCCTTTCGGCTCACGCGCATCCACCTGTTCCGGCTTCAGCGCGCGCGACGCCAACAGCAAATCACCCTGCTCGTTACCGCCGACGCCAGCTTTGCCGTTGTGCAGGCTGAAGCGCTGCGGCGCCTGTTGCGCACCGCTGCCCGGCGCACCTTTATCCATCACAGCATCAACGCGCGCACAGCGACCGGTCAGGAAGCGATCCTTGGCGGTGCTTTTAATCAACACCGCGGTGGTCGGCGTCCAGCCCGCCAGCTTGACGTACACCTTGGTGTCCGTTTCTGTGCGCGGTTCGAAACGTACATCCACCACCGGCGAACTGCCTTCGGCTGACCAGCTGGCTTCCGCTTTGCTCTTCTTGCGCTGCAGATGGATCACCGTACGTCCGCCAGTGCCTTTGCCGTCGATAAGATCCATCAGCGGTTGATTGGCAGTACCGTTACTGAACTGCGACTGACCAAACACTTCGATTTCCCAGCTATCACCCACCGCCGGCGAATAGAAGTTGCCCAGCTCAAACCAGGTCTCCTGATTGGTGTTATTGGTGAGGCGGAAACGTGAAGTGATGTAGTTGTATTTCAGGCTGCCGTCGATAGCGACGCCATAAGATTCAACGCGCGTGGAACCCATCTCCCAGATATTCAGCCAGCGCTCACCTTCCAGCGAGTTATCAATCCAGCTGCCTGCCTGTAAGTTGGTCTGACGCATATTCAGGCGCGAGTTGCGCGCATTCAGCGGGTTCTTACAATCCTCAATGCTTAACGCATCAACAATCCACTGCCCGTTCGAGATATCGCCAGGAAAATCGCTGTGCTCAATCCAGCCGTTGTGAATGATCGATTGGCTACAGCGCGGCAGGTTCAACACCATGCCGCCTTTACAGTGCTGCGCATTAAAGTTGGAGAGCTCAATCGCGGTGCTGTGATCCCACGCACCGGCCTTTTGACCTGACCAGCTGGCTTTAATCACATCACCGGTACAGGCGTTGGCGTACCACTGGTCGATTTTACAATCCAGCGTATCCAGCAGGCTGAGCGAGACGCCGCCCACCTGATTGAAGCGCAAGCACGCGCCACGGAAGAACTGGCCGCCCGGACAGGTATTGCGGAACAACCCCTGTTTATTCGGACGCTTGTCGGTGTTGCCATTGAAGTTCAGGTTGGAGATTTCAGTCCAGCGCGCATTTACCTGGAACAGGAATTCGGAGCGGCCATCGGAAACCAGCGTGGTCGCCGGGAAATAGCCAAAGTTAACCATGGCACCGGAAATACGGAAGAAGCGACGTTGCGTATCACCGAAATCACACTCGGACACGAAGAATGTGCCCGCTGGGAACTGCACGCAGATTTGCTGGCTGGCATCAATCGACCACTGATACATGGCCTTGATCGCCGGTGCAGTATCGGTTTTGCCATCGGCAATGGCACCGAAATCAAACAGCGTCAGACGATTGAAGTCTTCGACCACACGACGCCAGGCGAAACCGTTGCCGCTGAAGTTCACACCGCCATCATCTTTGGCATCGCCAAAGGTGCCGACAAACTCACCACCGCCCACTTCCAGCCCTTCATGCCAGCTTTTCAGCTTAATTTTGGCACCGGCAAACAGCGGACGGGTTTTACGCAACTCCTCCACCGACGGAATTTCACCGATCAGCTGATAACCGTTCGGCTGCGCCAGTCGCTGGCTGAAGTTGCTTTGGTTAGGACGCGACACATCGCTGATTGAGAACAACGTGTTGCCCTGATCGTCCTCGACGACCATTGAGTGCGCAGGATTGGCAATCAACGCGGCATTATCATGAATAAACTGCGCGAAGTTACCCTTGTTCAACGCAATCGGCTGACTGATTTGTGACACTTTGCCATTGGCATCGCGCAGGAATACCGGAATTTGATTGCCGGTTTGGCTGGCATCGCTGCCCGCCTTACCAATCCATAGTTTGCCTTCGAAGTTCTGCCAGAACTGCGGCGGCATGGTATAGACGTTTTCTGGCGTCAGAATCGGCACATCGCCCTGCGGAACGCTGGAAGGATCGACGGCTTTTAACGTTGGCTGACCACTTTTTGCGGCGTAGCTGGAAAACGCGCTAACTGAGAGCGCGGCAACAATGGAGGAGGCTGCGGTCTGCAAGACTTCTCTTCTTTTCATGCTTCAATTCCCGTGGTTATGCGGCCAAAAAGGATTCCCGAGGCACGATAATTGGCACTAAACAAGCGCGAGCCAGCTCTGTTTGATCTGGTTACCGTCAAACTTGAGCGCGGTTTCTTTGGTTTTTTCACTCATGGCGTAGAACAGGCCATCATCACTGGCAAGCTGTTCCATGCGCTTGATAAACTTGGCTTTATCATTCATCGGTACCAGGAAGCCATCTTCACCGTGGTTGATGATCTCCTGCGGCCCGGTTGGGCAGTCGTAAGCCACCACCGGCAGCGACCAGGATTTGGCTTCCAGCAGCACCAGCGGCAAACCTTCATAGCGCGAGGTCATCAGCGCCATGTCACTTTCGCGGTAGTAATCGTTGATGTTGCTGACTTTGCCGACGAAGTTGACGCTGTTAGTGATACCCAGTGCAGCCGCCTGATCGTGCAACTGCTGGCGCAGTTCGCCATCACCGGCAATCACCAGTTTCCACTCCGGGTGTTTCTTACTGAAATCAGCCCAGATATCCAGCAGCAGATCGAAACCTTTTTGGTTATCGAGACGCCCAACCGCTAACGCCTGGCGGCTTCGCGTCTGGCGTTGAAACGCTTTGTACACCACGGGATTGGGGATTTGCTGACTGGCGATGTTCCAGCGATTAAACACCTGATGATCTTTGTCGGTTAAAACAATCACCTGGTCGTAGTAGCGCAGCATCAGCCACTTCAGCAGCTTGATCGGTTTGCTAAACGAGTTAATTGCAATGTGTTCGCAGGCATAGGCTTTGAAACGCTTTTTCTTCAGCGCCATCAGGTTCCAGAACGCAAACATCACGCTCAGGCGTCCCATACTGATCAGGAATACGCTGTCGAAGCTTTCCTGATGAATGCTAGCGACGGCGCTTTTTATTGGGTTGCTGTGGCCTTCAAAGCTGACAATTTTCTTTACCCGATCGAACGGATAAAAGGTTTTGCCGTTGCCTTCCAGCGAATAAATGGTGACTTCATGCTGCTCGCCGAGGCACTCAGACATAAAGTTGCAGATGTTTTCCGTGCCCGCATAGGAGTAGGCATCTTTAATCACCAAAACGATCTTTTTCATAAAATCCTTTCCACCTCAAAAATACCGAATAAAGAGACCCAAATCATTCGTGGCGCAGCAAGGCGGCAAGTGCGTTCATCCCCGGGAGCTTACTTCAGTAAGTGACCGGGGTGGACGTGCGCGGCCAGCGCGGCTGCGGCGCGAAGGATGCCGGGTCTAACGATGCTTCAGAGCGAAGAGGACGCCATTAACCATGTACCACGTGTAATAGTAATATACTTTTAACGGATTGTTTTTATAGATAATTCTTAATAATTCGAGGTGCCACTTCGCCGCTTTATTTTTGTTGCGCGACAGTGAATCGCCCAACTCGTAATAGTTGACCAGGGTTTTCTGGATCACGCGGGCTTGTTTGTAGCGGAGGAACAGCTCATAGAGGAACAGGAAATCTTCGTGGCCTTTGCGCTGGAAGAAGATGCCCTGCGGAGGACGGCGGAAACACACTGAAGAGAAGCACACGCGATACTGCTTCTTCACGAAGTTTTCCTGCTGCAGATAGGGTTTGTTGTAGTTAATGTCGTGGTCGGCAGTTTTGGTTTTGTAGTGATAATGCGTGATAACAAAATCGTCACCCGCGGCAATCGCAGCGGCCTGTTCGGCCAGCTTTTCCCCATGCCACTCATCATCGCTATCGAGGAACGCGATAATCTCTTCTTGCGCCGCGCGCAGACCGACGTTGCGGGTTTCCGCCGCACCGAGATTCTTCTCATTATCGAGGATGGTAATGCGCGCATCCTGACACTGCTCACGCACCACGGCGAGGGAATCATCGGTCGATTTATCGTTAATCAGGTAAAGATGCCAGTCGCTGTAGGTCTGATTGCGGATCGAATCCACCGCACGCAGTACCGTATTTCGCGCGTTATACATCGGCATCACAATACCGATGGTGCCAACATGATTTGTCATTTGTCTACCCGGAGTTTCAGGAACCAAAAAATTGCCCCCGTGATGGGAGCAAGTGAAAGTCTAAAAAATGTGAATCAGGAAACGGCTCTTCTACCAGAAAAGCGCGACTTCACCTTATCGAGTAAGCGATTCATGAAGTAAGCGCGGTTATCACGATTGGTGAGGAAGAAGTAGCGCGCAAAGCTGAGACTGGCTTGCAGCGATTTACCATCCATCTTGTAGCGCAGCGGCAGCTTGAACGCTTTGTAGGTATGGATATCGCGCGTCGTCAGATGCGGCTTCATGGTATCCAGCCAGAAGAAGGAGTATTTCACCGACTCGCCCTTGTGCTTGGAACCAAACTTGGTCACCAGATGGTAAGTCGCCAGCGGCTGGTCGATCATCACGAAGGCGTAACCCATGCGATCGGCACGGATGCAGAAATCGTAATCCTGATGGCGGATATAACGCGCATCAAACTGAATCTGCGCGGCATCTTCACGCTTCAGCACAATGGTGCTGGTCTGAATAAAGCCGTAACAGCCAAACAGATATTCCGCCACGGTTTCATTTTTACCGGGCGGCTGCATCGGCATCACCTTCAGGAAGCTGCCATCCTGATGGATGTTCACCTGGCTAAAGATGACGTAGCGTGATTTGCCCTGCGCCTCCAGTTTGGCGATGGTTTCACTGACCGTCAGCAGCTTGTCCGGGTGCCACTCATCATCAGCATCAAGGAAGCTGATAAAGTCGCCCGTGGCCAATTCGATACCTTTATTACGGGCGCCGGCGCCGTTGAGTTTGACCTCAGACAGCTCCAGTTTGATGTCCAGATCCTGATAACGCTCACCGCGTACCACCTGCGCCAGTTCGGCCGCATCGGCCGATTTGTCATCCACAATAATCACTTCAAAATTGCGGTAAGTTTGCGCTCTGACGCAATCTAGCGTCGTTACAATCGATTTCGACGCGTTATACGCGGGAATTACAATTGAGAAGCGGATGTCCTGCATTGCCAGCACCTCTTAAACAGCTGTTCCAGATTCAACGGTAACGCGTTCAGCCCTGAGAAAGGAATCGGCTTTGCTCTGAAAAATCATGCTGTTAGTTTCTTTTCTCATTAAGACTGTACGTACCATCACGGGAATACCTAAGACTGTGCTGTGTGTATGTGTAAGGATGCAAAACGCACCCCTTAAATTGCTCACCGGTCGCCATTGATGGCGCCCCTACAAGGCGTAGGGTGCGCATTGTTGCGCACCTGGCTTAACCCCTATTCACCATAAAAAAGGGGCGGTAAACCGCCCCACATGGTTACTGCTTAGCTCTTGGTCTCTTTGCCGTATTCGTAGTTGTAATAGTCGTAGCCATAACCGTAGGCATTCGACGCTTTACGTACTACGGCGTTGAGGATCACGCCTTTAATTTCGATGCCGTTCTGCGCGAAGCGCTTGTAGCTGACATCCAGTTCTTTGCTGGTGTTGGTTTCGAAACGCGCCACCATCAGCGACGTGCCTGCCAGCTTACCGATGATTGAAGCATCGGTGACGGCCAGAATCGGCGGTGTATCGATCAGTACCAAATCGTAGTTCTTGCTGGCCCAATCAAGCAGCTCGCTCATACGACGGTGCATCAGCAGCTCAGATGGGTTTGGTGGCACCTGGCCACGCGGCAGGAAGTCGAAGCCGTAAACGCCCTTCTGAATCATCGCCGGTGAGAACTCGCTCTTACCTGACAGCACGTTAGACAGGCCAGATTTGTTATCCGCACCCAGCAATTCATGGGTATAGCCGCGACGCATATCACCATCGATGAACAGCACACGCTGACCCGCTTTTGATACCAGCGTTGCCAGGTTGGCACAGATAAAGGTTTTACCAATGCCTGGGCTAGCGCCGGTGATCATCAGGATGTTGTTTTTCGCTTCCATCATCGCGAAGTGCAGGCTGGTACGCAGGCTACGAATCGCTTCGATGGACAGGTCAGTTGGATTACCCAACGCCAGCAGCGTGTTGTGCGGGTCACTCTTCTCTTTGTGACCGCGACGCGCCAGCGCTTCGGTATCTTTCTTACGCTGCCATTCGGAGAGCGGTACGCTGGCATAGACGTTCATGCCCAGCTCTTCCAGCTGCTCTGGGTTGTCGATACCGTGATGGAACAGCGCTTTCAGCAGCACCAGACCTACCGACAGCATCAGGCCCAGAATCAGACCGGCAGCAATGATCAGCGCCTTCTTCGGTGCAACAGGACTTGCGGCTGTTTCAGCACCATCAATGATACGTACATCACCCACGGTACTGGCTTTGCTGATACCCAGCTCTTGCTGACGATTCAGCAGCTGCATGTAGATTTCCTGACCTGACTGCACATCACGCGTCAGACGCAGAATCTCTTGTTGCGTTTGCGGCATGCCGGCAATTTTCTTGTTCAGCTGTGCCTGCTCGCCTTCCAGCGTTTTGCGTTTTTCCAGCAGGGCGCGGTAGGTCGGGTGATCCTTCGTGAACAGCTGCGATACTTCCGCTTCACGGAACGTCAGCTCGTTCAGCTGAGTCTGCACGCTGACAGAGGAATCCAGCGCAGATTTCGCTTCCAGCGACATATCTACCGACTCGTTCTGACGACGGAAGGTATTCAGCTTATCTTCAGCATCATCCAGCTTAGCGCGTACGTTCGGCAGCTGTCCGCGCAGGAACTCAAGGCTCTTCTCTGCTTGTTCGGATTTGCGCTCTACGTTCTGCAGCAGGTAATTATTGACAATCTGGTTCAGGATGCGGCTGGCCTGCTCTGGATCTTCGTGTTGGAACTCAAGACCCAACACACCGGTGGCTTTGCCTTTATCGGCTACCGTCAGCGCGCCCAGAACGTTTTTAATCGCCTGCAAATCAGTGAGTTTGGTGACATTGAAGCTGGTGCCTTCATCCGCCTGAATATCACTCACCAGCATAGTCACATCGCCATGCTGCTCCAGCTGACCAACACGACCTTTAAACAGCTCATCACCATCGTTGGTGACGGTATAGGTATCCGGGCCGGTGACTTCCAGCTGCACGGTACGCTTTTCGATTGTGCGTGGAATTTCCAGGCGCGAAATAGCGATATTGGCTGGCTTGTTGCCCATCAGGCGTGACAACCCTTTACCAATCACCGGGAAGTAGTTCTGCTGTACGACAGTATCCAGACCGAGGTCGTTTACCGTTTTACCCAGCACCATACGCGACTCAACAATCTGAATCTCGGTATCGGAAGCCGGCGTAGCGGGCAGCACATCCTGCAGTTCGTTCAGAACCGATGCGGTGTTCTTCTGCTCAACCTGCACCATGGCATCGGCGCTGTAGATTGGCGTGGCAAACAGTGTGTAGAGGGTCGCCACCAGCATGAAGAATGCGGTAACGGCAACAATGATCCAGCGATGATCAATCAACTGTCCCACAAGATGCGCCAGATCCCATCCATTCGAATCTTCCTTTGGCGCGGTCATAACCTTGTTTTTGATATTCATGGATAATCCCAACTATCGGCTTAATACGTTGACCCATTTCTGGGTAGCGTTTTCCAGTAACCCGTAGACCTCTTCAAAGGCCTCGCGACTTTTTTTGTACGGATCCGTAATTTCCTGTTGGTTGAGCCAGTGCCCAAGCAGCATGGTTTTTCCGCGTGCGGCTGGATCGATGCGATTCACCTGCTCAACGTGACGCTTTTCCATTACCAGAATCAGGTCGTAGTCACGGCACATACTGGCCGTTAACTGCTGCGCCTGATGGCCTTCGAGCGACACGCCGTGTTCGGCGGCGACATCAATGGCCTTCTGGTCCGCCGGATAGCCTTGCAGAGCACCCAGCCCTGCAGAAGCGATCCGGAGATTAGGTAGCGCGCGCTTGAACAGACGCTCCCCGGTGGGGGAGCGGCAAATGTTGCCGACGCAGACGACTAACACGGACTTAATCATGGCGGACCCTTAGTCCGACCAGTTACGGAAACGAAGTGCCGCGGAGCTGGCATCATCAACACCCACGATGGTCGGCAGCAGGCCTGAAATCACACGGTTCCAACGGGTAATTGGCGTGGCGGTGACGTAGACGATGTCGTACGGCTCAAGCTGGAATTCGGTGCCCATCACCATCGAAGCCGCATCTTTGGTATTCAACTGATAGATGTTGGCAATCTTGGTGCGGTTGGTGCCACGAATTGGACGAATAACGAACACCCCGGTGGCATCAGAGGTGGTCTGATCCATACCTTGCGAGTTGCCCAGCGCTTCAGCCAGAGTCATGCCGCTGCGGTCCATCTTCAGCGTTGACTGCTGCTTCACTTCGCCCATCACAAAGACTTTCAGATCATCATTACGCGGAACGTACAGAATGTCGCCCGGATAGAGCAGATGGTTTTGGCTCAGGTCGCCATTTTGCATCAGCGCCTGCAGCGAAATACGTTGTTCTTTACCGTTGTGCGTCAGCACCACGTTGCGCCAGTCAGCGTCAGCAGCCAGGCCGCCGGCGGCGTTAACCGCATCAAGCACGGTGAGCGGCACGTTGGTGATTGGCTGCTGTCCCGAGGTGGTCACAGAACCGGTGATGTAGGCTTTCTGCGAACGGAACGAGGCAACGTTAACGTCAACCTGTGGGCTTTCAATGAACTGAGCCAGACGACGCGCTACTTCGGTGCGGATCTCGGTCACGGTACGGCCCGCGACGCGGACTTTACCAATGTATGGGTAGAAGATCGTGCCATCAGCCTGCACCCAGTTACCGGTGTCGCTGGCGCTACGGTACTGGCCCGCTGGCGTCGTTAACTCTGGGTGATCCCAGACGGTAACATTAAGCACGTCACCCACGCCGATGCGGTATTCGTAGCTCTGGATCTCATTTTGCAGCAAGGGGTTAGCCTGCGCGACTAACGGCTTCGGACGCATCTGTTCAACCAGACGCGGCGTGAGCGGGAAGACGTTTACATATTTGTCGATGTCATAGTTGCTATCCTGTTGCTCAATGACATCTTTTCCACTGGTGGAAAGGTGAGAACCCGGTTCAATGGTACATCCGGAGAGAAAAGTCGCGGATACCAGTAAAGGTATCAATTTAATTTTCATTATCATCTGATTCTTCGCTATCAGTTAATGATTGATAGAGGCGAAATCGCCCGCTGTGTAAGCGTCTTACAAAAAATTAATGTGACGGGTTAAACACTGAAACTGTGGGTCATTATTATTCGCTCCCTTGGTTTTATGTTGTCACCGTGTCTAAAGACGACATCAATTAAAGTGGGTATTTCATCAACCGGCAAATAACCCGTTTAATCGGGTGCATTAACGGCTGTTGTTTATATCACGACACACCCAGCACCGGCAGTTTTCAACCGGGGACGTTGCTGCCCTTCCCCGGCCTCGCTGTCTATCAATAGGCGCCATCGCGTTTAAGCACTACGCCAACCGTTTTAAACAGAATCGCGATGTCATTCCACAGCGACCAGTTCTTCACATACCACGAGTCGAAATAGACGCGCGTTTCATAGTCAACGTCGTTACGACCGCTAACCTGCCACAATCCCGTCATGCCTGGTTTTGCCATCAGGTAATAATCGACGTCACCCGCATAACGGCACAGTTCATCTTCAATCACCGGGCGGGGACCGACCAGGCTCATATCACCACGAACCACGTTCCACAGCTGCGGCAGCTCATCCAGACTGGTTTTACGGATGAAGTGACCGACTTTGGTAATGCGCGGATCGTTCTTCAGTTTGAAGTCTTTATCCCACTCGGCGCGTGCCACCGGATCGGTACGCAGTACCTCTTCCAGCACCTCTTTCGAGTTGATCACCATTGAGCGGAATTTCAGGCATTTGAATTTGCGACCATTCATACCCACACGTTCGTGACCGTAAATCGGCGGCCCACCATCACGGCCGACCATAAAGCCCAGAACCAGCAATGCAGGTGACAGCGCCAGAATAATGCCCAACGCGCCAACGATATCGAATGCACGCTTCAGGAAGCGCGAAGTGCGTTTCGCCAGATTGTTGTTAACACGCAGAATCATCACTTCATGGCTAAAGATGTAGGCCATGTCGGTGCCGTAGAGCGGTACACCGCGCAGCGTTGGAATCACTGAAACCGAACGGCAGTTATGCTTCGCCAGGTTTTTCAGCCAGTGATCGCGATGCTGGCTCTGTTCGAACTCCACCGCCACAATGAACTGGGTTTCGCTGTTGGTCAGCTGCCACAGCTCCTGCTCATTATGCAGAACGGGTACGCCGGAGATGCTGGCTTGTGGGCAACTTTTATCGACGTCGAAAAAGGCAATGACATCAAAACCCATCACCTCTTCGCTCTGCAGCGCCTGCCAGGCTTCCTGTGCGTTGCGGCTGCTACCGATAATGATGGTTTGCTTCTTCCACATGCCTAAATGATTCAGTACACGTTTAGAGATAGCACGCGCTAAAGGAAGCAGAATCAGTGCCAGAATCCAGGTCATGACCCAGACGAAACGCGACATTTGCCACTGTGAAAGCGCTGAAATTGACAAATCAATGACAGAGAAAATAAGAATGGTACGAAATATCTCTTTGAGCTCGAACCAGAATGGTTTGCGATACGTATAATGACGCAGTCGAACCCAGAACCAGCCTACGCAAATAACCGAAAGCGCAATGTGTGTAGCGATTTTTAAATGCAGGTATTTTTCAGATATATCTGCCAGCGGAGAATCTGTGAACGAATTAATCAACGCCATGGCAATAAACAACGCCGCGTTGAAACAAATTAAATCCGAGCACGCCAGTAAAATTTTGGTCAGAAGACTTTTATATGTAATTTCGTTATCGCGCATATTTAACTCTTTTATATTATTTCCCTAATCCCTAACGCCTCAAGCCTGTGTAATAAATGAGCGATATATTCGCTGCATTTGTTGAGGCAATCTGCGGCAAATTCTCTGAGGCCAAACTCGTTCTCGCTTTAGTAAGCAAGAGAATTATGATGAATACCAACAGATTAGTCTGACTTCCCTTGCCACAATGACAGACTTTATTACCGTACAGAAAGCACTTTTGGCACGCTACCGCCCTTGGCTGTCGCTGCCAATACCGCTTAAATCATCCTATTTACAGCCTGTTTTTATGCGGTATTTATGCGCTAATTACCGGTCGTGGCCCGCGCACGATCACAATTCACAACATTAGAAGGCTAAGGAGCGCGCTATTAACAGCTTTGGCGCAGACATTTACTAGCACGTTGCTATACTAGTTATTACTGGCTTGTTTACAAGTAGGCCCCGTCTTGCATGTACTATTTTAGGAAAAAGACTACCAGCCATAAGTATTGATGCCAGCGCTTTCAGCCCATTCCTCAGCAAAAATCAGAATAATTCGATACTCAGCCTCTAATTACTTTGCATCAAAATTGCACGCACTTGCCTGCCTGGAACAATTAATAGCGATCGTTACTTAGCTAAGTTGTTTATCCATACTTTCGTCTTATCCTTACCCATCAGCAATCAAGAATATTCGCTATGTTTAAGCTGATACGCGGATTTACTGAGCTGGGACGTATTTGTACCCTTTTCTACGATTCACTATCATCAGATTAAGCTCAATTCATAGACATTAAGGTGATTAACGCATGTTGGAGTGGATCGTTGATCCGTCGCTCTGGGCAGGATTAGTAACGCTAATCGTTCTGGAGCTGGTATTGGGCATTGATAACCTGGTTTTCATTGCTATCCTCGTCGAAAAGTTGCCGCCAACCGATCGTGACCGCGCTCGCGTCATCGGACTCCTGCTCGCGCTGCTGTCGCGTTTAGCGCTGCTGGCATCACTTTCCTGGCTGGTTACGCTGACGCAACCGCTGTTTACGCTATGGCATCACCCTTTCAGCGCCCGCGATCTGCTGCTGCTATCCGGCGGCTTCTTTCTTCTTTATAAAGCCACTACGGAATTGAACAGTCGGCTTGAAGGCGCTGACGAGGAAACTGGTCAAAATAAGAACGGTGCTAAATTCTGGCCGGTGGTGGCGCAAATAGTGGTGCTGGACGCCATCTTCTCGCTGGATGCGGTGATTACTGCGGTTGGCATGGTTAATCAGTTACCCGTGATGATGGCTGCGGTGACCGTAGCGATTCTTCTGATGCTGCTCGCGAGTAAGCCTTTAACGCGCTTCGTCAACGGCCATCCCACCATTGTCATTCTTTGCCTGAGTTTCTTACTGATGATCGGCTTTAGCCTGGTTGCCGAAGGATTGGGCTTTATTATTCCCAAAGGCTATCTCTACGCTGCAATTGGTTTCTCAATTGTCATTGAGATACTCAACCAGCTGGCGATGTTTAACCGCCGCCGCTTTCTCACTGCCGGGCGCCCCTTGCGCCAGCGCACCTCCGAAGCGGTTCTGCGTATTCTACGTGGCGAGGCGCAGCGCGCTGAACTTGATGCGGATACCGCTTCACTGGTGAGCGACAGCGAAGAAGGCGCGCTATTCAATCGCCAGGAGCGCCGCATGATTGCGCGCGTGTTAGGGCTGGGTCAGCGGCAGATCAATAGCATTATGACTTCGCGTCATGACGTCGAGCATATCGACCTCGCTGAAGATCCCGCGGAGATTATGGCCAAGCTGGATCGCAATCAGCACACGCGCATTCTCATCACCGAACACGGCCGCGATCCGCTCGGCGTGGTGCACGTGATCGATTTGCTGCATCAATCTTTGCACAGCCAATCACTCGACTTACGCTCGCTGATTCGCCAGCCGCTGATCTTTCCGGAACGCGTCACGTTGCTGCAGGCGCTGGAGCAGTTCCGTAATGCACGGACGCATTTTGCCTTTGTGGTGGATGAGTTCGGTTCGATAGAAGGTGTCGTCACGCTGAGCGACTTGATGGAAACCATCGCCGGTAACCTGCCCAACGAAGGGGAGAAAATTGACGCGCGCTATGACATCCAACCGCTTCCCGACGGCGGCTGGGTGGCCAATGGCCATATGCCGCTGGAGGATTTAGCGGTCTACGTGCAGCTGCCGCTCGACGACAAACGCAATTATCATACGCTGGCGGGTTTACTGATGGATAGCCTGCAACATGTGCCGCAGGAAGGGGAAGAGTTAAAAATTGGCGATTATCTGCTGCGCACCTTGCAGGTAGAAAATCATCGCGTACAGAAAGTAGAGATTGTTCCGCTTACCCCATAAACATCAGGTGCGCATAGCTGCGCACCTGAAATCCTCAAGGCTGCTTCGCGGGCTGCTGGCGATCCAGCCACTGATTCAAGCGCGACTTGGCTTCGCTTTGCAGCTGCTGGCGCACCACGTCGTCCACCGGCAATGAGTACTGCAAATTATCCCAGCCGCCGTACATGCGCAGTGGAATGGTTTGCTGATTCAACAGATTGGCTAACTTGTCGTCGCCTTGCCAGCCGCGCAGCATCATATTAATGGTGATGTCGAGCCGCTGTTTAACCATATCCACATTGCCTTTGGTTTGCACCGCCATGCGACTGTTGCCGCCCTGCAAATCCGGTAACGTGATAATGCCCTGCTTAAGGCTAACCCGACCGCTCAGCTGCTGAATTCCCTGCTCATCAGGCTGATCGTTGGTGACACGACTGCTGACGCGCGCCACGGCACGACGCACCATTTGTTGCAGATTCAGCTGTGACAGCTGCAGGTTGGCCGCTTCGAGATCGGCACTGCCCTGCCAGTAACGTTTTGCCTCTTCGATGCTCAAGCCTGCTCCACTGAGATCGCCTTTCAGTGAGACGGTGCCTTGCAGCGTTTCCGGCAGTTCGAGCGCTTTCAGCAGCGGCGCAATGGCGATGTTATCCAGCTCAGGCTGGAAAGCCACCTGCGTCACCGGTTTGCGAATGTCGACCGCACCCGGTACGGAGAAATGGCCGTCGCCGAACTTGCCCTGCAGCTTACTCAAGGTCATCAGGCCTTGCTGATTGCTGGCGTCGATCTGCAGATTGGTCAGCGTCAAACCGCGCCATACGCTGCTGTCTGCGGCGAGGTTGAGCGTCAGATCCATTTGGTTGAGCGGTGAATCGCTGTTATCGCGCATACGCGGCTCGGCAATCACCGGGGTGCGTATCACGTTGGCCTGCTGAGGCGCGTTGCTATCTGTAGCGGGTGCGCTCGCCATCAGATTATCCAGATTTAACGACGTGGCATGCAGCGCCAGATTAAGCTGCTGTGGCAGGGCCAGACGCCCCTCGGCGCTGCCATCCAGCGTGCTGTCATTAGCGGTTAGCTGCAGCTTCTGCAACGAGAAACGCTGATGGTCGCCATTCCATTCACCCTGACCACGTATGGTGCCTTTGATCCCCTGCGTCGGCAGGTTGGCACCGTCCAGCGTGTAGTTAACCTCATCCAGTTGCCCCACCAAACGATGCGGATACTGCGCCACATTCATTTGGCCTTTGAGATTCACGCTGACATTACGTTGATTGCGCGAAACGCGGGTAGCGAGCTCGATGCTGGCCTGTTTGCTGGCATCCTGATCGAGATTGAGATTGAGATCGCGGAAGTTGTACTCATCACCGCCCGGCTGCTGCCAGATCAACAAGCTATCAGCAAGCCGCAGTTTGCCAATATTGAATGACCAGCCGTTGTTGGTGCCGCTATCCGGTTCCGCATCGCCAGGACCGACGGGGGCGCCCGCCGGTTTCTGCATCGCGCTCTCAGGCGTCACGCGGATGATGGCGTTTTTCAGCATCACCTGACTGACGCTGAGCTGATGTGATAACAAGGGCAACAGATTAACATCCAGCCGCATGTTGTCGGCAGTCACCATCGGCTGGGTGGCGCCGGGCGCAGTCAAACTCATGCGTCCGGCAAGGATGCTAAGCTGCGGCCAGACGTGCCAGCGCAGATCGCCGCTGACCTGAAGCTGATAACCACTGCGCTGTTCTACCTGCTTTACCATATAGGTACGAAAGTCGTTGGGATTGACCAGCAACACCAGTGCCGTCATGCCCGCTACGACCACCACTAACAGGATGGCCAGTGTTGTTATCACTCTTCTCATCAAATCCTCATTGCCTTCATACTTCAAGTTGCAGCAGCGTTGGCTGCGCTCGCTCACCCCAGTCACTCACTGATGTTAGCGCCCGGGGATTTACTCGCTTGCCGCCTTGCTGCACCTCGACGTATTTTGGCAAGCATTTTTTAGTCAGTCTTTGTCGATGCGGCTGGCATCCGCGCCCTGCTGACCACGGTATTTGGCATCTTCGCGGCGGTTATATGGACGTGCTGCCGGGCCCGACAACGGCTCAAAACTCAAGGCGCCAATTAACATGCCGGGACGCAGCGCCAGCGGCAGTTTGCCCGAGTTGTAGAACTCCAACACGATACGGCCTTGCCAGCCAGGATCGATACGGTGCGCCGTCACGTGCACCATCAGACCAAGACGCGCCAGCGAAGAACGGCCATCCAGCCAGCCCACCAGATCGTCGGGAATGGTCACGGATTCCAGCGTTACCGCCAGCGCCAGCTCGCCCGGATGCAGGAAAAACGCTTCGCCTTCCGGCAACACAATCTCATCGCTCATGACGCGGTCCAGCGCGGCACTGACTTCGTGCTTTGGACCACTCAAATCGATAAATGCTGCAGTATGACCGCTAAAGGTGCGGAACTGGTTGCCAAGACGCACGTCTACCGTGGCGCCATTAATGCGTTCCACTGGCGGGCGTGGCTCAATCGCCAACTTTCCGTTGTCCAGCCAGGCTTCAATATCGCGATCGCATAATCTCATCGCAGGTACTCCATGAATTAAGTGTAGCGAAAGGCGACGACAGCGCGTCACGCTAATTCGGACGCCGTGTCGTTAAAGATACTGATTAATCTTGGCCTTAAGGATATCAATTGCGATACGGTTTTTCCCGCCGCGCGGCACAATGATGTCAGCATATTGCTTGGAAGGTTCGATAAATTGCAGGAACATCGGACGCACAGTCTTTTGATACTGGCTCATCACCGAGTCCATCGAGCGACCGCGCTCGTTAACGTCGCGCTTCATGCGGCGCATCAGGCAAATATCCAGCGGGGTATCGACGAAGATGGAGAAGTTCATCTCCTGACGCAGACGCGCATCGGTTAACAGCAGAATGCCTTCAAGAATGATGACTTTCTTCGGCTTGAGATGAATGCAATCGCTGGTGCGCGTGTGCTCAACATAGCTATACACCGGCAGTTCAATATCCTGGCCCGCTTTAATCGCGCGCAGATGCTGCAACAACAAATCATGATCCATCGCACTCGGATGGTCATAGTTGGTTTTCACCCTCTCTTCCATGGTGAGGTGGCTCTGATCTTTATAGTAGGCATCTTCGGGGATCACACCGATATGCTCGTCACCGACCTGGTCACGGATTTCACGATAGAGCGTGCTGGCGATAAGACTTTTTCCGGATGCAGATGCACCTGCGATGCCAACGATCACGCACTGATGAGACTTGTCAGTCATACTTTTTTAAGACCTGATAACTGGAGCCTGCCTAAGCCGAAGCTGCAACGGGCCGAATGAGAGGGTTAGTTGGCGGCAATTATAGGTATTTCACCGGTTTGATGCCAGAGAAATGGGCCAACGGCTTTTCAGAATATCCCCTTTTGCAGCCAGACGCTTAATCGATACACTGTTCATCTGCCAACACTGTAGCTGGCGTTGGCACTCCGAATGTAGCCGCAAGGAAAAGTATGAGCTGGAAAACCCTGACCTATTTTGGCGACAGCATGTTGCTGATCCCCACCGCGGTGATTATCGCGCTGGTATTGCCATGGAAAAGCGACAACCGCCAAACCGTTTGGTATTGGGTGCTGGCGTTTGGTCTCGCTGGCCTGGTGGTGAGCATTTCGAAAATTCTGTTTCTCGGTTTTGGCATTGGTAGCGCCAGATTTAATTTTACCGGCTTCAGCGGACACAGTGCGATGTCGGCCACGCTGTGGCCCGTGATGATGTGGTTGATTTCTGGCCGCTGGTCACCGCGCTGGCGCCTGTTTACCATCGGCATCGGTTATTTAATTCCGTTAATGGTGGGCTTCTCGCGACTGGTGATTCACGCGCACTCCAAAAGCGAAGTGTTGGCTGGACTGATGCTTGGCTTCACGCTGAGCACGGCATTTCTGCTTACCCAGCGCCGTACCGCGCTTAAAGGCTTTAGCCTGCCGCAGATCGGCATAGCGCTGTTGGTGCCGCTGTTGCTATTAGGTCATGGCCGGGTAGCGACCACACAACAGTTCCTTGAGCGCTTCTCCGCAAATCTTGCCGGCTTAGAAAAACCTTTCACTCGCGCCGATCTTTTCCGCTAACACGAATCAGCCCTTTGCCTGCAAAGGGCCAATCAATTCAGTGAATAAACACCAAAATAGATTTCTCCGCAGACATCCTAAACAGATGTGCTAGCATGCAAAATAGAGATTGATTAGCGCATTTTCCCTGCGGCGCAGCTGGATTCTTGCATGACCCTCGAAATATTAACCTCACAGCACGCTCCCCAGCGAATTTGGCTTAATGCCCTGATCATGGGTGGGCTGGCCTTTCTCCTGACGCTGTATTGTCTGGAACTGATTGTCGTCAGTGGACGCATCTCCCCGCTTTGGTACTCTACCGCGCTGATGACGGTGCTGGTATTTCGTGCGCCCTCAAAACGCGTACCGCTGTTACTGCTCGCCTGTGTGATGGGTACCGCGCTGGCTAACCTCATCATCATTGGCCCGGCGCTGAGCAATATCAAATTCGCTATCCTCAATATGGTGCAAGCCATTCTGGGCGGCCTGATGTTGCGCGCGCTGCTTGATCGCCGCGCCCCGCTTAACTCGCTGCTCGACTGGGTGCGTTTTGCCTTGTGCGCGGGCCTGATCGCTCCGCTGTTAGGCGGTGTGGTTGCGCTGTGGATGCTGCATGTCGGCAATAACGCGTCACTGCCCTTTTTCTCCACCTGGGTGATTTCCGAAGTGATTGGCGTGCTGGCGTTTGGCCCGGTGCTGCTGCTGTGGCCAAATAAGCCGCTGCGTCAGCTGATTACCCCGGGCCGCCAGCTGGAAACCTGTCTGACATTGCTGGGCACGCTGCTCGCCAGTTATTTATCGCTGCGTTTTCTGCCGTGGCCTTTCACCTTTATTGTGGTGATCCTTTTTTGGTGCGCGGTGCGCCTGCCCAAGTTCGAAGCGTTTCTACTTATTTTCCTCAATGCGAGTTTCATTTCGATTCTGCTTGCCTTTAATTGGGTCAACCTGGCGCAAAATGGCCTGTTGCTCGGCCAGGCCAATACCTGGCTGCCATTCCTGCTGGTGCTGCTGCCGAGCCACATCATGGCGCTGGTGATGGATGCCTTCCAGCGCGAAAAACATCACATCAGCGAGAGCGAAACCCGCTTTCGTAACGCCATGGAGTATTCAGCCATCGGCATGGCGTTGGTCTCCCCAAACGGAGGTTGGCAGCAGGTAAACCAGTCGCTGTGCCAGACGCTTGGCTTCCCGGCAGATGAACTGAAAAAGCTCACCTTCCAGCAAATCACCCATCCAGACGATCTCAACAGCGATTTGCAGCAGCTGGAACGCCTGATAGCCGGCGACATCATGACTTACACCCTGGAAAAGCGCTATTTCCGTAAAGATGGCGAGATCGTCTGGGCGCGTCTGACGGTTTCGATGGTGCGCGACGCCGCGCTGCAGCCGCACTATTTCATCGCGCAAATTATCGATATCTCAGAGCTGAAACAGAGCGAGCAGGTGAATCGCCGCCTGATGGAGCGCATCACGCTGGCGAACGAAGCCGGCGGAATTGGCGTGTGGGAGTGGAATCTGCTGACCGGCGAAATGCTGTGGGATAAGCGCATGTATGAGCTCTTTGGTTTAAGTCCGCAGCAAACTCCAACCTACGATCTTTGGGTGCATCTGCTCGATCCGGCCGAGCGGGAAAGCGCTGCGCTGGCGGTGCAGCAGGCCATTGAGCGCCGTAGCGCTTTCCAACTGGAGTATCGCATCAATTTGCCGGAGGGGCCGCGCTATGTACGCTCCGAGGCCAACCGCATTCTCAGCCAGGATGGGCATATTGAGCGCATGCTTGGCATCTGCCAGGACATCACGCCGCTACGCGCGCTGAACGAAGCCTTGTTCCAGGAGAAGGAGCGCATGGCGATCACCCTTGATTCCATCGGGGAAGCGGTAATCAGCACTGACGATGAAATGCGCGTCACCTTTATGAATCCAGTGGCAGAAACCTTGAGCGGCTGGTCACAGGAAAAGGCCGCGGGCGTGCCGATCACCGATTTACTGAATATCACGCGTGGTGCTGCAGGTCCGCGCGTCGATAACCTGCTGTTATGCCAGCTGCCGGGGGAGAAAATCTCGCCCGACCTCGATGAGGAGCTGGTGCTGCATACGCCAGATGGCGCGCATGTGGAGATCCATTACAGCATCACGCCGCTAAAAACCTTAACCGGTGCCAGCATTGGCGCGGTGATGGTTATTCAGGATGTGAGTGAATCGCGTAAGGTCATGAAGCGTCTGAGCTACAGCGCCTCACACGATATGCTGACGCGCCTGCCCAACCGCCACAGTTTTGAGCAGCGTCTGAAGCAGTTGGTGCATGATGCGGCGACCCATAAAACGCAGCATGTGTTGGTGTTTATCGATCTCGACAAATTCAAAGCCGTTAACGACACCGCCGGGCACGCCGCTGGCGATGCGCTGCTGCGCGAACTGGCTGAGCTGATGCCACATCATCTGCGCAGCAGCGATCTGTTAGCGCGGCTCGGCGGCGATGAATTCGGCTTGTTGCTGCCAAATTGCGAAGTCGATCAGGTGCGGGATGTGGTGCAGCGCATTGTTGCTGCGGTGAGCGACTATCGCTTTATATGGCAGGATCAGCCTTATCACGTCGGCGCCAGTGCCGGCATCACGCAAATCGATGAACACAACTGCATCAGTAATGTGGTGATGTCACAGGCTGACGTCGCCTGTTACAGCGCAAAACATGCAGGTCGTGGTCAGTATCACGTTTATCAGGAAGTACAGATGTAATCTGCCACGTCTACCCATTGCCAGCCCGCGCTGGCTGCGCTAAAGTCGCCCCCTTTTTTCCGGCATGGGGGATAAATATGTTTATCGGATTCGATTACGGCACGGCTAACTGTTCAATTGCAGTCAGCGAGAATGGCACGCCGCGCCTGCTGACACTGGAGAATGGTCAGCGCCTGCTTCCCTCCATGATTTGTGCACCCACGCGCGAAGCGATCAGCGAATGGCTGCATCGCCATCATCAGGTGCCCACGCCAGACAGCGAAGGTACGGCATTATTGCAGCGCGCGCTGCGTTATAACCGCGAAGAAGATATCGACGTCACGCCAGGCAGCGTGCAGTTCGGCTTAACTGCACTGCAGCAGTATATGGTCGATCCCGAGGAAGTGTGGTTTGTGAAATCACCGAAATCCTTCCTCGGTGCCAACGGCCTGAAACCGCAGCAAATCGCTTTCTTCGAAGATCTGGTGTGCGCCATGATGCTGCACATCCGCCAGCAGGGTGAGACTCAACTCGATCGCCCGATTGAGCAGGCGGTGATTGGTCGCCCGATTAACTTCCAGGGATTAGGCGGTGAAGACGCCAACCAACAGGCGCAAGGTATTTTGCTGCGCGCGGCGCAGCGTGCCGGTTTCCGTGACGTGGAGTTCCAGTTTGAGCCGGTGGCGGCGGGACTGGATTTCGAAGCCACGCTGCAGAAAGAGACACGCGTGCTGGTGGTGGATATCGGCGGCGGAACCACCGACTGCTCGATGCTGCTGATGGGCCCGGAATGGCGCAACAAAACCGATCGGCGTGAAAGTCTGCTCGGTCACAGCGGTTGCCGCGTGGGCGGTAACGATCTCGACATCATGCTGGCATTTAAAACCCTGATGCCGCTGCTTGGTCTCGGCGGCAATACCCAGAAAGGCACCGCGCTGCCCGCATTGCCGTGGTGGAATGCCGTGGCGATCAACGATGTCCCGGCGCAAAGCGATTTTTACTCTGCGGCCAGCGGCAAACTGCTGCGCGATTTGATTCGCGACGCCGAGCACGGCGACAAAGTGGCGCACCTATTGAAAGTGTGGCAGCAGAAGTTGAGCTATCGCTTAGTTCGCGCCGCTGAAGAGAGCAAAATCGCGCTATCGGAAATAGCAAAAACGGATGCATCGCTGGCATTTATCGCCGCTCAGCTACAGGCGCAGATCAGCGCGACACAGCTGGAAGAGGCGATTAATCAGCCGCTGGAGCGGATTCTTGAGCAGGTCCATCTGGCGCTCGCCACCTGCGAAACCAAACCAGAAGTGATCTATCTGACAGGCGGTAGCGCGCGTTCACCGATACTGCGCGCCGCCCTGCAGCAGGCATTGCCCGATACGCCTATCGCCAGCGGCGATGATTTCGGCTCGGTCACCGCCGGTTTAGCCCGCTGGGCTGAAGTAATGTTCGGTTAATGCTAATCCAGTTGCGAACGATCCCCTCTCCCGCTTGCGGGAGAGGGAAAAGTCCGTAATCTTGTGACGTTTTTTATTTTACTTAAACCATTAGAAATTCACGTTCGCGCTAATCCCACCCACAAACGCATCTTTCACTTCGCTCACCGCACCCGGCGCCACCACATACTGCAGATTTGGACGCAGCTGCAGCCATTTGGTCAGCTGAGCGTTGTAGTAAATCTCATAGTTGTACTCTGAACCATCCTGAATCGGCAGATAGGTCGGGCTATCGAAGTTGGTTTCGCCGTTGGCATTATTCTGCTCACGCTGCGAGCGCGTATAAGCGCTATTGACGTGAATACGCGCCGCACCGACACCAATCTCATCCTGCGGACGCGCATCGAACGGTCCTTTCCAGGTGAAGCTGACCGATTGATAGTTGTCGGTTTTCGAGGTCTTGTGGTCGTTCATCACCGCCTGCACGGTGACACCCAAACCACGGCTGGCGTCGCCGCCTTGCGCTGTCAGCTGTTGCTGCAACAGTACGTAGCCACCGTAGGCGTGATCCTTGCTTTGATAAGCGCCATCGCGCCAGCTACCGTAGTTATCGCCATTGGCTGACGAGTAGTAATAACCAATGCGGTAGTTACCCGGCAGTTTGTCCGCGCCCAGGGTGGGTTTCCAGCCCAATTCCACCGGCACCAGATTCCCTTCTGAGTTGCTGGTATCCAGACGGAAGCCGTCGCCGCGATCGTAGTTAGCACGGTTTTGGTTGTAGAAACCGACCTGGAAGAACACTTCAGGCGTGAAGTTTACTTTCACGCGACCACCCCATTGGGAAACCGGCCAGTTGAACCAACGATCGCCACGCCAGTTACCTGCCTGACCGCTACCAAACGCCAGGTTCTGGAACTTACTGTCGAAGTTATCGAAGTCTTCACCAACGGTAACGCGCCCCCCCTTCAGGTTGACGGTGTTATCAAACAGACCTTTGCTCAACCAGAACTGGGTTAAACGCCAGGTTTGGCCACGACCGTAAACTTCCTGGGTGGATGACAACATGCCGGTACGGCGATCGGCAACCTGATCGGAGATGTTCTGACCATTACGATCGGTAATCGTCATCTGAAACTGCGCATCCTGCCAGTTCAGCAGTTTTTCTAAATCGAAGTTGGCGCCAAACGCCCACTGATCGCTGTAACGCATAGACGTGTTGGTGTCAGCGCCGCCCGCCAGATTGGAGGCGCTTTCCATGGTGTAGTTAACGTCGAATTTAATGCCGTCATTTTCCAGCTGCGTTCGATTGCCGCCCCAATCGCCAAACATATAGGGAGAGTCATAACTGAACGCATCAGCGGCTAGCGCAGATGTGCTCAGCATCGCCAACATCAGGGTTCCCGCTGCCACGCGAGGGATGTGCTGCACTGCTTTTTTTCTGTTCATGATGGTTTTTCTTATATGAAGTTACTGGAATGGATCGAACAGAGGATAGTGCTGAGGATTTGTCAATTTTTGCAAATATGTGCGCAGTTTACCTGAAGTTGATAGTGCGTTAGCGCAATTGTGACGCTGGTCGATGATTGAAAATCTTTTGCTGGAAATGGCATTTTTTGTGAGGCAGAACAGAAAATTAGCGGGACGCCGCAGCGTCCCTGAAAACATTACAATTTACTGGCACTCGCCAGCTCTTCGATTTCCTGCTTGCTGAGTTCCAGCTCGGTGGCTTTCACCAGTTCATCCAGTTGCTCCAGTGAAGTGGCACTGACAATCGGCGCAGTGATGCTCGGACGCGCAATCTGCCATGCCAGTGCAACCTGGGTAGCTGACACATCATGTGAAGCAGCAACATCTTCTAGCGCTTCAATGATGCGCTTGCCGCGTTCGTTGAGATATTTATCCACGATGCCCTGCCCGCGCTTACTCTTGCTGGCATCTTCTGGCTTTTTGTATTTACCGCTAAGGAAACCGCTGGCCAGCGAATAGTAGTTGATCACGCCAAGGCCATTTTTCACCGCCACCTGCTCCAGGCCGCCTTCATACTCCTGACGATCGTACAGATTGTATTCCGGCTGCAGGGTTTCATAGCGCGCCAGACCGTGTTGCTTGCTCACGTCCAACGCTTCCTGCAGACGTTCAGCGTTATAATTCGAGGCACCAATGGCGCGCACTTTGCCCTCTTTGATCAGCGAATCGAAAGCTTTAAGCGTGTCCAGCAGCGGCGTCGTGTCATCATCGCGGTGCGCCTGATACAGATCGATGACGTCGGTTTGCAGGCGACGCAGCGAATCTTCCACCGCCTGACGAATATAAGCGGGCTTCAGGCCGGTTTTTTCCGGCGACAGCTCCATGCCCACTTTGGTCGCCAGCACGATACGATCGCGCTTGCCGCTTTTCTTCAGCCATTTACCGATAATGGTTTCCGATTCGCCCCCTTCATTACCTGGCGCCCAGCGCGAGTACACGTCAGCGGTATCGATGAAGAACAATCCTTTCTCCACCAGCGCATCCAGCAGTGAAAACGAGGTTTTCTCATCCACCGTCCAGCCAAATACGTTGCCGCCAAAGGTGAGACGGGGAACTTCTATACCGCTGTCGCCAAGCTGGCGGAGTTTCTGTTGACTCATTATGTTCTCCTTATTTAAACGAGACAGGTCTGTATTGAGCTTAGCAAAGGAAAAACGCGGCGCTTATGCGTATTCCTGCCAGAATATTTACAGAATATGAATACTTAGCCGTACGGGGGCGATATTCTTATTTCCTTCAATTTTTGTCCGGTCCGGGCGACTACAATCATTCGTTTGCGAAATAGGCGTTCCCCGTCAGGGTATTTGATTTCGCATTTTGGGAAAACGACACGCTGGAGAGCACACACCTTGATTAACCGTCGACTAAAAACAAGCTTGCTGGCCGTAGCCGTCATTGCCGTACTGGCAGGGGGATATTACTGGTGGCAGCATCCAGCGGAACCGACCAAACAGCCGCAGGCCGAAGGTCAGCAGCAGCGTGGACGCGGCGCAGGCGCTGGCGCGGCGCGTCGTCCATTAGCGCCAGTGCAGGCTGCGACAGCCAGCACACAAAGCGTACCCTATTATCTCAGCGGCCTCGGTACCGTAACCGCCGCTAACACCGTTACGGTGCGCAGTCGCGTGGATGGGCAACTGATGGCGCTGCACTTCCAGGAGGGACAGCAGGTGGCCGCCGGCGCGCTGCTGGCGGAGATCGATCCGCGTCCCTATCAGGTCGCGTTAACCCAGGCGCAGGGCCAGCTGGCAAAAGACCAGGCCACGCTCGCCAATGCGCGCCGCGATCTCAGCCGCTATGAAAAACTGGCGAAAACCTCGCTGGTATCGCAGCAGGAACTGGATACGCAACGCTCGCTGGTGAGCGAGACGCTCGGTACGCTTAAAGCCGATGAAGGTAACGTTGCCAGTGCCCAACTCAATCTTACCTACAGCCGCATCACTGCGCCGATTGGCGGCCGCGTCGGCTTGAAGCAGGTTGATGTGGGCAACTACATCACCTCCGGCGATACCACCGGTTTGGTGGTCATCACCGAAACGCATCCGATCGATGTGGTGTTCAGCGTGGCGGAAAATAACATCAGCCAAATCCTCAAGGCGCAGAAAAGCGGACAGCCGCTGATTGTCGAAGCCTGGGATCGCAGCAATAAAACCTTACTGACCACCGGTGCATTATTGAGTCTGGATAACCAGATTGATGCCACCACCGGCACCATCAAGCTCAAAGCACGCTTTAACAATCAAGATGACACGCTGTTCCCGAACCAATTTGTTAATGCGCGTTTGAAAGTGGATACCCTGCAGGATGCGGTGGTGATTCCGACCGCCGCGCTGCAGATGAGCAACGATGGTCATTTCGTCTGGGTGGTGAACAGCGACAACAAAGTGAGCAAAAAACGCGTCACCGCCGTATTACAGGATAGCCAGAAAGTGGTGATCAGCGCGGGTCTTGAAGCCGGCGATCGTGTGGTCACCGACGGCCTGGATCGCCTGACCGAAGGTGCAACGGTAGAGATTGTCGCCCCGCAAAGTGCCGCCACACACAGCACCCGCGCTGCACAGCCAGCTCGTGGAGAGCGTCAATAATGCAGGTGATGCCTCCAGACTCAAGCGGCGGCCCATCACGCCAGTTTATTCTGCGCCCGGTCGCCACCACGCTATTAATGATCGCCATTCTGTTGGCGGGCGTGCTCGGCTACCGTTTTCTGCCGGTCTCCGCGCTGCCGGAAGTGGATTACCCGACGATTCAAGTGGTGACGCTCTATCCCGGCGCCAGCCCGGATGTCGTCACGTCGTCAATCACCGCGCCGCTGGAACGCCAGTTTGGCCAGATGTCCGGCCTGAAACAGATGGCGTCGCAGAGTTCAGGCGGCGCGTCGGTCGTGACGTTGCAGTTCCAGCTGACGCTGCCATTGGACGTCGCCGAACAGGAAGTGCAGGCGGCAATCAACTCTGCCACCAATCTGCTGCCCAGCGATCTGCCTAATCCGCCGGTTTATAGCAAAGTAAACCCAGCCGATCCGCCGATCATGACGCTGGCCGTCACCACCACCAGCATGCCGCTCACGCAGGTGCAGGACATGGTAGAAACCCGCGTGGCGCAGAAAATTTCGCAGGTCTCTGGCGTCGGTTTAGTCACGCTGTCGGGTGGACAACGTCCGGCGGTGCGCGTGAAGATGAACACGCAGGCGCTGGCAGCACTCGGCTTGACCAGCGAATCGGTGCGTACCGCCATCACCAATGGCAACGTCAACTCGGCGAAAGGCAGTCTCGACGGCCCAACGCGCTCGATTACGCTGTCGGCCAACGACCAGATGACCTCAGCGGAAGAGTATCGCCAGCTGATCATCAGCTATAACAATGGCGCGCCGGTGCGGCTGGGCGATGTCGCCACCATTGAGCAAGGAGCCGAGAACAGCTGGCTCGGCGCCTGGGCTAACCGCCAGCCGGCGATTGTACTGAACGTGCAGCGCCAGCCCGGCGCCAACATTATCGCCACCGCCGACAATATCCGCGCCATGTTGCCTGGACTTACCGCCACGCTGCCGAAATCGGTGGATGTGAAACTGCTTACCGACCGCACCACCAACATCCGCGCCTCCGTCAGTGATACGCAGCACGAACTGATGCTGGCGATGGGTTTGGTGGTGATGATCATCTATCTGTTCCTGCGTAACGTGCCAGCGACCATTATTCCTGCGGTCGCCGTACCGCTGTCGCTGGTCGGCACCTTTGCCGCGATGTATTTTCTCGGCTTCTCGATTAACAATCTGACGCTGATGGCGCTGACCATCGCCACCGGTTTTGTCGTCGATGACGCCATCGTGGTAATTGAGAACATCTCGCGCTATATCGAAAAAGGCGAAAAGCCGCTAACGGCGGCGCTGAAAGGCGCAGGCGAGATTGGTTTCACCATTATCTCCCTCACCTTCTCGCTGATTGCGGTGTTGATCCCGCTGCTGTTTATGGGCGATGTGATTGGTCGCCTGTTCCGCGAATTCGCTGTGACGCTAGCGGTGGCGATTTTGATCTCCGCCGTGGTATCGCTGACGCTGACGCCAATGATGTGCGCGCGCATGTTGAGCGCTGAATCGCTGCGCAAGCAGAACCGCTTCTCACGCGCTAGCGAAGCGATGTTTGATCGCATTATTGCCCATTATGGTCGCGGTTTAACGCGCGTGCTGCTGCATCCGTGGATCACGCTGTCAGTGGCGCTCGGCACCTTGCTCATCACCGTATTGCTGTGGATTGTCATTCCGAAAGGCTTCTTCCCGCAGCAGGATAACAGCATTATTCAGGGCACCCTGCAGGCACCGCAGTCAGTTTCTTACGCCAACATGTCTGAGCGCACGCGCGATGTCGCCTCGATCATCATGAAAGATCCGGCGGTACAGAGCATGACGTCGTTTGTGGGCGTCGATGGCACCAACGCCGCACTCAACAGCGCCCGCCTGCAGATCAACCTCAAGCCGTTAAATGAGCGCGACGATCGTATCCCGGCCGTGCAACAGCGCCTGCAACAGGCGTTGGCCAAAGTGCCGGGCATCTCACTGTGGCTGCAACCGGTGCAGGATCTAACCATTGATACCCAGGCAAGCCGCACACCGTACCAGTTCACCCTGCAATCGGGCTCGCTGGAGTCGCTGAGTTTGTGGGTGCCGAAACTGCTGGAACAGCTCAACACGCTGCCGCAGCTGCGCGACGTAAGCAGTGACTGGCAGGATCAAGGGCTGGAAGCCTTTGTGCGCGTCGATCGCGACAGCGCCAGTCGGTTGGGCATCAGCATGGCCGACGTCGATAACGCGCTGTATAACGCCTTTGGCCAGCGATTGATCTCCACCATTTACACACAGGCTAACCAGTATCGCGTGGTGCTGGAGCAGAACAACGATGCCACGCCGGGGCTGGCGAGCCTTGAAGGCATTCGCCTGACCAGCAGCGACGGCGGCAGTGTGCCGCTGAGCGCCATCGCCCAGATTGAGGAGCGCCACGCGGCGCTCAGCATCAACCACCTCGACCAATTCCCGTCGGCGACCTTCTCGTTTGACGTCGCAGACGGCTTTTCGCTGGGCGATGCGGTGAAAGCGGTGAGCGCGGCGGAAGATCAGGTCGGTATGCCAGCGGAAATGATGACGCAGTTCCAGGGCAGCACGCTGGCCTTTGAAGCCGCGTTGTCCAGCACCGTGTGGCTGATTGTTGCTGCAGTGGTGGCGATGTATATCGTGCTTGGCGTGCTGTATGAAAGCTTTATCCATCCCATCACCATTCTCTCAACCTTGCCGACTGCGGGTGTCGGCGCGCTGCTGGCGCTGATGCTGAGCGGCAACGAGCTGGATATCATCGCCATCATTGGCATTATCTTGCTGATTGGTATCGTGAAGAAAAACGCCATCATGATGATCGACTTCGCGCTGGCGGCGGAACGTGAGCAAGGCATGCCGCCGCGCGAGGCGATTTATCAGGCGTGCTTGCTGCGTTTCCGTCCCATCCTGATGACCACATTGGCGGCGCTGCTCGGTGCGCTGCCGCTGATGCTGAGTACCGGCGTCGGCGCGGAACTGCGCCGTCCATTAGGTATTGCGATGGTCGGCGGTTTGGTGGTGAGCCAGGTTTTGACGCTATTCACCACGCCGGTGATCTATCTGCTGTTCGATCGTCTCGCCCATGCCACGCGCCGTCGCTTTAAGCGCTCGGAGGCGCAGCCGTGAAGTTTTTCGCGCTGTTTATCCATCGCCCGGTCGCCACGACGTTGCTGACGCTGGCGATTGCGCTGGCCGGTATTCTTGGCTTCCGCCTGCTGCCGGTGGCGCCGCTGCCGCAGCTGGATTTCCCGGTAATTTTGGTCTCTGCATCGTTGCCTGGCGCATCCCCGGAAACCATGGCGGCCTCGGTGGCGACGCCGCTGGAGCGTTCACTCGGGCGCATTGCCGGCGTCAGCGAAATGACCTCCACCAGCTCGCTGGGCAGCACGCGCATCATTCTGGTGTTCGATTTCGATCGTGATATCAACGGCGCGGCACGCGATGTACAGGCGGCGATTAACGCGGCACAAAGCCTGTTGCCGACCGGCATGCCCAGCCGCCCCAGCTATCGCAAAGCCAACCCGTCCGATGCGCCGATCATGATTCTGACGCTAACATCAGACATCTATAATCCCGGTCAACTGTATGATTACGCCTCAACGCAGCTGGCGCAGAAGCTGTCGCAGATTGAAGGCGTGGGCGATGTAACGGTCGGCGGCAGTTCGCTGCCCGCGGTGCGCGTGGAACTCAATCCGCAGGCGCTGTTTAATCAGGGCGTCTCGCTGGATGCGGTGCGCACCGCCATCAGCAATGCCAACCAGCGCCGTCCACAGGGCGCCATTGATGATGTGCAGCAACGCTGGCAGCTGCGCACCAACGGTGAATTACAAACTGCCAGCGAGTATCAGCCGCTGGTGGTGCACTACAACAACGGTGCGGCGGTGCGGCTCAGCGATGTCGCTAACGTACAGGATTCGGTGCAGGACGTGCGCAACGCCGGTATGACCAACGGTAAAGCGGCGGTGCTGCTGGTGGTGCGCAAAGCGCCGGAAGCCAACATCATTGATACCGTCGATCGCATTCGTAGCGAATTGCCGGAACTGCATGACGTGATTCCCGCCGCTATCGACCTGCAAATTGCTCAGGATCGCTCGCCCACCATTCGCGCTTCGCTGCATGAAGTGGAGCAGTCGCTGATCATCGCCGTGGCGCTGGTGATTCTGGTGGTGTTTGCCTTCCTGCGCGACTGGCGCGCCACGCTGATCCCCGCCGCTGCCGTGCCAGTGTCGCTGATTGGCACCTTCGCCGCCATGTATCTGTGCGGGTTCAGCCTGAATAACCTGTCGCTGATGGCGTTAACCATCGCCACCGGTTTTGTCGTCGATGATGCAATTGTGGTGTTGGAGAATATTGCGCGCCACGTTGAAGCGGGCATGAAGCCGTTACAGGCGGCGCTAACCGGCGTGCGCGAAGTGGGTTTCACCGTGCTGTCGATGAGCCTGTCGCTGATTGCGGTGTTCCTGCCGCTGCTGATGATTGGCGGCATTATTGGCCGCTTCTTCTCGGAGTTTGCCATTACGCTGTCGGTGGCGATTCTCATCTCGCTGTTTATCTCGGTCACGCTGACACCGATGATGTGCGCCTACCTGCTTAAACCACAGGTCAAGCGTAGCCAGCCGCGCACGCGCGGTTTCGGCAAACTGTTGATGAAAGTGCAAAACGGTTACGCGCGCTCGCTCGGCTGGGTGCTGAATCACGCCATTTGGGTGTTGATGCTACTGCTCGGCACCGTGGCGCTCACCGTCTGGCTGTTTATTTCGATCCCGAAAACCTTTATGCCTGAGCAAGATACCGGCCGCTTACAAGGATTTATTTCGGCGGACCAGAGCATTTCGTTCCAGGCGATGCGCGGCAAGCTGCAGGATTTCATGAACATTATTAAGGCCGATCCGGCGGTGGATAACGTCACCGGCTTTACCGGCGGTTCGCGCACCAACAGCGGCTCGATGTTCGTCTCGCTCAAGCCACTGTCCGAACGCAGCGAAAGTGCGCAGGAAGTGATTGCCCGGCTGCGCGTTAAGCTGGCGAAAGAGCCGGGCGCCAATCTCTATCTCAACGCGGTGCAGGACATTCGTATTGGCGGACGTGAATCCAACGCCAGCTACCAGTACAGTTTGCTGTCGGATAACCTGAATGATTTACGTGAATGGGAGCCGAAGATTCGTCAGGCGTTTGCCGCCCTGCCGGAACTGGCGGACGTTAACTCCGATCAGCAGGACAACGGCAGCGAAATGAATCTGACCTACGATCGTGAAAGCATGGCGCGACTCGGCATTGATGTTTCTGCCGCTAATGCCCTGCTGAATAACGCCTTTGGACAGCGCCAGATTTCTACCATCTACCAACCGCTTAACCAGTACAAAGTGGTGATGGAAGTGGATCCACGCTACACCCAGGACATCAGCTCGCTCGATCAGATGTTTGTGATTAACAGTGACGGCAAAGCGATTCCGCTCAGCTGGTTTGCTCAGTGGCAACCGGCCAATGCGCCGCTGTCGGTGAATCACGAAGGCTTGTCGGCAGCGTCCACCATTTCGTTCAACCTGCCGGAAGGTGTGTCGCTATCGCAGGCCTCGGAAGCGATTGATCGTACGATCACGGCGCTTGGCGTGCCAGCCAGCGTGCGCGGCAGTTTTGCCGGTACCGCGCAGGTGTTCCAGCAATCGCAATCCAATCAGCTCTATCTGATGCTGGCGGCGATTGCGGCGGTGTATATCGTGCTGGGCATTCTGTATGAGAGCTACGTCCATCCGCTGACCATTCTCTCCACCCTGCCCTCCGCAGGCGTTGGCGCGCTGCTGGCGCTGGAGCTATTCAACACGCCGTTCAGCCTGATTGCGCTGATCGGGATTTTGCTGCTAATCGGCATTGTGAAGAAAAACGCCATCATGATGGTCGACTTTGCGCTCGATGCCGAGCGCAACGGCAATCTATCGGCGCGTGACGCAATTTTCCAGGCGTGCCAGCTACGTTTCCGTCCGATTTTGATGACCACTCTCGCCGCCCTGTTTGGTGCATTGCCGCTGGTGCTCACCAGCGGTGACGGCGCGGAGCTGCGACAGCCGCTCGGTATCACCATCGCTGGCGGCCTGGTGATGAGCCAGTTGCTGACGCTCTACACCACGCCGGTGGTGTATTTGATGATGGATAAGCTGCGGCGCAGGAAAAACAAGGTGTTGGTGAGGGGGTAAGGGAAGTCGCCATGAATGGCGCCCCTACGCACCCCACATTTGTAGGGTCGCCATTTAGGGTGACCGTATAACAGAGGAGATTAAGTGGACACCAAAAACGCCACTGTGCGCTGGCAGCTGTGGATCGTCGCGTTTGGCTTCTTTATGCAGGCGCTGGACACCACCATCGTTAACACCGCGATTCCGTCAATGGCGCGCGATCTCAACGTCAGTCCGCTGAATATGCATTCGGTAATCGTCTCGTACGTGCTTACCGTGGCGATAACGCTACCGATCAGCGGCTGGCTGGCAGATCGTTTTGGCGTGCGCAATATCTTCTTCTGCGCCATCGTACTGTTCAGCATCGGTTCGCTGCTGTGCGCCTTCTCCTCAACACTTGATGAGCTGATCATGGCGCGTGTGGTACAAGGCATTGGTGGCGCGATGATGGTGCCCGTTGGCCGTTTAACGGTGATGAAAATCGTGCCGCGCGAGCAATATATGTCGGCGATGACCTTCGTCACCACGCCAGGGCAAATTGGTCCGCTGCTCGGCCCGGCGCTCGGCGGAATTTTGGTGCAGTACGCCAGCTGGCACTGGATCTTCCTGATTAACATTCCGGTCGGTATTATCGGCGCGATCGCTACGCTGACGCTGATGCCCAATTACACCATGCAGACGCGCCGCTTCGACTTCCTGGGCTTCGCGCTGCTGGCGGTAGGGATGGCGACGCTGACGCTGGCGCTTGATGGCCAACGCAGCTCTGGCGGTTCGCCGCTGTTGCTCGGCTTACTGATTTTGGTTGGGGTGTTTTCGCTGCTGTTCTATCTGATGCACGGTCGCAACAACGAAAATGCGCTGTTCAGCCTCAAATTGTTCGACAACCGCATCTATTCGATTGGTCTGCTCGGCAGTTTTACCGGGCGTATCGGCAGCGGCATGCTGCCCTTTATGACACCGATCTTCCTGCAGGTCGGCCTCGGCTACAGCCCGTTCCACGCCGGTTTAATGATGATTCCGATGGTGCTCGGCAACATGGGCACCAAACGCGTGGTGGTACGTCTGGTTAATATTTTCGGCTATCGCCATGCGCTGGTCGGGGCAACCATTGCGTTGGCGCTGGTGGTGCTGCTGTTCCCGCTGGTGGCGCTGCTTGGCTGGATCTGGCTGCTGCCGGTGGTGCTACTGCTGCAAGGCATGGTGAACGCCATCCGTTTCTCATCCATGAATACCCTGACGTTAAAAGAGCTGCCGGACGATCTGGCCTCGAGCGGCAACAGTTTGCTCTCCATGATTATGCAGCTGTCGATGAGTATCGGCGTCACCGTGGCCGGCTTGCTGTTAGGCGCCTTCGGCCACGGCGTGATCACCGACAGCGCAGCCGCGCATCAGACCTTCATTTACACCTATCTGTGCATGGCGCTGGTGATTGTGCTGCCGGCGTTGGTGTTTTGGCGGGTACCTAAAGATGTGAGTAAAAACGTTGATCTTAGAGGCAGGAGCAAAGGATGAAGCGGCCGATAAAATGGGGCATTGGTGCCAAGCTGTTTGCGGCGATTTTCTCTACCTGCATGCTGGTCATCATCACCATGCACTGGGGCGTGCGGCTTAGCTTTGAGCATGGCTTCGTCGATTACATCAAAAAAGGCAACGAGCAGCGCCTTACGCTATTAAGCGATGCGCTGGCCGATCAGTATGAGCAGCACGGCAACTGGGATTTTCTGCGCAATAACGACCGGCTGATTTTCTCCATTCTGCGCTCGCTGGAACAGAATCCTGGCAGCGTTAACCAACTGCCTCCGCACGGCTGGCGCACGCAGTTCTGGATTATCGACCAGCAATATAAAGTGCTGTCCGGTCCGCGCCAGCCGGTGCCACCAGAAGGTACCCGCCGCAATATCACAACCAGCAATGGCAAAATTGTCGGCTGGGTGATTGCCTCACCGGCGGAACGCCTGACGCGCAGCACCGATATCAACTTCGACCAGCAACAGCGGCGCACCAGCTGGATGATTGTCGCGCTCACCGGTTTACTCGCGGCGCTGGTCACCTGGCTGCTGGCGCGCGGCCTGCTGGCGCCGGTAAAACGCCTGGTAGATGGCACGCACCATCTGGCGGCGGGTAATTTCGCGACCCGCGTGGAAGTGGGCAGCAGTGATGAACTCGGCCAGCTGGGACGCGACTTCAACCTGCTCGCAAGTTCGCTGGAGAAAAACGAGAGTAACCGCCGCGCCTTTATGGCCGACATCTCCCACGAATTGCGCACGCCGCTGGCGATCCTGCGCGGTGAGCTGGAAGCGATGCAGGATGGCGTGCGCAAACTGACGCCGGAAGCCATCAGCTCCCTGCAAAGCGAAGTGTCGCTGCTGACCAAGCTGGTGGACGATCTGCATCAGCTATCGCTTTCCGACGCGGGCGCCCTCGCCTATCGCAAACAGCCGGTCGACCTGGTCAGTTTGCTGGAAGTGGTGGCGGGCAGTTTTGGTGAACGTTATCGCAGCCGCAATCTGGCTCTCAAGCTGGCGCTACCTGCGCAGGCGCAGAGCTTTGGCGACCCCGATCGCCTGATGCAGCTGTTTACTAACCTGCTGGAGAACAGCCTGCGCTATACCGATGCGGGTGGCGAAGTGCAGCTGACCTTGCAACAGGCCGGCGAAAACTGGCAGCTCAAATTTGCCGATAGCGCGCCGGGTGTCGATCCGCTGCATCAGGCACAATTATTCGAACGTTTTTTCCGCGCCGAAAGCTCACGTAATCGTGCCAGCGGCGGCTCTGGGCTTGGGCTGGCGATTTGTAAAAACATTGCCGAAGCGCATAACGGCAGCATCAGTGCGGATCACTCTGATTTAGGTGGGCTGCAAATCACGCTAAACTTGCCGTATGTTCCTCACTAGACGTCACTTATGAGCCCGGAAAATAGCGATCCACTGATTCTTGTTGTAGAAGATGAACCGAAACTGGCGCAGCTGATGATTGATTATCTGCAGGCGTCCAACTATCGCACGCACCACATTGCCGACGGTAACGCAGTACTGAACTACGTGCAGCAAACGCCGCCGGACCTGATGCTGCTGGATTTGATGCTGCCCGGCCGCGACGGCTTGACGCTGTGCCGCGAAATCCGCCGCTTCTCCGAGCTGCCGATAATTATGGTCACCGCACGCACCGAAGAGATCGATCGCTTGCTGGGGCTGGAAATCGGTGCTGATGACTATATCTGTAAGCCGTTCAGCCCGCGCGAAGTGGTGGCGCGCGTCAAAACCATTTTGCGTCGCGTTAAACGTTCGCCGGAAGAAGCCCAGCAGGAATCGCATCTGCAGATTGATGAAAGCCGTTTCCAGGCCAGCTGGCGCGAACAGCAGCTGGAGCTGACGCCCGCTGAGTTTCGTCTGCTAAAAACCCTGGCGCTGGAGCCGGGCAAAGTCTTCTCGCGCGAGCAGCTGCTGAACCATCTCTACGACGATTACCGTGTGGTGACCGACCGCACCATTGATAGCCACATCAAAAATTTGCGCCGCAAGCTGGAAAGCCTCGATGCCGAGCAACCGTTTATTCGCGCGGTATACGGCATGGGATATCGCTGGGAAGCGGACGTCTGCCGTTTGCTCTAGCGAGCAGCGGCTTACATTGATCCAGGTCAATTTACATCGGGTGCGGGCCTGCCTACAATTCCCCACCTTTTGCAGGGCCGTGTAACGCGGCCACTGCACCTGCCATCCACCATGGCATGCTGACCTGACATCAGTGAGAAAATCCATGTTAAAACCTGAACTGCTTTCTCCAGCGGGCTCGCTGAAGAATATGCGTTATGCCTTTGCCTACGGCGCCGATGCGGTATATGCCGGACAACCACGCTACAGCCTGCGCGTACGCAACAACGAATTCACCCACGAGATTCTGGCGAAAGGCATCAATGAAGCCCATCAGCTCGGAAAGAAATTCTACGTGGTAGTCAATATCGCCCCACACAACGCCAAACTAAAAACCTTTATTCGCGACCTGACGCCGGTCGTCGCCATGCAGCCGGACGCGCTGATTATGTCCGATCCTGGCCTGATCATGCTGGTGCGCGAAGCCTTCCCGGATATGCCCATTCACTTGTCGGTTCAGGCCAACGCGGTTAACTGGGCGACGGTGAAATTCTGGCAGCAAATGGGGCTGACGCGGGTGATTCTGTCGCGCGAGCTGTCGCTGGATGAGATCGCTGAAATTCGCCAGCAGGTGCCGGAAATGGAGATTGAGATCTTCGTTCACGGTGCGCTGTGCATGGCCTATTCCGGCCGCTGCCTGCTCTCGGGCTACCTTAACAAACGCGATCCCAACCAAGGCACCTGCACCAATGCTTGCCGCTGGGAATATAAAGTGGAAGAAGGTAAACAGGATGAGATTGGCAACATCGTCGGCTTCCATGAGCCAGTTAAGGTGCAGGAGCCTACGCTGGGCGTGGGCACTACCACCGACCGCGTGTTCCTGCTGGAAGAGAAGATGAAACCGGGCGAAGTGATGAGTGCGTTCGAAGACGAACACGGCACCTACATCATGAACTCTAAAGATCTGCGCGCGGTGGCGCACGTTGAGCGCCTCAGCCAAATGGGTGTGCACTCGCTGAAAATTGAAGGCCGTACTAAATCTTTCTACTACTGCGCGCGCACCGCCCAGGTTTATCGCCGCGCCATTGATGATGCCGCTGCGGGTAAACCGTTTGATCCGGCACTGCTGGAGACGCTGGAAGGACTGGCGCACCGCGGTTACACCGAAGGTTTCCTGCGCCGTCATACGCACGACAGCTATCAAAACTATGAGCAAGGTTTCTCCATCTCCGAGCGCCAGCAGTTTGTCGGAGAATTCACCGGTGAACGCCGCGGCGACTGGGCGCAAATTGCGGTGAAGAACAAGTTTATGCTGGGTGATGCGGTGGAGATCATGACGCCGGAAGGCAACCTCAACTGTACGCTTGAAACCATGCAGAATGATAAAGGATCGGCGGTAGAGGTTGCGCCAGGCGATGGGCATCGCGTGTGGATCCCGGTACCGCAAGCGGTCAATCTGGCCTTTGCACTGCTGCTGCGTAACTTTACTGATGGCAACAGCACTTACGATCCGCACGGGAAAAATCGCACATAAAGAAAAGAAAATGGCGAAGTTAGATTAGGATCACAGACCATCGCTTCGCCTCGCTTTAAAATCGCGCCTGCTGCTAACGAGTAACAATAAAAGCAGGTAGTACCAGGAACCACCTCATTCACCCGCCCGGCTCCCCCGTGCGGGTTTTCTTTTTTTCAGCGCCCGCCGATAAATTTCACTCCCCAGCTATGCTATAACCTGTGCTGTGTATCTCGCATCAAGGAACTGATAATGCAAAACAAACCGCTGACGCTGCTGATCCTCAACGGGAAAGGCGCAGGTAATGAAGATTTGCGTGCTGCGGTGAATACGCTGCGCGATGAAGGCTTTAATCTGGCGGTGCGCGTCACCTGGGAAAAGGGCGACGGCGATCGCTATGTGCAGGAAGCGGTGGCTTTGCAGGCAGAAACCGTGGTGGCCGGCGGCGGCGATGGCACCATTAATGAGATCGCCACCGCGCTCGCGGGACTGCCGGAACAGCAGCGTCCAGCGCTGGGCATTTTACCGCTTGGCACCGCCAATGATTTCGCCACCAGCGTGGGCATTCCAGAAGGTATGGAACCGGCGCTGCGTCTGGCGCTGGTGGGCAAAGCCAGCCCAATTGATTTAGCCTGCGTGAACGGCGATCGCTACTTTATCAACATGGCGACCGGCGGTTTTGGTACGCGCATCACCACCGAAACGCCCGAAAAGTTGAAATCTGCGCTGGGCGGCGTTTCGTACTTTATTCATGGTCTGATGCGGGTTGATGCCCTGAAGCCTGACAGCTGCGAAATCAGCGGACCCGGTTTTAACTGGCAAGGTGATGCGTTAGTGATTGGCATTGGTAACGGACGTCAGGCCGGCGGCGGGCAAAAGCTCTGCCCGGATGCGCTGATCAATGACGGCCAGCTCAATCTCAGCATTGTCACCGCGCAAGAGCTGCTGCCAACCCTATTCCATTCGCTGACGCGCGATGATGAAAACCCCAATATCGTCACGGCGCAGCTGCAGTCGCTGACTATTCGCTCACCACATGAGATGACGTTTAATCTGGATGGTGAACCGCTGACGGGAAGTGCATTCGAAATTGAAGTGATGCCTGGCGCGCTGAGCTGTCGTTTGCCGCCGCAGTGCCCATTGCTTGCCTGATTGGCTTTCAGGTCGCCATAAATGGCGTAATGCCGATCAGTTAAGCACTGAGCAACTTTCGTTCGCCCTCGGCTGGGGCAGTTTCAGCTATGCCGTGCGGCGACCGAGAAGAGGGCGTCTGGCCACGCCCTCTTCACTCCCGGGCCCTGCGCCAGCCCATCCCGCCGCTTCGCGGTGCCTTCACTCCCTCACGATTCCTGACGGACCGGCGGCGATTCGCTCCTGCTCAGCGCCGCCTCTCGCCGCATCCCTGCGGCTCGCCCTGGAATCCCTCACTCGCTCAGCGGGCTGGGATGTCGCCTCAACACCCGCGCTGCAGCATCAATGCCTGGTCCTGAATTATCATCGCTGGAACGCCTGTAGGGTGCACATTGAACGATGTGCACCGGCTGGTTTTCTACACCTTCATCCAGCGACGTTCCAGTGCGGAAACCGCCACCGCTTCCAATACTTTCTGCACCTGCAAACCTTCGGCGAAGTCCGGCCACATACGATCTCCAGCAGCGATGCCGTTAATCAAATCGCGGATCTCAACGGTTTTCTGATCGTTGAAGCCGATGCCGTGCCCGGCTGATACGCAGAAATTGGCGTAATCCGGATGCGCCGGACCGGTCAAAATGGTTTTGAAACCCTGGCGCCCTGCCGGTTCATCATGGATATACAGCTCCAGCTCGGCCATGCGTTCCTGGGTATAGCGCAGCGTGCCTTTGGTGCCGGTCACCACATAAGTCAGACCCATTTTGCTGCCGCAGGCGATGCGCGAGGTTTCAAACACGCCGTGCGCGCCATTTTTAAAACGCAGCAAGGCGCTAGCCTGATCTTCGTTTTCTACCGGCAGCAGGCGCGAAGTCTCCTTCGGATCCGGACGCTCCTTAATCACCGTCATCATATCGCCGCTGACTTCTTCAATATCGCCGACCAGATAATGCGCCATATTCACAATGTGCGCGGCCAGGTCGCCCAGCGCGCCTAATCCCGCCAGCGCTTTCTGGCAGTGCCAGTCGAGCGGGGTTTCCGGACGCGCCAGATAATCTTCGTTGTGCGTGCCATAAAAATGCACCACGTCGCCGATCTCGCCCCGAGCGATGATCTCACGCGCCAGCTGACTGGTAGGGTTTTTCATGTAATTGAAGCCGACCAACGTTTTCACGCCGGCCTGCTGCGCGGCTTGCACCATCTCTTCGGCATCCGCTACCGACAGCGACAGCGGCTTCTCAGAGTAGACATGCTTGCCGTTGCGAATCGCTTCTAACGCCATCTCTTTGTGCAGGAAGTTGGGCGCGCAGATATCAACCACGTCGATGTTAGGATCACGCACCAGCTCACGCCAGTCGCCGGTGGATCGCGTAAAGCCAAAGGTGGCTGCCTGTTTTGCCGCCAGCTCAGGATTCACTTCCGCCAGCATTTCACGCACGATTTCACCTTTCAGGGCAAAAACCGTGGGTGCCTGAGCGTAAGCAATTGCGTGACAACGACCAATATATCCACTGCCGATCATACCGATTCTGACTTTGTTCATGACTATTCCTGCATTCGGGTAACGAGTGATCTGGAATATATGTTTCGCTTTTCAGCGCGACAACGGCGAAATGAAATATCTGTGATCATACATGCGAGGTATCTGACAAAAACGACAAATCAGAATGTAATTTTGCATAGAGTTGGTGATCTTCATCACGAAATTGGCTGTAGAGCCGCTGGTTTAGCGACTTGAAACTCATGCACAGCAGGTAATTGACGCTTTATTCAGCAGTCAGTAAGAATTGTGAAAAAGAGTTTTGACAAGCCGAAGCCCGCTCGTTAATATGCGCCCCGTTCAAACGATTCCTCTGTAGTTCAGTCGGTAGAACGGCGGACTGTTAATCCGTATGTCACTGGTTCGAGTCCAGTCAGAGGAGCCAAATTTAAAAACCCGCTCAGGGAAACCTGAGCGGGTTTTGTCTTTTGTAGGGTCGCCATTGATGGTGACCTGATATCTCGGTTGTTATAAATGGCAACCCTCCAAAATAGTTCCTGAGCGCTGGAACAACTTACCTTCTGCAATCATCCCTCCATGATTCACGCTCTGTGATTCTCTTCACAACTCTGCAACGCCGACTTGTATGGTAGTATTAGTGCGCGTATTTTTTCATCATTGCATTCCCGCTAAAGCCTGCTCAGCTTATCAAGAAGGCAGCAGGCAAGGAGTAGATGATGAAAAGTGTGGTGATTGAACAACCGGGTGAATTGGTATTGGCGGAGCGTCCGCTGCCGCAGCCCGCTGCAGGTGAAGTCCGCGTGAAGGTGCAGTTTGCCAGCATCTGCGGTTCCGATGTGCATATCTGGCACGGTCACAATCCTTTCGCTAAATATCCGCGCGTGATTGGTCATGAATTTTTCGGCCTGATTGATGCGGTCGGTGATGACGTCGCCGCCAGCCGCATCGGTGAGCGCGTGGCGGTTGATCCGGTAGTCAGCTGCGGTCACTGCTATCCCTGCTCAATTGGTCGCCCCAACGTCTGCAAAGAGTTGCAGGTGATCGGCGTGCACCGCGACGGCGGCTTTAGCGAATATGCCGTGGCGCCGGCGAAAAATGCCTTCCGCCTGCCAAATAGTATTCCTGACAAGCTTGCCAGCATGGTTGAACCCTTCACCATCGCGGCCAACATCACCGCCTTTCTCAAACCACAGCCAAACGATGTGGCGCTGATTTACGGTGCCGGCCCGATGGGGCTTACCGCCATTCAGGTGCTGAAAGGTGTGTACGGCGTCGAGCAGGTGCTAGTGGTGGATCGCCTGCCAGAACGTTTGGCGCTGGCGCAGGAGAACGGAGCCGATCGCGTATTCAATAACAGCGAGATTCCCTTAGCCGCGCAACTGGAAGGTGTACAACCCACGCTGATTATTGATGCCGCCTGCCACCCTGCCATTCTGGCTGAAGCCGCCGCCCTCGCCTCGCCAGCGGCGCGCATTGGCCTGCTGGGTTTCTCCGGCGAACCGTGCAGCATCACGCAGCAGAGTCTCACCAGCAAAGAGCTGTCGCTGTTCACCTCACGTCTCAACAGCAATCGCTTCCCGCAGGTGATTGAGTGGATGGAACAGGGGCAGATCCAGCCAGAGAAACTGGTGACGCACTATTTCCCGCTGGCGGAGGTGGAGCAAGCGATGACGCTGTTCGAAAAAGATCCCCGCACCTGCTGCAAAGTGATCCTACAAATGGGTTAAGTTAACCCACACACCAGGTGTCCCCATGCCGGTCACTTACCCGCCGGCATTATTACTATAAAAAAATGACGATGACGGAGTTTCTATGTTTAAGAACCTGCGCTGGACCCTCGTACTGCTGTTGTTCCTGGTGTTTATGATCAACTATCTTGATCGTATCGCCCTCTCTTTGACTGTCCCTTTGGTGGAAAAAGACCTGATGATCAACGCCGAACAGTTCGGCATGATTTTCGGCAGCTTCTTCTTCGGTTACGCCCTGTTCAACTTTATCGGCGGTTTAGCGACCGATAGATTTGGCCCGACTATCGTGCTCGGTACCGCTGTCGGCATGTGGTCGCTGTTCTGTGGCCTGACCGCCATGGCGACCGGCTTCTGGTCAATGATGATTCTGCGCGTGCTGTTTGGCATGGCAGAAGGCCCGATTTCCGCCTCGGCGAACAAAGCCATCAACGGCTGGTTCCCGAAAAAACAGGCCGCCACGGCGATGGGCTTACTGAGCTCAGGTTCGCCGCTGGGCGGTGCTGTCGCCGGGCCGATTGTCGGCTATCTGGCGCTCTCATTCGGCTGGCGTCCAGCGTTTGTGGTGATCGCCGCAATTGGCTTCGTCTGGCTGGCGCTGTGGTTCTTCTTTGCGTCAGATAACCCAGCGAAAAGCAAACGCGTCTCCGCCGAAGAGCGCGCGTTAGTGGAAAAACTGAAAGCCGAAGAACCGGCCGACGTGATCGATCCGAGCGGCAACGCGCACGGTCTGGGCTTCTATCTGCGCCAGCCGATCATTCTGGTCACCGCCTTCGCCTTCTTCTGCTACAACTACATCCTGTTCTTCTTCCTCAGCTGGTTCCCGGCGTATCTGGTGCAGGCGCATGGCCTCGATATCAAAGCGATGAGCATCACCACCATGATCCCGTGGATTGTCGGCTTCGTTGGCCTGGCGCTGGGCGGCTGGATCTCCGATAAAATTTTCAATATCACCGGTAAGCTGCTGCTTTCACGCAAAATTGTGCTGGTGGTTTCACTGACGGCAGCGGCGATTTGCGTGGCGCTGGCAGGTACGATAAAAGAGGTCAACTCGGCGGTGATCATGATGTCGATCTCCATCTTCTTCCTCTACATCACCGGCGCGATTTACTGGGCGATAGTGCAGGACGTAGTGCATAAAAGCCGTGTGGGTAGCATCAGCGGCTTTATCCATCTGATTGGTAGCCTGTCTGGCGTTATCGGCCCCGTCGTCACCGGTTTCATCGTGCAGCACTCCGGTAAGTTTGACAGTGCGTTCATCCTTGCCGGTGCGGTTGCTGGCGTCGGCGCGCTGCTGGTACTGCTGGTGATTCGTGAACCTAAGGCCAACAACAAACCGGTTTCTGTGTAATTCTCATGGGGCGCTAAGCGCCCCATTTGCTAAAAGGAATGACTATGTTAGAGCTTGATCGCCTCCCCGCTGATGTTCAACGTCCGGCTTACGATCGCACGCAACTCAAAACCCGCATGGTGCACATTGGCTTTGGTGCTTTTCATCGCGCGCATCAGGCGCTGGCGACCGATAAGCTGGCCGCGCAGGGCAGCGACTGGGGCTACTGCGAGGTGAATCTCAACAGCGGCACGCTGATTCAGGCGCTGCGTCAACAGGATCTGCTCTACACGCTGACCGAAATGGCCGATGAGAGTTTACATACGCGCGTGATTGGCGTGGTGACGCAAGCCCTGCACGGCAAAGGCGACGGCATTGAGGCGGTCATTGAAGCGATGAGTCAGCCGGATGTGGCGATAGTCTCAATGACGGTCACCGAGAAAGGCTACTGCTACATGCCGTCGAGCGGCAAGCTTAATCCCGATCATCCGGATATCGTGCATGACCTCGCCAATCCAGCAGCACCACGTTCGTTACCGGGGCTGATTCTGGCGGCGATTATCCGCCGTCGTGAACGTAATCTGCCGCCGTTTAGCGTGATGTCGTGCGACAACATGCCGGAAAACGGCCACGTCACGCGCAACGTGATTACCCAACTGGCTGAGTGCCACAGCCCTGCGCTGGCAGACTACATCCAGACGCACATCACCTTCCCTTCGACCATGGTCGATCGCATCGTGCCGGCGATGACCGATGCGGCGTTTGACTCGCTGGCTGAACGCCTGAGCAGCCGCGATCCGGTGGCGGTAGAAGCCGAGCCGTTCTTCCAGTGGGTGATTGAAGATAACTTCGTCAACGGACGCCCGGCATGGGAAAACGCCGGCGCGGAGTTGGTGAGCGACGTGCTGCCGTTCGAAGAGATGAAGCTGCGCATGCTGAATGGCAGCCACTCGTTCCTCGCCTATCTCGGCTTCCTCGCCGGCTATGAGCACATTAGTGATTGCATGGCCGATGCCAGCTATCGTCAGGCGGCACGCGCATTGATGCTGCAGGATCAGGCGCCGACGCTGCGTACTCAAGGCGTCGATCTCGCGGCATATGCCGATTCACTGATTGCGCGCTACGAGAATCGCGCCATCAAACATCGCACCTATCAAATTGCGACTGACGGCACGCAAAAGCTACCGCAGCGCTTGCTGGATAGCGTGCGCTGGCATCTGCGCAACGGCACTTCCTGCGATTTCGTGTTGCTGGGCGTGGCCGGTTGGATGCGGTACGTCGGCGGCGTGAATGAGCAAGGAGAAGCGATTGAGATTCGCGATCCGTTAAAAGATCAGCTGGCGGATATCGTCGCTACCAGTGAGGAAGGCGCAGCCCGCGTAAAGGCGTTACTCGGCCTGAAAGCGGTGTTCGGCGACGATCTGCTGCAGCAAACGGCGTTTGTCACCCGCCTGACCGAACTGTATCAACAACTGGTGCAACAGGGCGCGCGTGCCACGGTTCACAGCCTCGTTACACAAGGCTAAGTGGCTAAACAAATGTGTAGCGCAGACGCAGTGTGCTGATTAGACTTACCCTTTCTCAACGGGCTGGCGCACGCCAGCCGTAATACGGATATTGCTGCATGTCGACTGCCTATACCATAACCACCAGCGAACCGGTAAATCAGCAGATCTATCGCTATCTGCGTAAAGATATTGTGACCTGCGTTATTCATCCGGGCTCGCTGCTGTCGGAGAAGGAAGTGTCGGCGCGCTTTAACGTGTCGCGTCAGCCGGTGCGCGAGGCCTTTATTAAGCTGGCTGAGGCCGGATTGGTGCAGGTTTTGCCGCAGCGCGGCACCTTCGTACGCAAGATCTCCGCCCAGCGTGTGGCCGATGGTCGCTTTATTCGTGAAGCGGTCGAGATTGCCGTGGTACGCCGCGCCGCGCAGGAAATGGGGGCGACAGGATTGATGGCGCTGGAGCATAACTTGCAGCTGCAGCGTTTAGCGGCTGAACGTCATGACAGCCAGGCATTTTTAATGCTGGATGATGAGTTTCATCGCCTGATTGCCGAGGGGATTAATTGCCTGCTGGCGTGGGAAACGGTGGAGAACATCAAAGCCACCATGGACCGCGTGCGCTTCCTGACGTTGAGCGAAGTGTCGCCGCCAGAAAGATTGATTCAGCAGCATGAAGATATCTTTAATTCGTTGAAAGCGCATGATGTTGACGGTGCTGAAAGCGCAATGCGCCGCCATCTGCAGGAGATGATTTTAACCATTACGCCCATTGCCGAGCGCAATAGTGAGTGGTTTGAGGCGCCTTAAGTAGGGTTATCGCTGTCCCCCATCCCGGCCTTCCCCCGCGAGCGGGGGAAGGAGACGCTGCCACATGCAACACCCCAACTAACATATGGCAGCGTCTTCCTCCTCCATTTATGGGGGAGGACCGAGGAGGGGGACAGCCAACACCATCAAGCTATGGTGACATCCTTCGACAAATACACATCCTGCACCGCATTAATCAGCTGCACGCCCTCTTTCAGCGACTTCTTAAACGCCTTGCGACCCAGAATCAGCCCCATGCCGCCCGCACGTTTATTGATCACTGCGGTTCGTACAGACTCCGCGATATCCGTCTCACCCGCCGAAGCACCGCCGGAGTTAATCAACCCTGCACGTCCCATATAGCAGTTTGCCAACTGGTAACGGACCAAATCAATCGGGTTTTCGCTGGTCAGCTTGCTATAAACACGTTCATCGGTGTGACCAAACTTCACCGCGTTGTAACCGCCATTGTTCTCAGCCATCTTCTGCTTAACAATATCCGCACCAATCGTTGCCGCCAGATGATTGGCCTGGCCAGTTAAATCGGCACTGGCATGATAATCAACGCCCTCTTTTTTGAAGGCATCGTTACGCAGATAAGCCCACAGCACCGTCACCATACCCAGCTCGTGTGCGCGCTCAAACGCCGCAGAGATCTCTTCAATCTGACGACGCGATTGCTCAGAGCCAAAATAGATGGTCGCGCCAACTGCTACTGCGCCCAGATTGAAGGCCTGTTCAACGCTGGCATACAGGGTCTGATCATATTGGGTGGGATAGCTCAGGGTTTCGTTATGGTTCAACTTCACCATAAAGGGAATGCGGTGCGCATAACGCCGTGACACAGAGGCCAATACGCCGTAAGTCGATGCCACGCAGTTGCAGCCAGCTTCAATCGCCAACTCTACGATGTTTTTTGGATCGAAATACGCGGGATTAGCAGCAAAGGATGCGCCCGCCGAGTGCTCAACGCCCTGATCGACCGGTAAAATCGACAAATAGCCGGTGCCGGCTAAACGTCCGGTGTTGTATAGCGTTTGCATGTTGCGTAATACGGTGGGAGAACGATTGTTGTCGATCATTACGCGATCAACATAATCCGCGCCTGGTAAATAGAGGCTATCCGCTGGAATGGTCATGCAGCGATGTTGAAGAAGGCTGTCCGCCTCTTTGCCCAATAACTGTACGATGTCCGTCATGTTCGCTCCTGATAAATGGCTGGATTGGAACCGGCAAATGCCGATTCGCCCCCAACAGCCTGGACCGCAATACACCAGGCTGGCAAATTGCTGACTCCATTTTTCAGACGGATACGCAGTGCAAAAGCGGCAATCTGGCGTTACGCCCTACCACCATTGATGAAAATGGTGCACCGGCCCAATGCCTTTACCCACTTCCAGCGAATCGGCGTGCAGCAGCGCCTGCTGCAGCCAGGCTTTAGCTTCGGCCACCGTTGTCGCCCAATCATCATGACGCGGACGCAGCGCCGCTAGCGCCGCAGACAGCGAGCAACCGGTGCCGTGTGTGTGCCGTGTATTCACGCGTGGCGCACTAAAGCGCTGCCGGCCAGCGCGGGTGATCAGCCAATCCGGACTCTCAGCATCGCTGAGATGTCCGCCCTTCATCAGCACCGCTTCGCAGCCAAGATCGAGCAACGCATCACCCTGCTGCAACATGGTTTTTTCATCCTGCGCCATGGCACGTCCTAATAGCGCTGCGGCTTCAGGTAGGTTCGGGGTGATCAGCGACACCTGCGGCAGCAGCAGTTCGCGTACGCTAGCCACCGCATCCGGCGACAGCAACGCATCGCCGCTCTTCGCAATCATCACCGTATCCAGCACCACAAACGGCAGGCTGGCGCGTTTCAGCCTTGCGGCTACCACTTCTACAATCGCCGTTTCTGACAGCATGCCGATCTTAGCCGCGTCGATGCGCACGTCATCCAACACCGAATCAAGTTGGGCGCCGACGAAATCGGGTTCGATGCGATACACCGACTGCACACCGCAGGTGTTCTGCGCCACCAGCGCAGTAATAACGCTGGTGCCATAGGCGCCCAGTGCGGAGAAGGCTTTGAGGTCGGCCTGAATACCTGCGCCACCGCTTGGATCGGTGCCGGCAATGGTCAAAGCATTGATGCGTTTCATACTGCTACCTCCAGCGTCCAGAGCGCATCAAGGAAAGCAGCGACAAAACTGCCCGGTCCTTCGACATTGCGCGCCGTCATTTCACCGGCTAGCGACATCACACGACAGGCGGCAGCGACATGCTGCAGGCGATCGCCAGGCAAGCAGCTAAAGGCCGCCACCACCGCCGACAGCGCGCAACCGGTACCGACCACCCGCGTCATCAGCGGGCTGCCGCCGGGGATCGCCAGCGTTTGTCTGCCATCGGTGACGTAATCGACTTCGCCGGTTACCGCAACCACAGTGTCATAATTCTGCGCCAGCTGTTGGGCAGCATTCAGCGCGGCATCAGCCTGATGCAGGCTATCTACGCCGCGCCCGCCCGTTGCCTGATTAGCCAGGGCGAGAATTTCTGAAGCGTTACCTCGAATCGCCGCCGGATGCAGACCAAGTAGCTGCTGACAAAATTCGGTGCGCAGCGATAAGGCGCCTACCGCGACCGGATCCAGCGTCCATGGCGTGCCCGCTTTTTGCGCTGCCTGCACCGCCGCTAACATCGCATCACGACGATCGCGCGTTAACGTACCGACGTTAATCAATAACGCATCGGCAAAGCCAGCGAATTGCGCCGCTTCTTGCGCATCAATCACCATCGCGGGTGAGGCATGCAGCGCCAGCAGCACGTTGGCAGTGAAGGTTTGCACCACGTCGTTGGTCATGCAGTGCACCAGCGGCGCTTGTTGACGTAGCAATTGTAAAGATTGCGCGAGTTGCGCGGGGGAAAGAGGATCAGGCTGTTTCATAAAGCTCCCAACCGGCGATCAAGAAGGCGAATGCGGTCAGGCATCTGACTTCCCTACGCTGGCATTATCCAGATCAGGTCAGCGGGTGTATCTCAGCCCTGTATTAGAGGGGCACCCCGAGTCAAAACAACGATTCGAGCATAGGGAAGTCAGTAGGTGAAAGCAAGCAAACGCCTTCATTCCTGAATCCCGCTCGCAAAGTGACAAACTGCACCTTCGTGTAACGTATTGATTAAAGCCCTTAAAACGGGCTCTTTTTGCGCGCCACGTCATACTTTGTAATAAATTACATTGATAATTCGCGTCGCGAAAAATAGCATCCTCGCAACTCGTTTCATGATGAAACAGTACGGAAATATTTATTATTAATGGAAGCATCAAGGAGGATTTGCTATGCGCAGGATTTTACGCGCGCCGCTCACTGCGGCAGTGATTACGGCTCTGTTTGCCGGTGTTTTTGTTCCCACTTCCCCCACTCAAGCCAGCGGTTTCATTGACGATTCATCTCTCACTGGAAACATCTTCTACTGGCAACGCCAGCGCGATCGTAAAGAGATGGACGCGCAAAAAGGTAATTACGGTCAATATGATGCCAACCTGCATCACGCTTCTGCCAACGCCAATCTCGATTTCTCATCCGGTTATGCGGGTGATGTGATTGGACTCGATCTGGCGGCTTTTGGTGCGCTGGAACTGAGTCATGGCGGGCCCGCTGCACCGAACGAAATTGGCTTTAGCAACGCCCGCACGCGCTGGGATGAGGACTGGAGCGGAGATAAGAGTGGCTTAAGTCTTTATAAGGCCGCGCTCAAAGCGAAATGGCAGGAAAACTGGCTACGCGCAGGTTATCTGCAACCCAGCGGACAGACCTTACTGGCACCACACTGGAGCTTCCTGCCCGGAACCTATCGCGGTGTTGAAGCCGGCACCACCTTTGATTTTAGCGATGCGGGCGCCCTTTCCCTCGCATGGATGTGGACCGACGAGTACAAAGCGCCGTGGTATCGCGACATGTATAACTTCCGCAAAGCCGATGGCGTGACGGAAATCCCCTGGCTGCAATCCTTCGGTGCCAAATATGATTTTAAGAACCATCTGGTACTGGAAGGCGCTTACGGTCAGGCGGCAGATTACATGGATCAGTATTTTGCCAAAGCGTCTTATCAGCTGCCGCTCGCCAATGGGCCGCTGCGCACCAGCTATCAGTTTTATGGCGCGAAGGACCGCGACAACAGCGGCGCGGGGGCTGTAAACGATGTTTATGATGGCCTCGCCTGGCTGCAGGCGCTGACTTTCGGCTACACGCTAGGCGCATTTGATTTCCGCCTCGAAGGCACCTGGGTAAAAGCCGAGGGCAACCAGGGATTCTTCCTGCAACGTATGACGCCTTCTTATGCCAGCTCCAATGGTCGCCTCGATGTATGGTGGGATTCCCGCTCCGACTGGAACGCCAACGGCGAGAAAGCGCTGTTTGCTGGCGTAATGGTAGATCTGGGGCACTGGCAATTGCCGGGCTGGCAGGTCGGCACTTCTTACGCATACGGTTGGGATGCAAAACCGTCCACCAATCCGGTTTACGATCAAAGTCAGCGCCTGAAAGAGTCAGCGTGGAATCTCGATCTGGTTTACACCATCCAGCAAGGGCGCGCCAAAGACACCCAATTCAAACTGCACTACACCCGCTACGACAATCACAGCAATCTCCCCAGCTATAGCGGTGGTTACGGCAACATCTTCCAGGATGAGAAAGACATCAAATTTATGGTTATTGCGCCATTTACCCTGTTTTGACCCCTACCTGGCAGGAGCCAGAGACATTCATTCGAGGAGAAGGATATCAATATGAAAAAACTAAAAATGAGTTTGCTGGCGTTGGCCGTGACCAGCGTTGCGGCCTGCAGCTCGTCCCCGCACAGTAATCAACAGATTGTTGACCAGATCAGCCAATTCGGCGTGCAATATCAGGTAACTGATAATCAGGCGGCCGATCACGGCATCAATTGCGCGAAGCTCGGTGCCGATTGGGCATCCTGTAATACCGCGACCATCACCCTTACTAATAACGGCCCGGCTCTCACCAGTAAAAACTGGGCGATCTACATGAGCAACGTGCACGAAACGCTGCGGGTTGATAACGATCAATTCAAAATGACGCACATTGTTGGCGATCTGACCCGACTGGAGCCAACGGAGAAATTCAAGGGCATTGCGGCCGGTGAGTCAATTGAGATCCCAATCGTCAATGAGTATTGGCAGCTGTTTATCACTGACGTCATGCCGCGTTGGTACGTCACCGCAGCTGATGCTACACCAAAAATTATCTCCAGCACCGACACTGAGAATCTGAACGATTTCGTCAAACCGTTTGGCAACCAGTGGAAGCGCATCGCCGACGACAAAAACGTACTCATGCTGCCGCAGAGCCGCTTCGCGAAGAATGCTGATGTACAGCAACTTCCCGCGAGCGCACTGCGCGGACAAATCACGCCAACACCGCGTACGGTAAAAGTGCATGCGGCCGATGTTGATCTAAGCCGTGGCGTTGCACTGCACTTAGAGGCCTTGTCGGGCAACCAAGCCGATGCGGTTAGACAGCGCTTTGATTTAATGAATATCAAACAGCACTCGAGCGGCTATGCCGTCCATACGCGCGTGGCAACCAACCATTTTCATGATGCAGATGCCGTTTCCGGCGCCTATGAATTACGCATCACTGCGCGCGGCACGGATATCGTGGGTTATGACCAGGCGGGCGTGTATTACGGTTTAATGTCTTTACTGTCACTGGTTCCTGCCGAAGGTAAACCGATCATCGCTACGCTGGATGCGCAGGATGCACCACGCTTTGCCTATCGCGGCGCTTTCCTTGATGTGGCCCGTAATTTCCACAGCAAACAAGCGGTGTTGCGCATGCTCGATCAGATGGCCGCCTGGAAGATGAACAAATTCCACTTCCACCTGACCGATGACGAAGCCTGGCGCATTGAAATTCCAGGGCTACCGCAGCTGACCGATGTCGGTAGCAAGCGCTGCCACGATCTTACCGAGCAGCAATGCCTGCTGCCGCAGTTAGGCTCGGGGCCATTTAGTGATAACAACGGCAGCGGACACTTTAGCCGTGCGGATTATATTGAGATCGTCAAATACGCTCAGGCGCGCAACATCGAAGTCATTCCTGAGATCGATATGCCAGCGCATGCTCGCGCCGCCGTGATTTCAATGGAAGCACGCTACCAACAATTAATGAAAGCGGGTAAACCGCAACAGGCCAGCGAATATCGTTTAGTGGATCCAACCGATACCTCTAACACCCGCTCGGTGCAGCTTTACGATCGTACCAGCTACCTCAACCCTTGCCTCGACTCCTCAAAACGCTTTGTCGATAAAGTGATTAGTGAAGTACAGGCAATGCATCGCGAAGCCGGCCAGCCGTTGAGCACCTGGCATTTTGGCGGTGATGAAGCGAAAAATATCCGCCTGGGTGCGGGTTACAGCGACATAAAATCCCCGAAAGCGGGAACGGGCATTTTGGACCAAAGCAAAGAGGACAAGCCCTGGGCAAAATCTCAGGTCTGCCAGGCGGTGGTGAAATCCGGCAAGGTGGAAGATCTGGAACACTTACCCAGCCATTTTGCACTGGAAGTCAGCAAGATGGTTAAGGCACACGGCATTCCGGTCATGCAGGCCTGGCAGGATGGATTAAAAGATGCTGCCAATGCCCACGCCTTTGCAACTTCACGCGTACGGGTGAACTTCTGGGACACGCTTTACTGGGGTGGTTTCGACACCGCTAATGACTGGACGATGAAAGATTACGAAGTGGTGATCTCCAATCCGGATTACGTCTACATGGATTTCCCGTATGAAGTAAATCCGCAGGAGCGCGGCTACTACTGGGGGACGCGATTTAGCGATGAGCGCAAGATGTTTGGCTTCGCGCCAGATAATCTGCCGCAAAATGCTGAAACCTCTGTCGACCGCGATGGTAACACCTTCGATGCCACCTCAACGAAACCCTGGTCGGGCGCATATGGTATTTCAGTACATCTGTGGAGCGAAACAACGCGTACCGATCAGCAAATGGATTACATGGTGTTCCCACGCCTGCTGTCGGTTGCCGAACGCGGCTGGCATCGTGCTGACTGGGAGCTGGATTACCAGCAGGGACGTACTTTTAAAGGTGGCGAAACCCATTTTGTTAACCAACAACAGCGTAATCAGGATTGGCAGCGTTTCGCCAATCTGTTAGGCCAGCGTGAGTTAGCCAAAATGGACAAAGCTGGCATCCACTATCGTTTACCGGTGCCCGGTGCACGAGTGGAAAATGGCGTTCTGACCATGAACATTGCCCTGCCGGGTCTGCCGCTGGAGTACAGTCTGGATAACGGTAACCGCTGGCAGCGTTATCAATCTCATGCCAAACCGGCGATCACCGCAGCAGATAAAGTTTGGGTGCGCAGTGTAAGCCCCGATGGTAAACGTTTCAGCCGGGCCGAACAGCTGTAAAAACGATGCTCCTGCGGGAATGCAGGCGCAATGACTGACAAGGATGTCGATGAAAAACTCATCTATTGCTTTTTATTTGGTTGCACTGGGCGCTGGCTTAAGCGGTGCCCTGTTCATTCCCACACTTAGTTTATTTCTCGCCACAGAACTCAAGGTGGCAACCTGGCAGATTGGTGCCTTCTACAGCGTCAATGCGCTGAGCAGTATTGTTATTAGTCTGCTGATTGCACGCTATTCCGATCGTCTGGCGCAGCGTCGGCCACTGTTGCTATTTTGCTTACTCTCGCTGGCGCTTAATTCATTACTGTTTATCTTCTGCCGTAATTATTTATTATTAATTACGCTCGGTTCCTTACTGAGTGCTTGTGGTAGCGCAGCGGTACCACAGCTCTTTGCCTTAGCACGTCAATCCCGTAGTGATAATGGATTTAGCGCCATCCTGCGTGCGCAATTTTCATTGGCCTGGGTATTTGGTCCGCCGCTGGCATTCTGGATTATTCAGCTGGCCGGTTTTGCCTGGCTTTATGTGATCATGTCATTACTGTTAATGAACGTAACCTTGCTGGCCCTCACCTTACCGCCCGGCAAGCCGCCGGCCAACCCAGCACCTGTGACCCAGTTGCACCAACAACCGCTGGGCCACAATCTCACCTTTCTGATGCTCGCTACCTTGCTGGTCTGGAGCTGCAGCTCACTGTATCTGATTGCTTTTCCATTGCATCTGGCACAACAGAGCACGCTTTCAAGCGACTGGACCGGCCTGATGTTTGGCGTCGCCGCGGCGCTGGAAATTCCGATCATGCTGCTCAGTGCGAGAATGCTTAAGCGCTGGAATAAGAAGTTGCAAATGCAGGCCGCCATGCTGTGCGGCATTATCTTTTATGCAGGGATATTCTTCAGCAATGGATTTATCCCGCTGGTATTACTGCAAATTTTCAATGCCATTTTTATCGCCATTATCGCCACCGTTGGATTATTTTGGTTTCAGGACTTACTGCAAAATCGTCAAGGTATGGCGGCTACGCTCTATACCAATTCGATGTCCATCGGCGTGTTGATTGCTGGCGTTTTACAGGGAACTCTCACCGCAGTATCGCCGCTGGCTATTTGGCCAACGGCCTGCGTGCTGTTGGTGATGTCATTACTACTGATAACAAAGGTCGAAAATGTCTGAAATTGATTATTCGTCGTGCATCGCTGCGCGCATCAAAACACATGGAGTGTACATTAATGAATGTCTTAATTACCGGCGGCGCGGGCTATATCGGGTCGCACATTGCACTTAGCCTGCTGCAGAAAAATCATCATGTCATTGTGCTGGATAATTTGTGTAATAGCTCGCCACTCGCTTTGCAGCGCGTGGAAGCATTAAGCGGAAAAAAGCTTAACTTCCTTCAGGGTGATATCCGTCGCCGCTCTGATTTAAACCTGGTTTTCAGTAGCCAACCCATTGATGCTGTAATCCATATGGCCGGACTTAAATCGGTTAATGAATCACTGCAAAAGCCGGTGAAGTATTACCAAAATAATATCGCCGGAACATTAATGCTGTTAGAGATGATGAAACAGCATAGCGTTAAAAAGCTCATTTTCAGCTCTTCTGCCACCGTATATGGCATTCCGGTAAAAATTCCCTTATGTGAAGGCTGCGACACCGGTAACACCACCAATCCTTATGGTGCCTCCAAATATATGGTTGAGAAAATTATGGCTGAAGTCGCTGATGCGCAGCCCGAATTAGCCATTACCGCCCTACGTTATTTTAATCCGGCGGGCGCGCATCCCTCTGGCCAGATTGGCGAACATCCCGAAGGTATTCCCAATAACTTGCTGCCCTATCTGTTTCAGGTGGCCAATGGCCTGCGCAGCCATTTACCGGTATTTGGTGACGACTATGCCACGCCAGACGGTACCGGCGTGCGTGATTACATCCACGTGATGGATTTAGCTGAAGGGCATATTCAGGCGTTGAATCGGTTACAGCCGGGCTATCGTCACTACAACCTCGGTACCGGACAAGGCTACTCGGTACTGGAAATCGTACATATGTTTGAGCAGGTCAGCGGTCGACAAGTACCACTCGATATGCGCGCGCGCCGTCCCGGCGATGTCGCCATCTGTTTATCCGATCCCGGCCAGGCAAGAAAAGAGTTGGGCTGGCAGGCAACGCGCGATCTTGAAGCCATGCTGCGGGATGCATGGCGCTGGCATACGCAAAATCCTCAGGGTTACGTCACGCAGAATGCAGGGAGCGAAATCGCATGACCATGACCAGAGAACATTTTTTATATCACTATGAGCGCCAGCTGCGCGCGTTAAAACAGTGCTTTACCGCACCTGCCACTGTGGACTGGCTGGAAACGCTACACCATTTTAAGCAGTGGCGGCAGCAGCATCAGCCGCATGAGATTGGCGTTGCCGATCTCTCTTCGATGTTTGCAGTGCCCACCAGTCGGCTGACTGGCAAAGAGTGTACGCTGCATCGCGTTTGGCTTGGCGGAGCCACACCCGCGAATGTGAATCTGACCATCGCGCAATGGCAGAACGCCATCGAAGCCAGCCATAGCCAGTTTCAGCAAACGCTGTGGGTTTGGGATGAGCAGCAGCTAGCGGCGGAAGCACGCTTTGTGCTGCAGCAAGATAGCGATGAGCTGCAGCTGGGCATCCTGTTTCTGCCCGATGCTCTGATCAGGGTAAATAGCCTGGGTGCGTTAATGCGGAACTTTGACATGGCACTTAACAACGTCTTGCAGCAATTACACGACAAGCGCTATTACGCCACGTTATCCGATTTCTTCCGGCTGGCGATTTTGAATCAGTGCGGTGGCGTATATCTGGATGCCGATACCCTTCCCGCGCAGCCTGCAACGCTATTTTTGTGTCATCCAGAGCTGCCCGATTTTCCAGCAGAAACGCAGCAACACGTCAACTGGATGAATTTGTTTACCGACGAAACCGGCATGATAATCAGCCATCAAAATAGTGCGGCTCTGTTGCAACTGCAGCAGCAGCTCAGTGCGGTTTATCGCGGCTGGCCACAACCCATACCGGAGAAAACACTCGCAACTGAACGCGCGATTTTCGAACCTTTCTATCAGTTATGGTGTGAGCAGCTGCAGGTGACGCAGCTTAGCCATCAGGATTTCAGCCGCTGTTACGCAGTCCTTGGCTTTGATGTGCCGCAACAACGCGTTTGTGGTATCAAAGGCATGCGTTTGCAGGAAGATATTCTGAGTGGCGAGCGACGTCCACTCAGCGTGGAGGAACAGCAGCACTATCAGCATACGCTGGCACAACTCACGCTGCGCGATTGGCAGCTCAGCCATCCTCTGCAGCTTGATGAGTTTGCGCCATTGTTTGCTGAACAGGATATTCTGCAAATTGCTTATGCACCGCAGTTGCGCGCCGAAATTCCTTACTATCACTATTACGGCGTACTTTCACAGGATGCGGCACTGGATAGAGTTAACGCACTATTTAGCGACTATTTAATTTGCCGTCGTGATAGGGAAATTAAAGCCGGTAATTTCTGGCAACCCGTCGGTGAATGTAAAAAATTACCGCTTTGCTTTAAACCTGGCGCTATTTCTGATGAGCGTGAACAGCGCACGATGGCGAAGCTGATTTTTAGCACCAGTTATCTTGAGTACTGTTCGGTTGATAACGTTTACTCTTCAGACATCATTAGCCTGCAGCTGCGACAAAATATCCTTCCTTTCCTTGAACAGGTTTCCGTTATCACCGATGTGCAAGGAAAGATAATCGGTTTTATCAATGCTGCGTCGGTGCGGGATTACGACCACATCAACGTCGAGTATGGTTATCGCCACGAGGTGCTGCCGCTCGATGAGGCTTACGATACGTTCGTGAATCAGCACAGTCGCCCGGAGGATTACTTTGTTTGTAGCGTGGCGCTATTGCCAGAGCAGCAGGGAAAAGGCTATTTCAATCAAGTGTTATCGCGGATGACGCAACAGGCTAAACAGCAAAAATTGCGACGCATTACCTTATGCGTCTGGCAATCCAACCCGGCATCCATGATCTACCGCAAAAAAGGCTTCGAGGTTGTCGCCTCGATGAAACAAGAAGTTAAGCGATTCAATGACGAACTGCTGTTTATGGCACTGACGCTATAGCTGTTTTACATCAATTATTGTGGCGGGAAAAAAATAACTTTCCCGCTCTCTAATTAACTCATCGATTAAGTTAGCGCTAAGTCAGTGCTAGCACCGTGCAGATTGATGCATATCAAAATATACATCGTTCAGAAACGGCTTAATGGCTCTCCGGATTTGAAGAGAAACTCCGCCCATTCCATTCCGGCAGCGATAATGAAATTAAAATTCTTCAGCTTTATTCCGCATGCACATCGATGGCACAACATCCAGATATCCCGTAAAGGCGCAATTTCGCCAGCGGGTCGCCACTATTTTTCCACTCATGTAGCAGCACAATGCAAAAGCTGCGGTGAACGGCTGCATAAAGTCTATTACCGCGATATCAGCGATGCCGAAGCAAAGCGCTGGTTAGGCTAAGGCCGTATAAAAATAAAAAAAAGCCCCGCAACACAGGTTGCAGGGCAGTTGCGTGGCTATCGCAAAAACTTATTCAGCCGGTTTGGTACGAATCAGATAATCGAAGGCGCTGAGTGAGGCTTTTGCGCCTTCACCGCTGGCGATGATGATCTGCTTGTACGGCACCGTGGTGCAGTCGCCGGCAGCGAACACGCCTTTCAGGCTGGTTTCGCACTTAGCATCAATGATGATTTCGCCCATTTTAGTGCGCTCAACCGCACCTTCCAGCCAGGTGGTATTCGGCAGCAAACCGATCTGCACGAAGATGCCGCTCAGCGCGATTTCGTGGCTGGTTTGGTTATTGCGGTCGATATAGGTCAGGCTGGTGACTTTGCTGCCGTCGCCTTTCACTTCGGTGGTCTGCGCGTTCAGAATCACATCAACGTTTTTCAGGCTGCGCAGTTTGTCCTGCAGCACTTTGTCGGCGCGCATTTCGCTGGCAAATTCCAGCAAGGTGACGTGCTCAACCAGACCGGCCAGATCGATAGCGGCTTCAACGCCTGAGTTACCACCGCCGATCACCGCAGTGCGTTTGCCTTTAAACAGCGGACCGTCGCAGTGCGGGCAGTAGGTGACGCCCTTGGTGCGATACTGCTCTTCGCCCGGTACACCCATGTTGCGCCAGCGTGCACCGGTGGCAATGATGATGCTGCGTGATTTCAGCACTGCGCCGGAGGCGGTTTCAATCGCGTGCAGACCGCCCTCTTTCGCCGCAGGAATCAGCTTAATGGCGCTCTGGGTATCAATCACATCCACGTCATAATCATCAACGTGTGCACGCAGAGAACCGGCCAGCTTAGCGCCTTCCGTTTTCGGTACTGAGATGTAGTTTTCAATGTCGACGGTGTCCAGCACCTGGCCACCAAAGCGTTCGCCCATCAGGCCAGTGCGGATGCCTTTACGCGCCGAGTAGATTGCCGCTGCCGCGCCCGCCGGGCCGCTGCCAACGATCAGCACTTCATAGGCTTCACGTTTGTTCAGCTCTTCCGCCGCGCGTTTATCCGCGTTGGTATCCACTTTACCGACGATCTCCGCCAGGCTCAGACGGCCCTGACCAAACTCTTTGCCGTTGAGGAATACCGCTGGCACGCCCATCACGTTGCGTTCGGTGATTTCGTTCTGGAACATACCGCCGTCAATCGCGGTATGGCTGATGCGCGGATTGAGTACCGCCATCAGGTTCAGCGCCTGCACCACGTCAGGACAGTTGTGGCACGACAGTGAATAGTAGGTTTCGAAATGGAAGTCGCCTTCCAGCGCCACCACCTGATCCAGCAGGCTCTGCGCTTCTTTCGAAGGGTGTCCACCGGTTTGCAGCAAGGCTAAAACCAGTGAAGTGAATTCGTGGCCCATTGGCGAACCGGCAAAGCGCGGGCCGCTATTAGCGCCTGGGTTGGTGATCAGGAATGAGGGCTTACGTACCGGACGATCGTTCTCTTCACGGAAGCTGACTTTATCTGACAAGCTCGCGATATCGGCCAGCAGAGTACGGATCTCTGCCGATTTAGCGCCATCATCCAATGTGGCAATCAACTCAACCGGTTTCGTTAGTTTCTCAAGGTAAGCCTTGAGTTGGGTTTTTAAATTGGTGTCGAGCATAGTGAGTTCCTGTCATGAAAATCGGGTGCCGTAGCACCCGATTGAGAAAGATCGAATGGCAGCTAACTTAGATTTTGCCAACCAGGTCCAGTGATGGAGCCAGCGTTGCTTCGCCTTCTTTCCATTTAGCCGGGCAAACTTCGCCTGGGTGAGAAGCAACGTACTGCGCTGCTTTCACTTTACGGATCAGGTCAGATGCGTCACGGCCAATGCCTTCGGCAGTGATTTCGATCGCCTGGATGATGCCTTCCGGATCAACGATGAAGGTACCACGGTCTGCCAGGCCTTCGTCTTCACGCATGATTTCGAAGTTGCGGGTCAGCGCGCCAGTTGGGTCACCGATCATCGCATATTTGATTTTTGCGATGGTGTCAGAAGAACCGTGCCAGGCTTTGTGGGTAAAGTGCGTGTCGGTAGAAACAGAGTAGATATCTACACCCAGTTTCTGGAATTCTTCGTGATGGTCTGCAACGTCACCCAGTTCGGTTGGGCATACGAAGGTGAAGTCAGCCGGGTAGAAGAAGAAAACACTCCATTTACCTTCAACGTCTTTCTCGGTGACTTCGATGAATTCGCCGTTTTTGAACGCTGCGTTTTTAAATGGTTTGATCTTGGTATTAATGATGGACATGGTGACCTCCGTTAAAAGATGTGATGCAAGTTACAGAATTTTCGGGCCAACTTCTAATATGCAGACGTTATCAATCAGATAACCAAAAGCTATCAAAGCGCCGACGCCAGATTTCATGCGGCTCGCGCGGGCATTCTACACAAAAAAGCCGTTGTTCTGACAGGCTTTATCTTTTCGGCGTGAAACTGCTACTTTAAGTAGCGTTGTTGCACGGATTTGTAGCGGCGCGATTTATCGCGCATCTTTTAGTCGGAACCAAACATCAACTGCACGCAATAAATTGCGCCGCTACAGCATCTGCCTACCTCACTAAATGGAGCTCTCAGGTGCAAATACGTTTTTTTGACGAAGCCGATCGGCCTTTTCTGCGCACGCTGTATCTTGCCGCGCGTCGCCATAACTGGACGTGGCTGGCTGGCGATGATTGGCAGTTAGAAGATTTCGATGCGGTGATTATGGGTGAAACCGTGCTGGTAGCCGAGCTGGACGGGCATCGCGTGGGGTTTGCGGCGGTGCTGGATAACGACAACTTTCTGCATAGCCTGTATGTCGATCCGGCTGCGCAAGGGCAAGGCGTTGGCAGCGCGCTGCTGGAAAAGGTTCAAGCACGTTTCACCTCCACCGGCGCGTTGAAATGCTTGCAACAAAATCAGGCGGCGCTGGATTTTTACCTCAAACATGGTTGGCGACGTGAAGCGGTTGGCGAGGGCGAGCAGGGAAAATATGTGCTGATGCATTTTCCGCTGGCGACACGCGCCAGCGGAAAGGGACGACGTTAAACGGCGCGGAAAGCGATATCGCCCGGGATAATTTCACCCTGCCAGTAGAGCTGTGCCGCGACGCGGCCCGCCAGTTGGCGATACAGCGCGGTAAAATCACTGTCTGGACGGCGCACCACGGTCGGTTCGCCATCATCCAGATCTTCACGCAGCGTCATGTGCAGCGGCAGCTGCGCCAACAAGCGGGTGTTATAATCTTCCACCAGCTTCTGCGCGCCGCCGGTGCCGAAAATCGGCTCGTGGTGGCCGCATTGGCTACAGATGTGCATGCTCATGTTCTCCACCACGCCCAATACCGGCACGCTGACTTTCTCGAACATCACCATGCCTTTACGTGCATCAATCAACGCAATGTCCTGCGGCGTCGTCACCACCAATGCGCCGGTCACCGGCACATTCTGCGCCAGGGTGAGCTGGATATCGCCGGTGCCTGGCGGCATGTCGAGGATTAAATAATCCAGATCCGGCCACATGGTTTCGTTGAGCAGCTGCATCAGCGCTTTGCTGGCCATCGGGCCGCGCCACACCATGGCGTTGTCGTCAGTCACCAAATAACCAATCGAGTTGGTTGCCAGGCCGTGCGCCATGATCGGTGCCATGTGCGTGCCGTCCGGCGAAGTGGGCCGCTGATTTTCGGTGCCGAGCATGTTGGGAATCGACGGTCCGTAAATATCCGCATCAAGAATGCCTACGCGCGCGCCTTCGGCGATCAGCGCCAGCGCCATATTGACTGCGGTGCTGGATTTACCCACGCCACCTTTGCCTGAACTGACGACGATGATGTTTTTCACACCGGTCGCACCCGGATGATTTTTCACCCGCTTCAGCGTGGCAATATCGTGGCGTAGCCGCCAGTCAATGGCGCTGGCTTCGGTCAGACGCAGCAGTTCGGCGCTGGTTTGCGCTTTCAACTCTTCAAAGGCGCTAGCCCAGGCGAACGGCATGATCAGCTCGATGTGCAGCTTATCATCCAGCAGCGCCACGTGGCGCAAGGCTTTCAGCGTGGTCAGATTGTGTTGCAGCGTCGGATGTTCAAAGTCACTCAGCACGCCGATGACCAGGGCCCGCAGCGCTTCAGGTGAATGATGTTGCTGGGATTGTGAAGTCATCCCTACTCCTTGTTTTTTCATCACGCCAGATTGCGGCGGTGTCTGTTCAATAATATCAGATGGGCGCTAAAAGTGACGCGGATGTCCTGTCATGTTTACGTCAGAGAGTGCTTCGGTTAACATCAATCCCCGATTTTTTACTCACGGAACGCTACGCAATCATGACTCAAGTCGCTAAAAAAATTCTGGTAACGTGCGCACTGCCGTACGCAAACGGTTCTATCCATCTCGGTCACATGCTTGAACACATTCAGGCTGACATTTGGGTCCGTTACCAGCGAATGCGTGGCAACCAGGTTCACTTCATCTGTGCTGACGACGCCCACGGCACGCCAATCATGCTGAAAGCTCAGCAGCTGGGCGTGGCGCCAGAGCAGATGATTGCCGAGATGAAGCAAGAGCACGAAACCGATTTTGCCGGCTTCAACATCGGCTACGACAACTATCACTCGACGCACAGCGATGAGAACCGTCAGCTGTCCGAGCTGATTTACGGTCGTCTGAAAGAGAATGGCTTCATTAAGAACCGCACCATTTCGCAGCTGTACGATCCTGAGAAAGGCATGTTCCTGCCGGACCGTTTCGTCAAAGGTACCTGCCCGAAATGTAAATCACCGGATCAGTATGGCGACAACTGCGAAGTGTGCAGCGCGACCTACAGCCCAACGGAGCTGATCGACCCGAAATCGGTGGTTTCTGGCGCCACGCCGGTGCTGCGTGACTCCGAGCATTTCTTCTTCGATCTGCCGTCCTTCAGCGCCATGCTGCAGGCGTGGACGCGCTCAGGTGCGCTGCAAGAGCAGGTTGCTAACAAGATGCAGGAGTGGTTTGAATCGGGTCTGCAACAGTGGGATATCTCCCGCGATGCGCCCTATTTCGGCTTTGAAATTCCTGGCGCGCCGGGCAAATACTTTTATGTCTGGCTGGATGCGCCAATTGGTTACATGGGTTCATTTAAAAACCTGTGCGACCAACGTGGCAATATCGATTTCGACGAGTTCTGGAAGAAAGATTCGACTACCGAGCTGTATCACTTTATCGGTAAAGATATCGTCTATTTCCACAGTCTGTTCTGGCCAGCGATGCTGGAAGGCAGCAACTTCCGCAAGCCAACCAACCTGTTCGTGCACGGTTATGTAACGGTGAACGGCGCGAAGATGTCTAAGTCGCGCGGCACCTTTATTAAAGCCAGCACCTGGTTGCAGCATCTGGATGCCGACAGCCTGCGCTATTACTACGCGGCTAAGCTCTCGTCACGCATCGACGATATCGACCTGAATCTGGAAGATTTCGTGCAGCGTGTGAATGCGGATGTGGTGAACAAAGTGGTTAACCTGGCATCGCGTAACGCGGGCTTCCTGACCAAACGCTTTGGCGGCAAATTGTCTGGCGAACTGGCCGATCCGGCGCTGTATCAGACCTTTGTTGATGCCTCTGAGCGGATTGGCGAAGCCTGGGCCAGTCGCGAATTTAATCGCGCAATCCGTGAAATCATGGCGCTGGCCGATCTGGCTAACCGCTATGTTGATGAGCAAGCACCGTGGGTGGTGGCGAAGCAAGAAGGCCGTGATGCCGATCTGCAAGCAATTTGCTCAATGGGCATCAACCTGTTCCGCGTATTGATGACCTGGCTGAAGCCGGTGCTGCCATCGTTGAGCGAACGTACTGAAGCCTTCCTGCAGAGCGAGCTAAGCTGGGATGCAATTGCTCAGCCGCTGCTTGATCATGACGTGGCACCGTTTAAAGCGCTATATGGCCGTATCGAGATGAGCAAAGTTGAAGCGCTGATTGAGGCCTCGAAAGAGGACGCGGCGGCGGCAAATAAGCCTGCAGCAACCGGGCCGCTGGCCGATGCGCCAATTGGTGACACCATCACCATTGATGATTTCGCCAAGGTCGATATGCGCGTGGCGCTGATTGAGAAAGCGGAGCTGGTGGAAGGTTCTGACAAGCTGCTGCGTCTGGAGCTGGATGTGGGCGGCGAGAAGCGTCAGATTTTCTCTGGCATTCGCGCGGCCTATCCGGATCCCTCCGTGCTGGTCGGCAAGATGACTATCATCGTCGCCAACCTCGCGCCGCGTAAGATGCGCTTCGGTGTTTCAGAAGGCATGGTGCTGTCTGCAGGCCCGGGCGGCAAAGATCTGTTTGTGCTGTCGGTCGATAGCGGCGCAGTGCCTGGAATGCCGGTGAAGTAAGGCGCTTCTTTTCCCTCACCCTAACCCTCTCCCGCTTGCGGGAGAGGGAACCGTTTTAAGCGAATATTTGATTCAATGCTCCACCTAACCATTCCCTTTCCCGCGCGCGGGAGAGGGGACCGTTTTAAGCGAATATTTGATTCAATGCTCCACCTAACCATTCCCTCTCCCGCGCGCGGGAGAGGGCTAGGGTGAGGGCGCAGGCCGCAACATCAACTGCCGATATACCTCATCCATCACCGCATCAAACTCTTCGAAAATCTGATGATTCCAGAAACGAATCACCCGCCAGCCACAACGCTGTAAAAATGCCGTTCGTTGTTCATCATACATTCGCGCCTGATCATCGTTATGCTGCCCGCCGTCCAGCTCAACAATCAGCAGCCTCTCAATACAGGCAAAATCTACGATATAGCACCCAATCGGATGCTGACGCCGAAACTTCACTCCGCACACATTCCGATTTCGTAAAAAATGCCATAGCCGGTATTCAGCTTCTGGCATTTTTTTACGCAGTTCACGTTGCCGTATAACCGATTTCATCCGCACGCTCTCTTTTCGCGATATTTTGCTTAGCCTACGGCATGTGTTCTGGGTGGAAAGAACGCGATAAAAAAGCTGGAATATGTATTCCAATGTGATCGCTAGCACGCTAAGCAGTGAATGCGTATGATAAAGCGCTACGAAAACAGGAGCCTGCCATGCCCGCCGTTCTCTCTGCCTGCTGGCGCTATTTGCGCGCCTTCGTCATCATTTATGCGGCGCTGTACGCCGGAATGGGGATTTCTGCCCTGCTCCCGATAACCATTCCCGGCAGCATCATCGGCATGCTGCTGCTGTTCCTGCTGTTGGCGCTACAAATCCTGCCGGTTGACTGGGTGAAGCCCGGCTGTCATTTGCTGATTCGCTATATGGCGCTGCTCTTTGTCCCCATCAGCGTGGGCGTGATGGGTTATACCGATATTCTCACCGCCCAGTTTGGCCCGATCGTGGTGTCCTGCATTGTCAGTACCTTCCTGGTGTTGCTGATTGTCGGTCTAAGCGCAGAACGGATGCAGCGCCCGCAGGAGAAAAACCATGACTGATGCCTGGTGGTCGCTGCCGCTTACCGTTATCGCCTATCTGCTGGCACGCAAGCTGGCGGCGAAAATCAATATATCCATCGTCAATCCCTTATTGGTGGCGATGGCGATTGTCATTCCGCTTCTGCTGATCACTAACATGCCCTATACACGCTATTTTGCTGGCAGCAGCCTGCTAAACCAGTTACTGCAACCGGCCGTCGTGGCGTTGGCGCTACCGCTGTATGAGCAGATGCATCAAATTCGCGCCCGCTGGAAAACCATTATCAGCGTCTGCTTCATTGGCAGTATTACCGCGATGGTCTCCGGTACCGCGATTGCGCTGTGGATGGGTGCCACGCCGGAAATCGCCGCCACCATCATGCCGAAATCAGTGACTACGCCGATTGCCATGGCGGTGTCAGGATCGCTACACGGTATTCCGGCCATTAGTGCTATCTGCGTATTGATCGCCGGCGTGCTGGGCGCGGTGTTTGGCCATATGCTGCTTAACCTGCTGCAGGTTAAAAACAAATCCTCACGCGGCCTGGCGATTGGCAATGCTTCGCATGCGTTAGGCACCGCGCGCGCAGCGGAGATCGATTATCAGGAAGGCGCGTTCAGCTCATTGGCTCTGGTGATTTGCGGCATCATTACGTCGTTACTGGCACCGTTCCTTTTCCCGCTATTAATGCATTGGTGGGGCTGAAACTTGCGAGAGATCTCGCAAAGTTGAAACAACCCAATCAGCTTGCATTGTCAGAGCGACTTGGATCACATATAAAACGTCAGGCGGCGCATCGCCGTTCATGCGTAACTGAGGCCAACACATCATGCATTCACGATTCACTACTGCTTTTTCTGCCCTGCCCGCTGCGCTGCAAGCTGCGATTCAACCGCTGCTGGATGCGCCTGATTTTCATGGCGTATTGCGTCCGCAGGATATCGCGCAACTGAAACAGCTGACCGGTCTGGATGATGATGCCTTGGCGCTGGAACTGCTGCCGCTGGCCGCCAGTTGCGCCGTGGCAACCGTGTCTCATTTTAATGTCGGCGCGATTTCGCGTGGCGTCAGCGGCCACTGGTACTTCGGCGCCAACATGGAGTTCCTGCACGCGCCGCTGCAACAAACGGTGCACGCAGAGCAAAGTGCCATTACGCATGCCTGGCTGCGCGGTGAAGAGAAACTGGCAGCGATTACCGTCAACTACACGCCGTGCGGCCATTGCCGCCAGTTTATGAACGAGCTGAACAGCGGCACGGCGATTCGCATCAGCCTGCCGGGACGCGCCGTTAGCACGCTGGGCGACTATCTGCCGGATGCGTTCGGTCCCGCCGATTTGAACATTACTGAACGTCTGCTGACGCCGGTCAATCACGGTTTTGCTGTGCAGGGTGAGGCGCTGCAGCAGGCGGCGATTGAAGCCGCGAATCACAGTCACGCCCCTTATAGCCTGAGTTACAGCGGCGTAGCGCTGCTGAGCCACAGCGGCAAGACCTTTACCGGCCGCTATGCAGAAAACGCGGCTTTTAACCCAAGCTTGCCGCCGCTGCAGGCTGCGCTGATTCTGATGAACATGAGTAACGAAGCGCTCGATACCATTCAGCAAGCAGTACTGGCGGAATGTCAGGACAGCACGCTCAGCCAGTTGGATGCCACGCGTGCGACGCTGGCGGCGTTAGGATGTGAGGATTTCTCACTTACTTTAGTTTCGAAAACATCAGTTTAGTGATCCTTTTACCGCTTTTGTGACCTTCTGTTAACAAAAGCTGTACATCTGCAGGAATTTTCATAGGATCGGGCGCCAGAACCTCTTCACTTCAAGATGGACTGGCGTTACCTTTTCCCGGCGATACGTCAGAAAACACTGCAACCGGAGCAAGCACTGCATGGAACTCGACTACGAAAGTAAACGCCCGCTGTATATTCCTTATGCGGGTCCGATCCTGCTGGAATTTCCGCTGTTGAATAAAGGCAGCGCCTTCACCCTCGAAGAACGTAACGAATTTAACCTCAACGGCCTGCTCCCTGAAGCGGTAGAAACCATCGAAGAGCAGGCAGAACGTGCCTGGCGCCAGTTCCTGGATTTCAAAAACAATAACGACAAGCATGTTTACCTGCGCAACATCCAGGATACCAACGAAACCCTGTTCTACCGCCTGCTCGACAATCATCTGGAAGAGATGATGCCAATTATCTACACCCCAACGGTCGGCGCCGCCTGTGAACACTTCTCAGAGATCTACCGTCGCGCGCGCGGCGTATTTATCTCGTATAACAACCGCGACCGCATTGAAGACATGCTGCAGAACGCCACCAAGCAGAATGTAAAAGTGATCGTGGTTACCGATGGCGAGCGTATTCTCGGCCTCGGCGATTTAGGCATCGGCGGCATGGGTATCCCAATCGGTAAGCTGTCTCTGTACACCGCCTGTGGCGGCATCAGCCCGGCTTACACCTTGCCGGTGGTGCTGGATGTCGGCACCAATAACCAGCAGCTGCTGAACGATCCGCTCTACATGGGCTGGCGCCATCCGCGCATCACCGGTGAAGAGTACGAAGAGTTTGTGAACGAGTTCATTCAGGCAGTAAACCGCCGCTGGCCGAACGTGCTGTTGCAATTCGAAGACTTCGCACAGAAAAACGCCATGCCGCTGCTGGAGCGCTATCGCGATGAGATCTGCTGCTTTAACGATGACATTCAGGGCACCGCTGCTGTTACCGTCGGTACGTTGATTGCCGCCAGCCGCGCTGCTGGCAGCCGCCTGTGCGAGCAGAAAGTGGTGTTCCTCGGTGCCGGTTCCGCCGGTTGTGGTATCGCCGAGCAGATCATTGCGCAGATGAAGTCTGAAGGTTTAAGCGATGATGAAGCGCGTGGCCGCGTAATGATGGTGGATCGTTTTGGTCTGCTGACGGACAAACTGCCTAATCTGCTCAATTTCCAAAGCAAACTGGTGCAGAAGAGCGAAAACCTCAAAGATTGGGATACCAGCAGCGACTCGATCTCACTGTTGGATGTGGTACGCAATGCCAAGCCCGATATTCTGATCGGCGTGTCAGGTCAACCTGGCCTGTTCACCGAAGAGATTATCCGTGAGATGCATAAGCACACCAAACGTCCGATCGTGATGCCGCTGTCCAACCCGACCTCACGCGTGGAAGCGACACCAGCCGACATCATCGCCTGGACTGACGGTGCCGCGCTGGTTGCCACCGGCAGCCCGTTCTCACCGGTGAGCTGGAAAGGCAAAACCTATCCAATTGCTCAGTGCAATAACTCCTATATCTTCCCGGGCATCGGTTTAGGTGTGATCGCTTCAGGCGCCAGCCGCGTAACCGATTCAATGCTGATGACCGCGAGCCGCGCGCTGGCCGACTGCTCACCGCTGGCCAACGACGGCGAAGGCCCGGTTCTGCCGGAAATCAAAGATATTCAGGGCGTTTCCAAGCTGATTGCCATTGAAGTGGGCAAAGCTGCACAGCTGGCTGGCGTGGCGGTTGTCACCTCTGAAGATGTCTTATCGAAAGCTGTCAGCAACAACTTCTGGCTGCCGCAATATCGTCACTATCGTCGTACCTCGATTTAAGACGAAACATGCTCGGACCTTGTAGGTCCGAGCATGTTTAAAAAAACGCCGGCCAACTGGCGTTTACTTGCTTCCCCCGCCCGCCTCAAGTAGCCTTTATCCATTCTGAATTCTGCCAACCGAGTGCCCGCGCGCATGATTAAACGCGTTTTCTTTGGTCTGTTTTTCATCATCTTACTGATGGTGGCGACCGCGCTCGGCCTGGATCGCTGGATCAGCTGGAAAACGGCGCCCTTTATTTACGAAGATGTCACCTCGCTGCCGCACCGTCAGGTCGGCGTGGTCTTGGGCACGGCGAAGTACTATCGCACCGGCGTCATCAACCAGTATTACCTCTATCGCATTCAGGGCGCGTTGAACGCCTACAACAGTGGCAAGGTGAATTATCTGCTGCTGAGCGGCGACAATGCACAGCAAAGTTATAACGAACCGATGACCATGCGCCGCGATTTGATTAAAGCGGGCGTCGCGCCGTCGGACATCGTGCTGGATTACGCCGGCTTCCGTACGCTCGATTCGATTGTGCGCACGCGCAAGGTGTTCGATACCAACGATTTCATCATCATTACCCAGCGCTTCCACTGTGAGCGCGCGTTGTATATCGCGCAGCATCTGGGCATTCAGGCGCAGTGTTATGCGGTGCCATCGCCGAAAAACATGCTGTCGGTACGCTTCCGTGAAGTGGGTGCGCGTTTAGGTGCGCTGGCGGATTTGTATTTGATGAAGCGCGAGCCACGCTTCCTCGGCCCATTAGTGCCGATTCCGGCAGTGCATGAAATACCGGAAGATGCGCAGAGTTATCCGGCGGTGACGCCCGAGCAGTTATTAGAACTGGAAGAGAAACTGCAGAAATAAAAAAGGGTCGCATGAAGGCGACCCTTTTTTGATGATGTTTGTTACTTCTTACGCGCGTATTTCAATGAATCCAGTGCCACGGCGAAGATGATGATGCCGCCCTTGATGATGTACTGCCAATAAGGGTTTACGCCGATATAGGTCAGGCCATAGTTGATTACGGTGAAGATGATGACACCGGTCACCACGCCCGCCACAGAACCCACGCCACCGGCAAACGACACGCCGCCGACCACACAGGCTGCAATTGCATCCAGCTCATACATAAAGCCGAGGTTGTTGGTGGCGCTGCCGATACGGCCCGCTTCCAGCATGCCGCCGAACGCATAGAACACGCCAGACAAGGCATACACCAGAATCAGGTTGAACGGTACGTTCACACCAGACACTTTCGCGGCTTCCGGGTTACCACCGATAGCGAAGATGTTTCTGCCGAAGCGGGTTTTATTCCACAGCACCCAGACAAATACGATGGCAATCACGGCGTAGAAGGTGATGAACGACAGTTTGAAATCACCGAAACGCAGGAAGCCTTGGGCAAATTTGGAGAAGCCAGGATCGAAACCAGCAATCGGCGATGCGCCCACAAAGTCGTAATAGAGTGAGTTGATACCGTAAACGATGATCATGGTGCCCAAGGTGGTGATAAATGGCGTTACCTTGAGGTAAGCAATAATCACGCCGTTCACCAGACCAATCACACCACCGATGATGCACACGGTCAGGATAACTACGGGAATGGGTACGGTATCCAGATGCGGAAACACCTTGTTAGCGTTATCCATCGCCTGCAGCAGCGTCGCCGCAACCACCGCGGCCAAGCCCACCTGACGACCGGCCGACAGGTCAGTACCCTGGGTGACAATTAATCCGGCCACACCCAGCGCGATAATAATACGCACCGAGGATTGGGTCAGAATGTTACTCAGGTTCATTAAACTTAAAAACGTCGGATCCTGGAAAATAATAATTGCCAGCAGTACAAACAGGACAACGTAAATGCCGCCCTCTTTTAACCAGGTTAGCGCATTCTTTTTAGTAGTCGCTTTCATGTTAAAGCCCTTGCTTCATTAAAGGTGTAATGACGCTAAACGCAGGATTTCATTCTGCGAGGTCGTTTTGGTATCAACAATGCCCGCTACCTGGCCATTACTCATCACTAGAATACGATCGGTAATACCCAACAGCTCTGGCATTTCAGAAGAGATAATAATGATGCCCTTCTCTTTCTTCGCCAACTCAGCAATAAGTTGGTAAATTTCGAACTTCGCGCCCACATCAATCCCGCGCGTCGGTTCATCAAGCATCAATATTTCCGGCTGCGTTAATAACCAACGACCAATAATTACTTTCTGTTGGTTACCACCGGAAAGCGAACCTATTTGCGTATGATGACCGGGCGTTTTCACGCGCATCGAATCAATCACCCACTGGGTATCGCTCTTCATGCGTTTATTATCGAGCAGACCCATGCTGGATTTATACTTTTTAATATTGGAGATAAGCGAGTTAAAGCCAATATCCAGATAAGCATAAATACCGGTGGAACGACGCTCTTCTGTCACCAGCGCAAAGCCATGGTTTATCGCTTCGTTGGCGCTGTGGTTATTAATGCTCTTGCCGTGCAATTTAATGGTGCCGCCTGACTTCTCGCGAATACCAAACAGCGTTTCGACGATGTCAGTACGCTTGGCGCCTACCAGGCCGGCAATACCCAGAATCTCCCCTTTATGCAGATCAAAAGAGATATCGCGAATCGACGGCTGACGCAGTGAGGTTAAGTGACGCACCTCGAGAATCACTTCACCCGGCACGTTAGTTTTATCCGGGAAACGTTGGTTCAATGAACGACCAACCATCATCGAGATGATTTTGTCCATATCCAGCCCTTCCAGCGGCTGGGTGGCGATCCACTGTCCATCACGCAAAATGGTGATCTCATCGCACAGCTGGAAAATCTCCTCCATCTTATGCGAGATATACACAATGCCGCAGCCACGATCTTTCAGCTTACGGATAATGGTAAACAGGTGATTAACTTCTTTTTCGGTCAGCGACGAGGTTGGCTCATCCATAATGACAATTTTCGCGTCATAGGAGAAAGCCTTGGCAATTTCAATCATCTGCATTTGTGAAACAGACAAGGTCGCCACTTTATCGCGCGGATCGATATCAATATCTAATTCATCAAAGATCGCTTTAGTATCGCGATACATTTTATCCTGATCGACAAACACGCCTTTACGCGGATAACGGCCAAGCCACATGTTATCCATTACGTTGCGTTGCAGAACCAAGTTTAATTCCTGATGCACCATCGACACGCCATTTTCCAGCGCCTCTTTGGAGCTCTTATAATCAATTTCCTCACCCTGAAACAGGATGCTCCCCGTATCCTTTTTATAAATCCCAAACAGACATTTTAATAATGTAGATTTCCCGGCGCCGTTTTCTCCCATTAATGCATGGACGGAGTGCGGCCGCACTTTTAAATTCACATTATCTAAGGCTTTAACCCCTGGAAATGATTTCGAGACATTCGTCATCTCCAGCAGATATTCACGCTGTGTGGTCGGATTCTCACTGGCCATAATTTACCTGGCTAAATAAAGCGTTGGTCAGATGCAATAAGGCGCGGCGAAGTGCCGCGCCCAGGATGAATTACTTCACGAACTGCGACAGATTTTCTTTATCTACTGGTACGTAAGGAACACGTACGATTTTGTTGTCCATCTTGAAGTTAGTACCTGCAGTTGGCTCTTTGCCATCCGCCAGGTTTTTCGCGATATCCAGCGTGGCTTTCGCCTGGTTTTCCGCATCGTTCAATACGGTACCCGCCAGTGCGCCCGATTTCACCAGCGCCAGCGCTTCTGGCAGTGCATCGACGCCAAACACCGGAATGCTGGTTTTGTTGTGCGCTTTCAGCGCTTCAACCGCACCCATCGCCATTGCATCGTTGTTAGCGATGATCACTTCAATTTTGTCGGCGTTCGGGCCAGAGAGCCAGGCGTCAACTTTGTCTTTAGCCTGAGCGGTATCCCACATTGCGGTATCCATCGCCAGCTGCTGCGTTTTCAGACCGTCTTTGTTCAGGGTATCGATCACGTATTTAGTACGCGCTTCGGCATCCGGATGGCCCGGCTCACCTTTCAGCAGCACGAACTGAATCTGGCCATCTTTGTTCAGATCCCAGGCCGGCGTCGCTTTCCAGTGCTTCTCAATCAGCTGACCCTGGATAATGCCCGACTCTTTAGAATCGGTACCGACGTAATAGGCTTTCGGGTAGCTTGCCAGCACTTTCGCGTTCGGCTCTTTGTTGAAGAACACCACTGGCACGTCATTGCCACGCGCTTTATCAATGACAACGGCCGCAGCAGCCGGGTCCACCAGGTTAATCGCCAGCGCTTTCACGCCTTTCGCCATCAACACGTCGATCTGGTCGTTCTGCTTAGATTGGTCATTCTGCGAGTCATTCATCAGCAGCTGAATGCCGCCCAATGATTTCGCCTCTTTCTCAATGTCCTTACGCACCATCGACATGAAGTTGTCGTCGTATTTGTAAATCGTCACGCCAATGCGGGTATCGGCGGCGTGCGCAGTTGCACCAAACATCATGCTGGCAACCAGTGCTGTGAGCGTGAAAACCTTCTTATTCATGGTATCTCCGGTTTTTTATGTAGGGCATTTCATTGCGCCGTATTGCCTGTAGCAACCAGCGCCGTCGGTTTTAACTTGAATCCATGGGGCGGACGCGTAACGCAAAGCCGGGCCACCATCGCCATCCTGACTTCCCTGTAGGTAAACGCTTCCTGAAGAGTGTTGTGAACTATTTCAATCGGCTACTGAAACCTGCTGGCAGAAGGATTGACCAGCGTTACATGATGTTTCAGTCCGGTAAGACGCTGCCATCATAGTGAGCAGCATGTTAATTAACTGTGAATGCAATCACAGATTGGAAACGGTTACACAGGGCTATCGCCTGAATTAGTGACCGACTCCACAATTTGCCGCTGGGCCACCGAATGACGACGTACCAGCGTCGGCATAAAGCAGTGCGTCGCCAGCTCATCTAACTCGCCGGCCGCACCTTTTAGCGCCAATTCTGTCGCTAATTTCGCCATAGAAACAATAGGATAGCGAACCGTGGTTAATTGAGGATCGGTGTAACGTGAGATAGGGATATCGTCAAAACCTATCACCGAGAAATGCTGTGGTACCTGAATGCCATTGTCCTTTAAAGCCGTCAATGCGCCCGCTGCCATGCCGTCATTGTAGGAAAACACCGCTGTTAAATGTAAGTTACGGCCAAGCAGTTCCACCATCGCTGCTTCGCCGCCTTGCATATCGGGTTCCGCATGCGCAATCCACGACTCCTGCGGGCGAATCCCCTGCTCTGCCAAGGCTTGCAGCCAACCTTCACGTCGTTGCGTGACATCTTCAATCGGATGGCTAGAGCTGAGAAAACCAATGCGCTGATGACCAAGATGTAACAACATGCGCGTCGCTACCTGTGCGCCGGTGACGTTATCAAGGCAGACACAACGATGCTCATAACCCGGAATTGTGCGGTTAATCAGGACCATACCAGGAACGTGATCCATAAATTGGATTAATTCTGCGTCTGAAAGCGTTTTCGCGTGCACCACCAACGCATTGCAGCGTTGACGTATTAGCACCTCAATTGCGTGACGCTCTTTCTCCTCCTGGTGCCAGGAGTTGCTGATTAACACGTGTTTGTGCACGCGCTGTGCCACGGTATCCACCGCTTTTACTAACGCGCCAAAGAAGGGGTCGGAGACATCCATCACTACCACACCGATGGTGTCACTGATTTGCGTAGCCAGCGCCTGCGCATTGGCATTTGGGCGATAGCCTAACGCGTCAACCGCTGCCAGCACGGCTTCACGGGTATCGGCGGTGACTGCACTGCTGTTATTGAGCACACGCGACACGGTGGCTACTGACACACCGGCCTGACGGGCGACATCACGAATCGTTATCATGCAGCTGTTCCACAGAGGCTGAAAATGCGCGACGAGCGCGTAACGGCGCTATTTTGTCAGGGCATGTGGCACGGCTGCGTGAATCACGTCACATCAATGAAAACGGTTACATACAATTCTGCAACCTTTGTGATGAACATCATTATCTGATGGAAGATGAGGGGGTTGCTTTGCCGGCAGCCAGACGCGTCAGTTTGCGCCACATCCACTCCATGGGGCCTTGCGGGAAGTAGCGCAGCCACATCACGGAAAACAGGATATTGATCAGCCAGATAACCGGTACAAAGGCCAGCAGCTGCAGACGATCAAACTTGAGGAACAGGTTGAAGCGGTAAAAAAGCGTGGTGCAAATCAGGGTCTGTAACAGGTAATTGCTCAATGCCATGCGGCCAACGCATTGAATCGCGTAGCTGATACGCGTTGCCGCAATTTGCGGCCAGAAACCAAGACAAAGTGCGGCATAGCCCAGGCTGATAAATGGACTGGCGAGATCGCGCGGCACCTGCAGGAAGAAGCCGGTCCAGCGGAACTCCCAGCCAATCATCCACTGCGCGGCAATGCCGGGAATGGCGATCAACCAGCCAATGGTCAGCAGCAGCGCCGCCGAGCGGCGATAGTGTTGCACACTAAAATGCCCGCTGAGCCAGCCGCTGCGCATCAACGCCGCGCCAATCAGCATTAAGCCTGCCAGCTGCCAGCCATATTGTGACGCCAGCGCCATCAGGCCCGATGACAAATGATCAAGCCGATTCTGCACCGCTTCCCAGCCCCCAAGCAGTTTCCAGTAGCTTTCGTATTGCAGATCCGCCGCGCCCGGCAGCCAGGAACGCGTCGGATTTGGGCTAGAAATCGCGCCAAATACCAGCAGCACCGCGCAGCCGACCAAATAGAGTAATGCGCCGGTTTGTAACAGCGCGCGGTCGGACGGCACATCGCGCAGCATGCGCCAGATAATTAGCCCAATCAGGCCATAATCCAGCAGGATGTCGCCTTCCCAGAAAAATAGGCCGTGAATGAAACCGAGCAGTACCAGCAGCGTGAGGCGCGCCGACATCCAGCGGCTGCCGCGCGGTGCTTGCATATACAGCCCGGCACCAAACAACAAAGCAAATAGCGTGAGGAATTTGAGCTGCGCCAGGCCATCCATGATCGCCCATGTCCAGGCATCGGCGAGCGAAACCTCTCCTTGCCACGCGGGATTAAGATAGGCCGCGGCCGGCAACGCAAAGCCGACAATGTTCAGCAGTAAGATGCCGAGAATGGCGCAACCACGAATGAAATCCAGCGCGAGATAGCGTTGCATCGAGTGCCCTGCAGCAGTGAGGAGAGCGGGCGACAAGCCGTCGCCCAAAATGATTAGCTGTGGCGAACCGCGCGCAGGAACTCCTGACGCGTGTTCTGGCTGGATTTGAACAAACCACCCAGCGAAGTGGTGGTGGTCGCGCTGGTGGCATCTTTCACGCCACGCGCTTTCACGCAGTAATGCACCGCATCAATCGATACCGCGACGTTATTGGTGCCGAGCAGCGTTTGCAGCGCCACCAGCACTTGCTGCGTCAGGCGCTCTTGCACCTGCGGGCGTTGGGCAAAGAACTGCACGATACGGTTGATTTTCGACAGGCCAATCACCTTCTCTTTCGGGATATAAGCCACGGTCGCTTTGCCATCGATAATCACAAAGTGATGTTCGCAGGTGCTGGTCAACGTGATATCGCGCACGGTTACCATCTCATCAACCTTCATCTTGTTTTCGATGACGGTGATTTTTGGGAAGTTGGCGTAATCAAGACCTGAGAAGATTTCATCGACATACATTTTGGCGATGCGATGCGGCGTCTCCATCAGGCTGTCATCTTCCAGGTCCAGATTTAGCAGCTGCATAATTTGGGTCATGTGACCAGCGATTTCACGCTTACGCGCGGCGTCATCCATATCACGCACCGGGGCGCGTAATGGCGTTTCCAGACCACGCGCCAACAGCGCTTCGTGAACCAGGGCGGCTTCCTGACTTAAGGTACTCATCTTAACTCTTCTCCGGCAGGTGATGCGCCCGCGGGTCTTCGCCCACGGGGGAAATTCTGAGCGCGTATTGTGAAATACTCCGCGCCCTTAATCCAGCAATCATTCCGATAGAAGATGAAAGCTTTTCATCGCGCGTGGCGACGTAAAACCAGCATCCCGGCAAGGATCAAGCTGACGCCAGCCACCCACAGCGCGGGTTCCAGTCGATGCCACAGCAAGCTGGAGATCCACGACAGCAGCGGACCACCCAACTGCCCTACCGCATAACCGGTGGTTAGCAATCCGGCTAAATAACACGCGTGCTGCGGCGCCAGTTCACGGCCATATTGCAGCGCCAGCTGCACCACACACAGAAAGCCACCACCGATCAATGCGGCGCCAAGCATCAGGCCATTTAAGCCTGGCAGGACAATCGCGGCGATAACGCCCAGCGCCTGCGCCCATAACACGATGGCAAGACGCCGATGGCTGCTGCCCCAATGGCGCGTCAGGATGCCCAACACAATGCCGATGACTGCCGCGCCGCCAAACACTGGCCAGACAAATTGCGCAAACGCGCTGTCAGGGAAACGCGCCGCCGCCATTTGCGACAGAAAAGTGGCGGGCAGAATGTAACCGAAGCCGGCCAGACTGTAGCTCAACACCAATCGCTTAAGATCGCCATTGAGCACCAGCGGCGCAGCGGCTTGATCGGGCCGATGCAGTTGACCGCTGCGCGGTAGAAAGCGCGCAATGGCTGCAATTAATAACAACGCCAGCACACCATAAGCCGCCCACGCAAACGCCGCGCTGACGCCGCTGGCGTGCAGGACCACGGCCAGCATGCCGCTGATGAAAATCCCGGTGCCCGGACCGGCAAATACCGCCGCCAGCATTCCCGGACGTCCGTGATGGTGCAGTTGATCGCTGGCCCAGGCCGCCAGCAATACCATTGCCCAGCCGCTAGCCCAGCCGATCAGGAAGCGAATCAGGCCATGCAGCCACGGTCCACTGACGCACGCCGATAGCAGCGTTAATACCACCGCGCCCCACACGCCCGCCTGCAAACGCCACTCCACGCGATGACGCGCACGCATTGCATCAAAGGATCCAAACAGATAACCCAGATAGTTGAGTGCCGCTACCAGGCTGGCGCTGGTGAGCGTCAGCTGATGGTCATGAATCATCAATGGAACCTGCGGTGTGAAAGCAAATCGCCCAATCCCCATCGCAACCACTAAACTTAAGAACGCGCTAAGCGCAACTCGAAACGCCATACCGACCTCAGGATGTTTTATCACTTGTCACTAGCATGCATGACGTTTAAACTCACGGAAAGTGAATAATACTAACCAAGTTGTTTACGAGAAGAGAATATGGATTTAGTACAGCTCCGCATGTTTTGCTCCGTGGCCGAATCCGGTTCGCTAGCCCGTGCCGCCGAGCAGCTCCATCGCGTACCTTCCAATCTCACCACGCGTCTGCGCCAGCTGGAAGATGAAATTGGCGTGGATTTGTTTATTCGTGAGAAGCAACGCATTCGCCTGTCGCCGATGGGACACAATTTTCTTAACTATGCGCAGCGCATCCTGGCGCTGAGCGATGAGGCGCTGAATATGGCACGCGCCGGAGAACCCGGCGGCAACTTCGCGCTCGGTTCGATGGAGAGCACCGCGGCGACGCGTTTGCCGGCGCTGCTGGCAGCGTATCACCAGCGCTTTCCGGCGGTTGAGCTCTCGCTGATCACCAACACCTCCGGTGAGATCATCGATAAAGTACGTGAAGGCACGCTGGCGGCGGCACTGGTGGACGGCCCGGTGGCGCACGACGATCTCAACGGCTGCATTGCCTTTAATGAGCAGATGGTGCTGATTACCAGTCCGGAACACGCGCCGATTGCCAGCGCGCGCGATGTGCAGGGCGATACATTGTTTGCGTTCCGCAACAGCTGCTCCTACCGCACCAAACTGGAAGCCTGGTATCGCGAGAGCCAAACCGCGCCGAGCAGCGTAATGGAGATTCAGTCCTATCACGCGATGGTGGCCTGCGTCGCGGGTGGCGCGGGCGTGGCGATGATTCCCGCCTCGGTGCTGGCGCAGATGCCAGCCCGTGCGCGCGTCCAGGAGCATGCGTTACCGCCCGCTTACCGCGATACCGCCACCTGGCTAATGTGGCGACGCGATGCGTTTACGCCCAACGTGGAAGCGCTGAAGTATTTGATTATTGAGTTATTTGACGACCGCCCGGTTAACGACGAACTGCGGCATCCGCTGCACGTTACTGAGTGAGTTTCTTTGTTATCGACATCACGACCATCGGGGCCACTTACCCCGTATCTACAGGAAGAGGGATTGCATGAACATGATTAAAACTCGCGCCGCCGTTGCCTGGGCAGCTGGCGAACCGCTGAAAATCGAAGAAGTGGATCTGATGCCGCCGCAGAAAGGTGAAGTGCTGGTGCGCATTGTGGCAACCGGCGTGTGCCATACCGATGCTTACACCTTGTCTGGACAAGATCCTGAAGGCGTATTCCCGGCGATCCTCGGCCATGAAGGCGGCGGCGTAGTAGAAGCCGTCGGCGAAGGCGTCACCAGCGTGGCCGTCGGCGATCACGTGATTCCGCTTTACACGCCAGAGTGCGGCAAGTGTAAGTTCTGTCTCTCCGGTAAAACCAACCTGTGCCAGGCGATTCGCGCCACTCAGGGCAAAGGTTTAATGCCAGACGGTACCACCCGCTTCTTCAAAGATGGCAAGCCGATTTTCCACTACATGGGCACCTCAACCTTCTCTGAGTACACCGTCGTTCCGGAAATATCGCTGGCGGTGATCAGCAAAGAAGCCCCGCTGGAAGAAGTGTGCCTGCTGGGCTGCGGCGTCACTACCGGCATGGGCGCGGTGATGAACACCGCTAAAGTCAAAGAGGGCGACACCGTGGCAATCTTCGGCCTCGGCGGCATCGGTTTGTCAGCCATCATTGGCGCGAAAATGGCGAAAGCGGGCCGCATCATCGGTATCGATCTCAACACCAGCAAATTCGATCTGGCGCGCAAACTGGGCGCAACCGATCTGATCAACCCGAAAGATCACGACAAGCCGATTCAGGATGTGATCGTTGAGCTGACCGACGGCGGTGTCGATTTCTCCTTCGAATGCATCGGTAACGTCAACGTGATGCGTTCGGCGCTGGAGTGCTGCCACAAAGGTTGGGGCGAATCGGTGATTATCGGCGTAGCGGGCGCGGGCCAGGAGATCTCAACCCGTCCGTTCCAGCTGGTGACCGGTCGCGTATGGCGTGGTTCCGCCTTTGGTGGCGTAAAAGGCCGCTCGCAGTTGCCGGGTATCGTGCAGGATTACCTTGATGGTAAGTTTGCGTTGAACGATTTCATCACCCACAACCTGCCGCTGGAAGAGATTAACGACGCCTTTGATCTGATGCATGAAGGGAAATCGATCCGTACGGTAGTGCACTTTAGCAAGTAATCAGGAGACATTATGGCTTCCACTTTGGAGCTGTTAGAAGAGCATCGCATCTTTGGCGGCTGGCAGCAGCGCTGGCGTCATCAGTCGGATGTGTTGAACTGCCCAATGACTTTCAGCATTTTTCTGCCGCCGCCGCAGAGCGACGCGCCGCCGCCGGTGGTGTGGTTCCTCGCCGGGCTGACCTGCAGTGATGAGAACTTCACTACCAAAGCGGGTGCGCAGCGTGTGGCCGCGGAGTTAGGTTTAGTGCTGATCATGCCCGATACCAGCCCGCGCGGTGACGATGTCGCGAACGACAGCGGCTACGATCTCGGTCAGGGTGCCGGTTTTTACCTCAATGCGACGCAGCAGCCGTGGGCAGCGAACTTCCGCATGTTCGACTACCTCAGCGCGGAGTTGCCGGCGCTGATGGCGGATAACTTTAAGCTGAGCGATCGTCAATCGGTGATGGGACATTCGATGGGCGGACACGGTGCGCTGGTGCTGGCACTGCGTCTCGGCGGACGTTTTGCTTCGGCTTCGGCGTTTGCGCCAATCGTCAATCCCACTGAAGTGCCGTGGGGGCAGAAAGCCTTTAGCGCTTATTTGGGCGAGGACCGTCAGACGTGGCGTGAATGGGATAGCTGCCTGTTGATGCGTGAGGCAGAGCAGCGCTTGCCGATTCTGATTGATCAAGGGGATAGCGATCAGTTCCTCGCCGATCAGCTGCGTCCGGAACGGCTGGAAGCGGTGGCGCATGAGCAAGGCTTCCCGCTGGAGTTACGTATTCAGCCGGGCTATGACCACAGCTACTTCTTTATCGCCAGCTTCGTTGAGGATCATCTGCGTTTTCACGCGAAGCATTTGTTGGTTTGATTGTGCTGGCTGTTTTTAGATTGTGCTGGCTGTCCCCCATCCCGGCCTTCCCCCGCAAGCGGGGGAAGGAGACGCTGCCACATGCAGCTTCACAACTCACATATGGCAGCATCTTCCTTCCCCATTTATGGGGGAGGCCCGAGGAGGGGGACAGCGTGCAGTTTGTGAGGGGGACAGCGTGCACCTTACTTAAATCAGCGTCTCCGCCAGTCCATCAATCATCACCTGCGGCATGCCGCGCGAACAGTGCTCAATACGACCCCGCACGCCATACACCTGCGCCAGCGTCTCCGGCGTAATCACCTGCGACGGTTCGCCGTCAGCCAGCAGATTGCCGTCTTTCAACATCAGCGCATGGTCAGCATGACGCAGTGCGATGTTGATATCATGCACCACCACCACCGTTACAATATTACGTAAGCGGGTTTCGCGGCGCACCAAATCCATCACGTGGAATTGGTAGTTGAGATCGAGCGCACTCAGCGGCTCATCCAACAGCAGCAGCTCCGGACGGCGAATCAACGATTGCGCCAGGCCGACTAACTGCTTCTGTCCGCCCGATAGCTGATCAAGATAGCGCATGGCCAGATGAGCAATGCCGAGCTGCTCCAACAGATGCATAATCTCCGCTTCGCTTGAGGCACTATGCAACCCCCCGGACGCACGCTGCGCCACGATGATTGACTCCAGCACGTGCAGATGCACGCCAGCCGGCAAGCTTTGCGGCAGATACACCACGCGCTGCGCCCGGCGGGCAAACGGCTGGCTCATCAGTTCTTCACCGTTTAGCCACAACTCGCCCTGCCCTTTGCTCAAACCGGCCAGCGCGCGCAGCAACGTTGATTTGCCGCAGCCGTTGGGTCCGAGCAGCACCGTAATTTTACCGCGCGGCAGTTCCGGCACGTTGAGATCTTCAATCACCTTACGCTTCGGGTAACCGGCATAGAAATGGCTAAGACGTAATCCCTGCTCCATTACACCGTCCCCCGATGACGCAGAATAATACTGAGGAAGAACGGCACGCCAACCAGCGATGTGACGATCCCCACCGGAATGATCACGCCTGGAATCAGGTTTTTCGATGCAACGGACGCCAGGGACAGCACCAGCGCGCCGACCAGCGCACTGGCTGGCAGATAATAGCGGTGATCTTCACCAAACATCATGCGCGCAATATGCGGCGCGACCAGACCGATAAAGCCAATCGGCCCAACGAATGCCACCGCCAGCGCGGAGAGAATACTGATACGCAGCAGCGTCGCCAGACGCAGACGTTTCACGTCAATGCCAAAGCTCACCGCGCGATCTTCGCCGAGGCGCAGCGCGGTCAGCTTCCAGCTGCTGAGCATCGAGAACGGAATCAGGATGGCAAAGGCGGCGGTCAATACGCCAAGCTTTTCCCACGAGGCACGCGCCAGGCTGCCCATGGTCCAGAACACTAAGCCTTGCAAGGTGTCTTCACTGGCGATGAACTGCATCATCGATACCAGCGCGTTGAAGGTGAACACCAGCGCAATACCAAACAGCACCACGCCAGAAGTTGAGACTTTGGTCCAGCGCGTCACGCCATCCAGCATCAGCGCGGCAAACAGCGCGAACACAAAGGCGTTAGCTGAGATAAACCACTGATCGGGGACGCCAGGAATACCAATGCCGAGGATGATGGCCAATGCGGCGCCAAAGGCGGCGGCCGACGAGACGCCAAGCGTAAACGGACTGGCGAGCGGGTTATTGAGGATGGTTTGCATCTCAGCACCGGCCAGGCCAAGCGAGAAGCCCACCACTACCGCCATCAACGCATAGGGCAAGCGGATGTCCCAGACAATCACGCGGGTGCCGGCATCAACCGCATCGGGATGTGTCAGCGTTTGCCATAAGGTTTCGAGAGAGAGGCCAGCCGGGCCGAGAGTGAAATCAAGAATGACCGATGCCAGTATCGCCAGCACCAGCACGCCAATCAACAGCAGTCGCTGGCGCAGCACCTGACGATAACGCGTCATGGTATCGGTTTCGAGGCCGTTTTCCGCCACCAGCGTGGCGTCCGTGGTACGCATTGTTCTACCTGTTTCGTGTCGAAATCATAACGGCAGCCACAATAGTGCAGGTGATAATAATTATCAATTATATCCAGGTAACAAATGTTAAAAAAAAGCGCGCATAATGCGCGCCCTGTGTCGTGGGGTCGCCATTCATGGCGACCACGGATGATTCACTCTTTAAACGTTGGGAATTCCATTTCGCTGTACTTCACGAAGCGTGAGCCGCGCGTCAGCTTGTAGCCCAACCAGATAATCAGGAACAGCGGAATACCGATATAGGTGGCGGCGACGCCATACCAGTCAATACGATCGGCGAGGAAGGCCTGATAGTTCTGTCCTAACGTAATGATCAGACACAGAATGAAGGCAAAAATCGGTCCCAGCGGGAAGAAGCCGGAACGGTATGGCAAATCGGCCAGGCTGTGTCCCTGCGCGACATAGCCGCGACGGAAACGATAATGGCTGATGGCAATGCCCAACCAGGCGATAAAGCCGGTCATACCAGACGTGTTCAGCAGCCACAGATAGACTTCCTGGTTACCAAATTTCGAACTCAGGAAGCACAATCCGGCGACCACGGTGGTGGCAATCAGCGCGTTACGCGGCACGCCGCCCTTCGACAGCTTGCCAAAAATGCGCGGCGCTTTGCCTTCACGTGCCAGGTTGAACAGCATACGCGTTGAGGCGTACATACCTGAGTTACCCGCCGACAACACTGCCGTCAGAATCACCGCGTTCATCACCGCCGCCGCAGACAGCAGACCGGCATTCTGGAACACCAGGGTGAACGGGCTCACGGCGATATCCGTCACATCGTTATGCAGCAGCTGCGGATCGGTATACGGCAGAATCAGGCTGATGATCAGAATCGCGAAGATATAGAACAGCAGGATGCGCCAGAACACCTGACGCACCGCGCGCGGGATGTTTTTCGCGGGATCTTGCGATTCTCCCGCCGCGATGCCAATCAGCTCGGTGCCCTGGAAAGAGAAGCCGACGATCATCGCTACGCCAATCATCGCGGCAAAACCACCGGCAAACGGCGCTTCGCCCACGGTCCAGTTGTGCCAGCCGGCGTTTTCAGCACCGCGCATGATGCCGGTGATCATTAATACGCCAACCACGATAAAGATGATGACGGTGGTCACTTTGATCAGCGAGAACCAGTATTCCGCTTCGCCGAAGCCTTTAACCGAAATGTAGTTGAGCAGGAACATCAGGCCGAGGAACAGCGCGCTCCAGATCCAGCCGGGCGTGTCCGGGAACCAGTAGTTCATGACGAGCTGCGAGGCGACGAGGTCAACGGCGATGGTCACCGCCCAGTTGTACCAGTAGTTCCAGCCCAGCGCGAAGCCGAAGCCTTCTTCTACATATTTAGAGCCGTAAGTCGAGAAGGAGCCGGAAACCGGCATAAATGCCGCGAGTTCCCCGAGACTGGTCATCAGGAAGTAAACCATCAGGCCAATCAGCGCATAGGAGAGCAGCGCGCCGCCAGGTCCGGCCTGAGAAATGGTAGCACCCGAGGCGACAAACAGGCCGGTACCGATGGAACCGCCAATGGCGATCATGGTGAGATGACGCGATTTTAATTCACGGCGCAATCCAGGTTGTTGTATTGTTTTTGAGTCATTATGCATGTGTAAACGCTATGCTGGATAAAAATAGGGCGCGATTGTAGCACTCAGACCCAAGCTGTATAGCATTCACGTCGGGTTATTAGTTACCTTCATGATCGGCCAGAAATTATTAGCCGCAGCACAATCAAAGCCGCAACTATTCGCGGCAATACGACAGGAAACGGCTTAACGCTTTCGACACATGTTTCTGGCGATGATGGATGCGATACAGCGTCCGCGTCAGGCGTGGCAGCGGTATCGCCACTTCCACCAGCGTGCCCGCTTCCAGCAAATCTTCAATCACGCGACGCGATAAACAGCTGATGCCCATGCCGTGGCGCACCGCGTGTTTAATCGCCTCTGAATTACCCAATTCCATACCGAGCTGAAACTGCGGCAAATGCGACAGCAGCAGATAATCGACAATTTCACGCGTACCTGAACCACGCTCACGCAGAATCCAGGGTGCGGCAGCGAGGGTTGCCAGAGTAATCGGCTGCTGCAGAATCGCGGCATCCGGCGCGGCAAATACCACCAGCTCATCTTCCAGCCACGGCTCGCTAATAATATCCAGCTCGTGACACGGACCTTCAATCAGGCCGATATCGACACGAAAATCGGCTACCGCAGTGATGGCATCCTGACTGTTACCCACGCTCAACTCCAGCGGCAACGCTGGAAAATCACGGCGATAGGCGGCGATCATGCCTGGCAGCATGTAATTGCCGATGGTGCTGCTGGCAAACAGGCGGATCGCCCCGTTATCCTCTTTAAACAGCTGTTCGATCTCACCCGCCTGCTCCATCAGGCCTACCGCGCGTGGATAGAGTAAACGTCCATGCTCGTTCACCACCAAACGCTTGCCGACGCGATCAAACAGCTGTACGCCAAGTTGGTTTTCCAGGTCGGCGAGCGCCGCGCTCACCGCCGACTGCGACAGCGCCAGCACCTGCGAGGCTTGGGTGGTTGAACCACTCTTCAGTACTTCGGTAAACACCTCAATCTGACGCAGCGTGATGTGCATGCGCACCTCTCATCTATCACTTATTCTGGTTAATTATAAATATATTATCAATTTTACTTTTAAACCAGCGCAGCGCACCCTTTAGCCAGAGATAGAACGTTAGAAGGTCGGCATGAATGCCGCCCCTACGAGGAGAAAAGTATGGCTGAGCTAAGCGTTAATAAAACCCCGTTTCATCTGCATCACTGGCTGCCGGGCCTGCTACTCACCGCGGCCATTGCCGGCGGTGCGGCGTGGTTAGCCCATCAGCCGTGGCTGGCGAGTGCCGGATTGGGTGCCCTGACCTTAGCAATCATATTAGGGATTTTGCTGGGTAACACGCTGTATCCGCAGCTGGCGGGCGCATGCGACAGCGGCGTGCTGCTGGCGAAACAGCGTTTGCTGCGTCTCGGCATCATCCTTTACGGTTTTCGCATCACCGTGCAGCAAATCGCCGATGTTGGCATCAGCGGCGTGCTGATTGATGCGCTGGTTCTGAGCTCAACGTTCCTGCTGACCTGTTTTATCGGCATTCGTCTGCTGAAGATGGATCGCGAAACCGTATGGCTGATTGGCGCGGGCAGCAGCATTTGCGGCGCCGCGGCGGTGCTGGCGAGCGAGCCTATCGTTAAAGCGGCGCCGTCAAAAGTGGCGGTGGCCGTGGCGACGGTGGTGCTGTTTGGCACGGTAGGCATCGTGATTTATCCGCTGCTGTGGACGCTGCTGCCCAGCGTCAGTGCGGAGCACTTCGGCATCTTCACCGGTTCTACGCTGCATGAAGTGGCGCAGGTGGTCGCAGCCGGACACGCGATGGGCGCCGAGGCGGAAAACACTGCGGTGATCGCTAAAATGCTGCGCGTGATGATGCTGGCGCCGTTTTTACTGCTTCTCGGCAGCTGGCTAAAACGTCAGCGTAGTCAGCGCGCGGCATCACAACAATCCGTCAGCTTCCCGTGGTTCGCGCTACTGTTTATTGTCGTTGCGCTGTTTAACTCGCTGCATCTGCTGCCGGGAAATGTGGTCAGCACGCTGAATCAGCTGGCGAATCTGCTGCTGGCGATGGCGATGGCCGCATTGGGTTTAACCACCCGCTTTAGCGCCTTAAAGCAGGCTGGCTTTAAACCATTGCTGCTGGGATTGGTGATGTTTGGCTGGTTGATTCTGGGCGGCGGAGCACTCAATGTGCTGGTGCAACATTTCATGGCGTAACCGCATCCGCTATGATGGACAGCTTTGCAGCAGCAATCGCCCAATCAGGAGAGCGGCATGAAATATATCGGCGCACACGTCAGTGCATCAGGCGGCGTGGACCAGGCAGTGATCCGTGCCCACGAACTCGAAGCCACAGCCTTTGCGCTGTTCACCAAAAACCAGCGCCAATGGCGCGCGGCGCCGCTCTCAGGTGAAGTCATTGATGCCTTCAAGACCGCCTGCGACCAGTACAACTTCACCTCCGCGCAGATTCTGCCACACGATAGCTATCTGATTAACCTCGGCCATCCGGTGATGGAAGCGCTGGAAAAATCGCGTGATGCTTTTCTCGATGAAATGCAGCGTGCCGAACAGTTGGGTTTAACGCTGCTGAATTTCCATCCGGGCAGCCATCTCAAGCAGATTGAAGAAGAGGCCTGCCTGAAGCGCATCGCCGAATCGATTAACATGGCGCTGGATAAAACCAGCAGCGTGGTGGCGGTGATTGAAAACACTGCGGGCCAGGGCAGCAACCTCGGTTTCCGCTTTGAGCATCTCGCCACCATTATTGAGCATGTGGAAGATAAATCGCGCGTTGGCGTGTGCATCGATACCTGCCATGCATTTGCCGGTGGTTACGATCTGCGCACCGAAGAAGCCTGCGCGGAGACCTTTAGCGAATTTGAGCGCATTGTCGGCTTCCAGTATCTGCGCGGCATGCACCTGAATGATGCCAAAAGCACGCTGGGCAGCCGCGTTGACCGCCATCACAGCCTGGGTGAAGGCAACATCGGTAAAACGGCGTTTAGCTGGCTGATGAAGGATAAACGTTTTGACGGCATTCCGATGATTCTGGAAACCATCAATCCGGATATCTGGAAGGATGAGATTGCGTGGCTGAAGTCGGAGCAGCAGGGTTAATGCGATAACCAGGTCGCCATGAATGGCGACCCTTCGGGTTGATGTTTTTGGTTGGCATGAATGCCAACCATTAAACAAAAAAGGGAGCCGAGGCTCCCTTTTTCACGTCTGCAGATGATTACGCTGCTTTTACCAGCTCTTCTTCCGGACGTTTCAGAATCGCGTAGCCAAGACCCGCCACCGCAGTACCAATCACAATCGCCAGCAGGTAACCCAGCACTGGGGTAATCGCGCCTGGAATCAGCAGTACGAACAGACCACCGTGTGGTGCCATCAGTTTGGCACCAATCGCCATCGAAATCGCACCGGTCACCGCACCGCCAATGATGCAGCATGGCAGCACACGCATGGGATCACGCGCGGCAAACGGAATCGCCCCTTCTGAGATGAAGCACAGACCCAATACCAGCGCCGCTTTGCCGCCCTCTTGCTGACCTTTGTTGAACTTACGACGCGCAACCAGCGTCGCCAGGCCCATCGCCAGCGGTGGCACCATGCCGGCGGCCATAATCGCTGCCATCGGCGCGTAGGTTTGCGAACTCAGCAGACCCACACCAAAGGCATAGGCTACTTTGTTCACCGGGCCACCCATATCGGTACACATCATGCCACCGAGGATTGCGCCCAGCAGAACCGCGTTCGCCGTGCCCATGTTGGCCAGCCAGGTTGTCAGGCCCGTCATGATGCCCGCCACCGGCTTACCGACCACGTAAATCATCAGCAGACCGGTAATTAAGCTCGCCACCAGCGGGATGATCAGAATCGGCTTTAGCGCTTCCATACTTTGCGGCAGTTTGACTTTACTGCTGAGCATCTTCGCGGCGTAACCGGCAATGAAACCGGCGATGATGCCACCGAGGAAACCGGCGTTAATGCTGGTGGCGATCATGCCGCCAATCAGACCTGGCGTCAGGCCCGGACGGTCCGCAATTGAGAAGGCAATGAAGCCCGCCAGTACCGGAACCATCAGAGCGAAGGCGCTACCGCCGCCAATCTGCATCAATGCAGCGGCCAATGTACCCGGCTCTTTAAATGCGGTAATACCGAAAGCAAACGAGAGCGCGATGCTCAAACCACCAGCAACGACCATCGGCAGCATGTACGACACGCCGGTCAGCAGGTGACGATAGGCACCGGCTTTCTCTTTGCTGTCGCCCTGGGCGCTGGCGGCCTGATTGCCGCTCGGCTGATAGGTTTTCGCTTCTGCCTGGGCTTTGTCCAACTCCTGCGCGGTTTTCTTCAGCGCCAGACTGGTTGAGGTGCGATACATCGGCTTACCGGCAAACTTCGCCAGATCCACATCAATATCCGCCGCGACGATCACCAGATCGGCCGCCGCCACCTCTTCCGGTGTGATGGCGTTGCCCGCACCGACTGAACCGCGGGTTTCCACTTTCACCCACCAGCCACGCTTAGTAGCTTCGGCCTGAATAGCTTCTGCCGCCATAAAGGTGTGGGCAACGCCGGTTGGGCAGGCGGTGACTGCCACAATACGTTTCTGGCCACCGCTCTGCGCGGTAACCGGTACGGCGCCCGTTGTCGCCGCAGGTTGCCAGGTTTTGGCACTTGCTTTGGCCTGGTTGATCGCCGCCAGCGGATCGCGCAGCGCTTGCTGCACATCCACCAGCGCCACAGACTTACCGGCCAACTGCGCATCAGTCGGCGCGTTATGACCAGCAACCAGCACCAGCTCAGCGTCGGCGGCATTGTCGGTCAGCGTCAGTCCGGCCTGTGCCGCCGTGGCGCGTAAACGTTCCAGCGCCAGATGTCCTGATGCCAGCCCCAGTGAAGAATCTTTTATCAGCAGCGTTTTCATTATCGCTCTCCTGCTGTTAGTTAACGGGTTGTAAGTCGACGCGCGCCATCATCGCGGCCAACTGAGTACGATCTTTAACGCCAACGTTGCTTTGACTGACGGCCATCGCCGCCACAGCCGTTGCCAGACGCAGCGTATGCTCGCTGGATTCACGCATCAGCAAACCGTAAATCAGGCCGCCGACCATGGAATCTCCGGCACCCACGGTGCTGACCACTTCGCAGGCAGGTGGTTTGGCGAGCCATTCACCGGAAGCATTCACCCACAGCGCACCTTCCGCACCGAGAGAAATCACCACGTGCGCAATGCCCTGCTCGCGCAGTTCATGGGCGGCACCAATGACGTCCTGCAACTCAGGCAGTTTGCGACCGGCCCAAATTTCCAGCTCGCGGCGATTCGGTTTTACCAACCACGGCGCGGCTTTCAGACCGGCGACCAGCGCTTCGCGGCTGCTGTCGAAGATGATGCAAGGGCACAGCGTACGCAGATCGCTCATCCACTTGGTGAACGCTTCAGGCGCCACGCCGGCAGGCAAGCTGCCGCTGACGCACACCATGTCGAACTGGCCGAGCCAGGTGAGAGAATCCGCCGTGAAGCGATCCCAATCCTGGGCTGTCACTTCAAAGCCGGAGAAGTTCAGATCGGTCACATCGCCGTCTTTTTCTGTCAGCTTAACGTTGATACGTGTGCGGCCCTGCACCACCTGGAAACGGTTGGCAATGCCAAGCTCGCTGAACAGCTGCTGGAAGCCATCCTGGTTTTCTTTACCGAGGAAACCGCCGACTGTGACATCGATCCCTAAGTCTTTCAGCACTTTAGCAACGTTGATGCCTTTGCCAGCGGCGTGCAGACCGGTGGTTTTCACCAGATTAACTTCACCATGCTCAATCTCTGGCGTGTAACCCACCAGATCGTAAGCCGGATTTAACGTAATAGTGGCGACACGACGGCTCATGCTACCCCCTCGCCGAGACCGGCATTGATCGCTTCTTCAATAGCGGTAAGCGCTTGCTGGGCATCTTCACCACTGGCAGTAAAGCGCAGGCGATGGCCTTTCTTCACGCCGAGCGCGACCACTTTCATCAGGCTACGGCCGTTGGCGGGCTTGCCGCTGCCGTCGAGGTTGGTCACGGTGATGTCACTGTTGAACTGTTTGATCACGGTAACCAGTGCGGTACCTGGACGCGCATGCAGACCATGCTCATTGCGGATGGTGAATTCAGCGGTCAGCTGTTCGGCAGCTTCATCCACTTCACTGGTCAGCAGCGCCAGAATCCCGGCAGCATCGGTCTTCAGCAGACGTTCAGCTTTGTTGGTCAGCAGCAGATTGCTTAAGTAGCCCAGCACTTCCAACGGACGCTGATCGTTCGCCGCAACGGTCAGTAGCAGCGCGACGCTTTCGCCCTGATGCTGGAATGGCGCAGCGGCACGGCTTACCGCCACTGCGCTACCGAGGTTGCCGTTAGCGCTGTCGCTCAGCCAGATGCCTTGCCCGAGGCTTAACGGTGCATGGGAAACCACATCAGCAATAAATGCCGCATCGACCGCGCCTGCGGCTTGCAGGCGACCGGCGTTGAGCGCTTGTAAGGTGATTAAGTCGCTGGCTGCCACATCCACGGCAATCAGCGAGGTATCGAATTTGAATTCAGCAGCCTGATTCTCACCCATCAGCAGCGCACGCAGTTCTTCAGCCGATGCGGTTTTCAGCTGTTCAGCAATGCTGTCATCACTTAATACATGAGTGAGCTGACGCAGCAACGCGAGGTGTTCATCCGATTTGGCAGCAATACCGATAGCCACATACGCCGTTTGACCATCGCCCCACTCCACGCCCTGAGGGAATTGATAGACCTGCACGCCGGTTTTCAGTACCAGGTCGCGCGTCTCGGTGGTGCCGTGTGGAATGGCAATGCCGTTACCCAGAAAGGTGGTGGTTTGCTGTTCGCGCGCCAGCATGCCGTTAACGTAGCCTTCGCCGACATTACCCGCAGCGGTTAACGCAGCAGCAACCTGACGAATGGCCTCTTCTTTATTCTGTGCCTGAGCACCAATATGAATGGCCTGAACTTCGAGCTGGAACATATCTCTCCTCGCTTGCTGTATTGAATCGTTTCAGCTATATGACAAAAAATTACGCTATGCAGCGCGGACTTAGCCGGAAGCACAACGCTGAAACGTTTCAGGGAATATGGTACAGCCGCGTACAGCAGGCAAGAAAATGCGCGATCTGAGTAGCAGATTTTTGATGTTCCGCACACTTCAAGTGGGATTTAGGATTTTTTCCGCCAGGCAGGCTGATGCTTTTGCTGTAACCCATTACCGCGTTAAGCCAAATTCTTCAGCATGGCGTCAGCTAACCGCTTAAGGCGCAGTCTCTGCTTCCAGTTTTAACAGAAAGGTCATGGCGTTTTCACGGCTGTTGCCGCACATTTCCGCGCTGGGCTGTAACCCCACGCAGACTGCTGGACGCAGCGGAGAACCGAAGATTTTACAGCGCTGCTGCTCATCAAGCTGAACGCAACGCGTATTGGCCGGTTTGCCGTGCGGCATACCAGGAATGGGGGAAGAGATTGAGGGGGCTGTGCAACAGGCACCGCACTGGTCACGACAAAACATCATGCGCTCCTGGAGAGAATTCGCGGCGACAATAACAGTCTGACGCCGCGAATGCCATGCATCGGCAACAATTTTACACCGCCTCACTTGCCAGTTTTTCACCGCGCGAGTAACGTGACGCGCATTAACCTTCCGTGAGCGAGAAAACCACTATGCCAAAGGCAAATGAGATAAAAAAAGGGATGGCTGTCACCTGGAACGGCAAACTGTTGCTGGTGAAAGACATTGATGTGCAAAGTCCAAGCGCACGCGGTGCCGCTACGCTCTACAAGATGCGTTTTACCGATGTCCGCACCGGCCTGAAAGTAGAAGAACGCTTCAAGGGCGACGACATTATTGACGCCATTTCGCTCAGCCGTCGTGCCGTTACCTTCTCTTATATAGATGGTGATGAGTATGTGTTTATGGATGACGAAGATTACACGCCGTATAACTTCAAAAAAGATCAAATTGAAGAAGAGCTGCTGTTTATTCCTGAAGGCGGCATTCCCGGTATTCAGGTGCTGACCATGGACGGCCAGGTGCTGGCACTGGAGCTGCCACAAACCGTCGACATGGAGATTGTTGATACTTCACCCGGCATCAAAGGCGCATCCGCCAGCGCACGTTCTAAACCTGCCGGCATGAGCACCGGTTTGTCGATTCAGGTGCCTGAGTATCTCAGCAATGGCGATCGCATCCGCATTCATATTGCTGAACGTCGCTATATGGGCCGCGCTGACTAAGAAGAGTCTTCCGTCCGGCCGCTGGGGGTTGTTATAGTATAACAACGCCATACGCGCCGGATGTCACCTCCGCGCGTGATTTATCCTCTTTGTAAGGGAGCCCCTTTGTGACGCGCGTAAACCTGATTACCGGATTTCTCGGCAGCGGGAAAACCACCACCCTACTGCATCTGTTAGCCACTAAGCCTGCCAACGAAAACTGGGCGATTCTGGTCAATGAATTTGGCGAAATTGGCATCGATGGCGCGCTGCTCGCCGATCGCGGTGCCACGCTCAAAGAGATTCCCGGTGGCTGCATGTGCTGCGTCAACGGCTTGCCGCTGCAAGTGGGCTTAAATATGCTGCTGAAGCAGGCGAAACCCGATCGCCTGATCATTGAACCTACCGGCCTTGGTCATCCCAAACAGCTGCTTAACATGTTGCGTGCCGCGGTTTATCAACCCTGGATTCAGGTGGATGCGACCTTAACGCTGCTCGATCCGCGCCAGTTAGCTGATGAGCGCGTGGTGGCGAATGAGAATTTCCGCGATCAGCTGGTAGCGGCAGATATCATCGTTGCCAATAAAAGCGATCGCTGGAGTGACGAAGATCGTCAGCGCTTACAGGCATGGCAGCAACAATTCCTCGGCGAACGTCAACTGGTGGAAGCGGCGTGGGGACAGATCGATCCCGCTCTGCTGACACAGCCGGCATTGGCGGATCGTGCGGTTCCCGATGCGGCACATCATCATCACTCTCCGCGTCCGCAAGGGTTGGCGGCGCTTAAATTAGAGGGTCAGGCACGCTGGCGCCGTGCGTTAAATGAAGGTCAGGGCTATGCTTCCTGTGGCTGGATTTTTGATGGTGATACGGTGTTTGATACCATTGCCGCGCTAGAGTGGGCAAGGCTTGCGCCCGTTGATCGGGTGAAGGGCGTATTGCGCACTGCAGACGGGTTAGTCAACATCAATCGCCAGGGCGAAGATCTGTTTATTGAAACGCGCCCCACTACGCCGCCAGATAGCCGTATCGAATTGATCCATCATCAGCCGGCAGACTGGAATCTTTTGCAGGCGAGCTTGTTGAAGATTCGTTTAAATTAGATGCGTTAGGTTGCCACCGTTGTTTTCACTTTGAGCCTATTTTTTATGCGCGCTTCTCGATTAATCACCATCCTGCTGCTAAATGCGCTGGGAGTGATGCTGTTCCTTTCATGGTACCTGCCGCCGGATCACGGGTTCTGGTTTGGTATCGATAAAGCCATCTTTTATGGCTTTAATGATCAGATGGTTGATCATCACGGCTTCGCACTGTTGGTGGCCATTACTAACTTCCGCGGCTTCGATCTGGTTTCGCTGCTGGCAATGGGATTGCTGTATCTGTGGTTCTGGCGTCGCGAGACACCGCAGGGCCGCCGCCGCATGCTCGCCATTGGCATCACCATGCTGCTGAGCGCCGTAGTGCTGAATCAGCTTGGCCACTTGCTACCGGTGCAACACTCCAGCCCAACGCTGTTCTTTGAAAATGTGCATCGCGTGAGTGAACTGACCGGGATTCCGGCTAAAGATGCCTCCAAAGATAGCTTCCCTGGCGACCACGGCATGATGCTGATTATCTTCACCTGCTTTATGTGGCGCTATTTCGGCTTCCGTGCGTTTCTGGTGGGTTTGGTGATTACCGTGGTGTTCGCTCTGCCGCGCGTGATGGCTGGTGCGCACTGGTTTACTGATATCGCCGTGGGATCGTTATCGGTGGTGCTGGTTGGCATGAGCTGGTGCCTGTTAACGCCTTTCAGCGACAAACTGGTTAATTGGCTCAATCGTTCGCTGCCGGGTAAATATAAGCCGCGCACGTAATTGTTAAGCGCGAGTGATCATAGAGCAATAACACGATCGCTCGCGCTTATTGAAAACCCCAATATATTATTAGCAGGCTAACATTATTCAGCTAAAAGAAAAGATTATGATACAAAACGCCTGACATTAGCCTTTTTCCTAAGCTGTCCAGCCAGAACCCTCTTAAAATCGGCCTTAACGCCAGAACACCCCCCTTATTGCAGCGCTATTTGGCTATTAAATCACTGCCTATTGTTGATAAACTAGCCATTGTGTTACAGATTGATTTCACATCGAAAAAACCTTTGAAAATTTATATAAAAGCACTCGCCACGCGGTCTGTAATCGGTTAACCTCAAATCCGATTAGTAAGCAACAGCATAAAATGCGGTGCTTAAAGCGACAAAAATGTGTGCATTAACACATTTTAGTAATTAAGGATTTGTCTTAGACGGCCGTACTTATTAATCTCAATCCGTTTTGTCATCTGGCTGACGACATTCTGTCGTAAAGGAACTCGAAGGAAAACACGTACAATGGTCAAGTCTCAACCAATTCTGAGATACCTCAGGCGGATCATTCCCGCAGTAGCTTTAGCAACGCTTTTATCAGCATGTAGCAGTACCCATAACGGTCAGAACGCGAACAACGAGAATCATGAAGTTAACAACCAGAATGGTTTTTTACTTCAAGCGTCTCAGGACGAATTTGAACAGATGGTGCAGAACGTGGACGTTAAGTCCCGCATCATGGAACAGTACAGTGACTGGAAAGGTGTCCGTTATCGCTTAGGCGGTGACACCAAACGCGGCATTGATTGTTCTGCTTTTGTTCAGCGCACCTTTCGCGAGCAGTTTGGTTTAGATTTGCCACGCTCAACGTCACAGCAGCAAGACACCGGCAAAGAGATTTCACGCAATAAATTGCGCGCAGGTGACTTAGTGCTGTTCCGCGCCGGTTCTACCGGTCGCCACGTTGGCATTTATCTCGGCAACGATAACTTCGTCCACGCATCGACTAGCAGTGGCGTAATGATTTCCAATTTGAACGACAGTTATTGGAAAACACGTTATCGCGAAGCGCGTCGGGTTTTAGCTAAAAACCCAAGCTAACGTATTGCTTTGAAGATCCTCTCAGCCAGAGAATCAAAAAAACGCTGCCCCGGCAGCGTTTTTTTTTGCCTGCTGTTTTAACTCAAATCGAGCCTATAAAAAGTAATTGAGAATCAAAAATATAACGAGACTTTATTCGCGCTCTCGTTATATTCTCGTTGACTTCCTGATGCCCAAACATTGCGCTGCAGACACCGTTGTTAACCGGGCTGCCGGATGAAAGTGGGTAGTGACCAAAACGATAAACATAATAATAAATGGCAAGACAAGGGGAATACACTCCATGCCACTGTCGGGGAAATTAAAACGTCACGCGAGCTATTCACGCCGCATCGCCTGGAGTAGCGTGATTATTGGCGCCGTCTTCTTTCTGCTTTTTGTCATCGTTCTATTAACGCTTACCTGGCAAAAACGCGTACAGCAACATGAACAGCTGCTGGCCCATAGCCGCGACGATTTACAACAGGTGATCACCAGCCTGATGGATACGCTCTATCCACTGCAACAATACCCCCAATTGTCATGTAGCAGCGTCAGTCGTGAGCTCACTTCGCGCGCAGCCTTCGCCGGTAATCTTCGCGCTATCCTGTTAGTACGTAATGGTAATGCCTACTGTTCATCGGCTACCGGCGCTTTTCTGCTGGCCGCCAGCGCTATCTCTCCTGAATCTGAACTGGAACGCGATCGTGATATGCGCCTGCTGGAAGGCACGCCATTGCTGCCAACCAAGCCGGCGCTGGCGCTATGGATGAAAACGCCAGGTGCGGCGGAAACCGGTATTCTCGCCACCATGAACATTAGCCTGACGCCTTATCAGTTGCTGGCTTCTTATCATCCAGAAATCACCGGCATGGCGCTGGTCATCGGTAATAAAGCTTTGTTGAGCGGCAGCAATCAGGTAGTTAACGTCCGTGATTTACCGACCCCGCTGCAGGAAATGGCATTCAACAATGGCGCCCTGCACTTTTTGCTGTTTGGCACGACGTTAGCGCCGCGCGATTACTCCCTCACGTTAATGACCGCTGTACTGTTCGCTTTGCTGGTTACTGCGGCTAGTTGGTTATTGCTGACCCGGCATCAGCGCCCTGGCAAAGAGATCATGCAGGGCATCAAACGTGGCCAGTTCCATGTTGAGTATCAACCCCTTGTCACCGCACACGATGGCCAGCCGTATGGCGTTGAGGCACTATTACGCTGGACGCATCCTACCGAAGGTATGATCCCGCCCGATGTGTTTATCGGTTACGCGGAAGCGCAGAATCTGATTATTCCGCTTACTCAGCATCTGTTTAGGCTGGTCGCGCGCGATGCTCAGTTTCTTTACACCCAGTTGCCGCAAGGTACGCGCATGAGCCTGAATCTTTCACCTCTGCATCTTGCCTCGGAAAGCTTCCGCGATGATGTGCAGCTGTGGATTAACGCCATGCCCGCCGACCACTTCAACTACGTGTTTGAAATTACCGAGCGCACCATGGTTGGCGAGAAGAGTGCCGGCGAGATTTTCGCCTGGCTGCATGAAAACAATTTCAAGATTGCGATTGATGACTTCGGCACTGGTCACAGTGCATTAATCTATCTGGAAAAATATCCGTTCGATTACCTGAAAATTGATCGCGGTTTTGTGCAAAGCATTGGCACGGAAACCGTTACGTCACCGGTGTTGGATGCGGTGCTGCTGCTGGCAAAGAAGCTCAATTTGAAAACCGTGGCCGAAGGCGTAGAGACCGGCGATCAGGCGGCGTGGCTGGTGAATCGTGGCGTGACTCATTTGCAGGGCTATCTGTTTAGTCGACCGCTACGACCAGAAAGCCTGGTCAGCTATTATCAACGCCAACGTGCGCTGAGTTAACATCACGCGAACCCCATGAAACTGCTACCATAAAGTGCGGAACACCACAGGAGATCGCCCCACTTATGCTGCTGCGTTTTGTCACAGCGTTGTTGCTTTGTAGCGCCATTACGCCGCTGCATGCCGCAACCATCAACGAAAGCTATGCCTTCGCGAAGCTGGGCGAGCCGAAATATGCGGTGAATTTTACCCATTACGATTACGCCAATCCTGCTGCGCCAAAAGGCGGCAAGATGACTTTGGCGGTGGTCGGCACATATGACAACTTCAATCGTTTCGCCTCACGCGGCAATCCCGGCATTGGCACCGATACCTTGTATGACGGCCTGTTTACCACGTCGGATGATGAACCTGGCAGCTACTACCCGCTGATCGCCGAATCGGCGCGTTATCCAGACGACTATCGCTGGATGGAAGTATCGATCAATCCCCATGCTCAGTTTCAGGACGGAACGCCCATCACAGCCCAGGATGTCGCTTTCACCTTCCAGAAATTTATGACTGAAGGCGTGCCGCAGTTTCGCGTGGCATTTCGCGACGTAAAAGTTGAAGCGCTTAATCGCCTTACGGTGCGCATTGACGTGCCGAAAGCGGATAAAGATCGAATTCTCAGCTGGCTGACGCTGCCGGTATTGCCAGAGAAGTTCTGGCAAAACAAGAAGTTTAATGAGCCGATTGGTTATCCACCGCTGGCCAGCGGGCCTTATCGCGTTACGTCGTACAAATCAGGTCAGTTTATTCAGTACAGCCGGGTAAAGGATTACTGGGCCGCCAATCTGCCAGTGAACCGCGGTCGCTTTAATTTCGACACGCTACGCTACGACTATTACCTCGATGACAACGTGGCGTTCGAGGCCTTCAAAGCAGGCGCTTACGATTTACGCGAAGAGAGTTCGGCAAAGAAATGGGCCACGCAATATCTCGGCCGCAACTTTGATAGCCACGCCATCGTCAAATCGACCATCCCCAACACCGTTTCCACCGATACGCGCTGGCTGGCCTTCAACAACGAGAAGCCACTGTTCGCCGATCGTCGCGTGCGGGAAGCCATTACGCTGGCCTTTGATTTTGAATGGATGAACAAAGCCCTGTTCTACGGAGCCTACAAGCGCACCAACAGCTATTTCCAGAATACCGACTATGCGGCGCAAGGCTATCCCAAGGCCGAACAGCTGATCTTACTGGCGCCTTACAAAGCCCAGCTACCGCCTGAAGTGTTCAACAATCAATATGCTCCGCCGCGTTCAGACGGCGGCGGTTTCGATCGTGGCAACTTAATGAAAGCCATGAATTTGCTCAAAGAAGCCGGCTGGCAGATTAAAAATCAGCAGTTTGTCAATGTTAAAACCGGTCAACCATTCCGCTTTGAACTGCTAATGCGCAGCGGCACCCAGAATGACTGGGCGCTGCCGTTCCAGCACAGCCTTGAACGACTGGGCATACAAGTTTCTCTGCGTCAGATTGACAGCTCGCAATATTTGCGGCGCTTACGCGAAGGTGATTACGACATGATTCCGTCACTCTATTATGCGATGCCGTGGCCTTCTACCAGCTTGCGCACTATCTGGCAGTCGGAGTTTATTAACTCTTCCTGGAATACGCCGCGGGTGAAAGATCCGATCGTCGACCATTTTGTTCAGCAGATCGTTGAGCATCAGGGCGACGAAAAAGCCTTGCTGCCGCTCGGCCAGGCACTGGATCGCATCCTATTGTGGAATGCCTACATGATCCCGATGTGGTACAGCGCCGAAGATCGCATGGCGTACTGGGATAAATTTTCCCATCCCGAGATTAAACCCGCGTTCGCTACTGGTCTGGAAAACTGGTGGTACGATGTGAACAAAGCCGGACGATTGCCGGCCGATCGACGCTGAGGAGCACGGTTTGGCAGCCTATTTTCTACGCAGGTTACTGCTGATCATCCCCACTTTGTGGGCGATCATCACCCTGAACTTTTTTATTGTGCAGATCGCACCAGGCGGGCCGGTCGATCAGGCGTTAGCCAACGTGCAATTTGGCCACAGCACCGGTATTCCCGGCTCTGGCGGCGGTGACAGCGGCGCGCGCGGAGCCTTGCTGCGTGACAATCCCGGTGATAGTCAATATCGCGGTGCACGCGGCCTCGATCCGGAAGTGATCGCTGAGATTAAACATCGTTACGGCTTTGATAAACCGTTACTGCAGCGTTATAGCGAGATGCTGTGGAACTACATCCGTTTCGATTTTGGCGATAGCCTGTTCCGCAGCGCCTCGGTGCTGCAGCTGATCAAAGAGAGTTTGCCGGTCTCGATAAGTCTTGGATTGTGGAGCACGATAATTATTTATCTGGTATCGATTCCGCTCGGCATTAAAAAGGCGGTACGCAACGGCAGCCCCTTCGATATCTGGAGCAGCATCTTTATTATCATCGGTAATTCTATTCCAGCATTTCTGTTCGGCATCATGCTGATTGTCCTGTTCGCGGGCGGCAGCTATTTCGACTGGTTCCCACTGCGCGGCCTGACCTCTCCGCAGTTTGATACGCTGCCCTGGTATAGCAAAATCACCGACTATCTCTGGCACATCACGCTGCCGGTGCTGGCCACGGTGATTGGCGGTTTCGCCACGCTGAGCATGCTCACCAAAAACTCGTTTCTCGATGAGATTCGTAAACAATATGTGGTCACCGCGCGTGCAAAAGGGTTGGATGAGAAGCGGGTGCTGTACGGTCACGTGTTCCGTAATGCCATGCTGCTGGTGATTGCCGGCTTCCCCGCCACCTTTATCAGCATGTTTTTCACCAGTTCGGTGTTGATTGAGGTGATGTTCTCACTCAACGGTATGGGCCTGCTCGGCTATGACGCCACCATTCAGCGCGATTATCCGGTGATGTTCGGCACGCTGTATATTTTCACGCTAATTGGTCTGCTCATGAACATTCTCAGCGATCTCACCTACACGCTGGTCGATCCGCGCATTGATTTTGAGGGACGCTGATGCGTTTATCTCCTGTAAACCAGCAGCGCTGGCAGCGTTTTCGTCATAACCGCCGTGGTTACTGGTCGCTGTGGATTTTCCTGATCATTTTTGTCCTGTCACTGGGTGCCGAGTTGCTGGCCAACGACAAACCGCTGCTGGTGCACTATCAGCAACGCTGGTATATGCCGCTGTTGTTCAACTACAGCGAAAGTGATTACGGCGGCGATTTCGCCACGCCCGCTGACTATCAGGATCCGTGGCTGAAACAGCGTATTGCTCAGCAAGGTTGGGCGATTTGGGCACCGATTCGCTTTGGCGATAGCACCATCAATTTCGCCACCGATGTGCCCTTCCCTTCCCCGCCTTCCATGCAAAACTGGCTGGGTACCGATGCCAACGGCGGTGATGTGCTGGCGCGTTTGCTGTATGGCACGCGCATCTCACTGCTGTTTGGCATTCTGTTAACGCTGTTTTCCAGTGTGATTGGCATCGTGGTGGGGGCAGTACAGGGCTATTTTGGTGGACTCATTGATCTGATCGGCCAGCGCCTGATAGAAGTGTGGTCCGGCATGCCTTCACTGTTCTTGCTGATTCTACTATCCAGCGTGATTCAGCCCAATTTCTGGTGGCTGCTGCTGGTCACGGTGGTGTTTGGCTGGATGAGTCTGGTAAGCGTGGTGCGCGCCGAATTTCTGCGCACGCGTAATTATGATTATATTCGTGCCGCACGTGCGCTGGGCGTTAGCGACAGCCGCATTATGCTGCGTCACATGCTGCCCAACGCCATGGTGGCAACGCTGACGTTTCTACCCTTTATTCTCTGCGCTTCAATCACCACCCTGACATCGCTGGATTTCCTCGGCTTTGGTTTGCCGATCGGATCGCCGTCACTGGGTGAGCTGCTGCTGCAGGGAAAAAATAATTTACAGGCACCGTGGTTAGGCCTTGCCGGCTTTTTTGCCCTCGCTCTGCTGCTGTCGCTACTGATTTTTATTGGCGAAGCGGTACGCGATGCCTTTGACCCGAGTCGAGGACGCTAAATGAGCCTGTTAACGGTTAATCATCTGGCGGTGACCTTTCAGGATCGCCGCGTGGTGGAAGACATTTCGCTGCAGATCGATGCCGGTGAAACGCTGGCGCTGGTGGGCGAATCCGGATCCGGTAAGAGCGTGACCGCGCTGTCGATCATGCGCTTATTGCCGCAGCCGCCGGTCAACTATCCGCACGGCGAAATTCTGTTCAACGGCCAGGATATTTTGCAGGCCAGCGAACGCACGATGCGCGGACTGCGTGGTAACCAGATGGCGATGATTTTTCAGGAACCGATGGTATCGCTCAATCCGTTGCATAATGTGGAAAAGCAGCTGTACGAAGTGCTGTCGGTGCATCGCGGTATGCGGCGCGAAGCGGCACGCGGAGAGATGCTGAGCTGCCTCGATCGTGTTGGCATTCGTAATGCGGCATCGCGTCTGCAAGATTTTCCACACCAGCTTTCCGGCGGCGAACGCCAGCGCGTGATGATCGCCATGGCGCTGCTCACCCAGCCAAAGCTGCTGATCGCCGATGAGCCGACCACCGCACTGGATGTCACGGTTCAGGCGCAGATTCTGCAACTGCTGCGCGAACTTCAGCGTGAACTGAACATGGGCATGTTGTTCATCACACATAACCTGAATATTGTGCGTCAGCTGGCGCATAGCGTCACCGTGATGCGCAATGGACGCGGCATCGAACACAACCGCTGTGATTTACTGTTAAGCCAGCCGCAGCAGCCGTACACGCGTGAATTACTGGCCGCCGAGCCGGATGGCCAGCCGGTGCCGCTAAGCGATGCACCACCGCTGCTGCAGGTGAAAAACTTGCAGGTCGGTTTCCCGATCCGTCGTGGATTGCTGCGGCGAACCGTGGCGGAAAAGATAGCGCTACAAGATCTCAGCTTTACCCTGCGTCGCGGAGAAAGTCTCGGGCTGGTGGGGGAATCGGGTTCTGGAAAAAGCACCACCGGACTGGCACTGCTGCGTTTGATCGCCGCGCGCGGTGAGATTTGGTTTGAGGATCAGCCGCTGCATCAGCTGTCACCGAAACAATTGTTGCCGCTGCGTCAGCGCATTCAGGTGGTGTTTCAGGATCCAAATTCGTCGCTCAATCCGCGGATGACGGTGCAACAAGTGATTGCCGAAGGGTTGGCGGTACATCGCCCTGAATTGAGCCCTGCCGAGCAGGAAGCCAGAGTAATTGCGGTGATGCAGGAAGTAGGACTTGATGCCGACAGCCGTTCGCGCTATCCGGCAGAATTTTCAGGCGGTCAGCGCCAGCGCATTGCTATCGCCCGTGCGCTGATTCTCAAACCGCAGTTGATCGTGCTGGATGAACCCACCTCATCGCTGGATCGCTCAGTGCAAAAGCAAATTCTCACCCTGCTGCGCCGCTTACAGCAGCAGCACCAGTTAGCTTATCTGTTTATTAGCCATGATTTACAGGTGGTGCGCGCGCTGTGTCACCAGCTGATTGTGCTGCGTGAGGGCGAGGTGGTGGAACAAGGTGACTGCGATACGTTGTTCAACGCACCAACAGCCGACTATACGCGTCAGCTATTGGCGTCCGCTCAGGGGAAAGATCTCAGTCAGTGACCGTCGAAAGTTTCGGCAATGGCGACACCCTGATTTTTCAGGCAGCAGTTAGTCGCGCTTTCATCATCGCGTTGAATCAGCAGACAAGGCTGCCCTTCACACTCAGCGATTTTGCACTCGACCTGAATCTGCGCCAGCGTTTCTTGCAGCTGGTGCAGGATTTCCAGCGCCGGATGACCATCGTGGCTGAGCAGACGCAGCACCACCAGATCTCCAGCATGAACGCCATCCGCAGTTTCCTGACGCTCAATTTCACCCGCATGTTCAACTGACCAGCGATAATGTTGTGGCAAGCGATGCACAACAGAAAGTTGCAGCATAGTTATACGGCCCCCAGAGACGTTAACTTTATTCACGACGACGGCACAACGCAGTGAATCCCAACCTGGTTAGCTCAGAATATGGACGTGGTTTGCCTTATTTTTTTAAACACCAAGCGTGTAGCCAATTGATAATTTGCGAGGCTTCTCACATTTATGCTTATGTTTACCGTGTTCAGCGGCTGTTAACAATCATTTTAGACGCAATCTCGTTACTTTTTTATCTCTAAATTTTCACATTATGGAAACATTAAGCATAACGAATGAATGGGGATTAGCGAGTAGCGGGTGGGAATTTCTTCAGAGGGCGGGTCGCCATAAATGGCGACCCTACGAAAAAGTGTTGGATTTCACCAACGTAGGATCGACTTGTATCGCGACCGGTAGATCTTATGCCGAATGATGCGGGCGTGAAGCGTATGTAAACAGCACAATCGAAACGGTGGCACACAGTGCGATAGTGGCCACCATCGGCCAGGCACTGTTAATGCTCACCAATGACAGCAGTGCGCCGACCAATGCGCCCACGCCAAAGCGCAGCGTGCCAGCCAATGATGAAGCGGTGCCGGCCATATGCGGGAACTCATCAAGAATCACCGCCATCGCATTCGACGATACCGTCGATACGCAGCCGATAAACATCGCTACGCCAAACACCAGCGACAGGAAGCCGAGATCCAGCGCACTGGAGATCAGCAGCCAAACGCCCATCACGAACTGGATCACTAATCCAAGACGGAACATTTTCAGCGGGCCAAAGCGGCGCACCGCGCGGCTGTTAATCAACGTCATCACGAATAAAAACACCACGTTCAGACCAAAGTAGTAGCCGAAGTTTTGCGGCGAGACGTGATTGACTTCGATATACACGAATGGGCCGGCGTTGAGGAAGGTGAACAAACCCGCAAAGGAGAAACCGCTCGCCAGCATGTAACTAAAGGCGCGCTTATGGCGCACTAACGCCACGAAGTTACCCAAGGTAGTGCGCAAATGGAAACGCTGGCGCTGCTCGGGCTTCAGCGTTTCACGAATTTGCGTCACCACCAGCACGGTGGTGATGAGCGCGGCGCCGGCTAGCGTCCAGAAGATGGCGTGCCAGTTCCACAGCAGCAGCAGCCAACCGCCAATGATCGGCGCCAGCAGCGGTGCAATGGTGGTGACCAGCATGACGAATGACATCATGCGCGAGAAGTCCTCTTTCGAGTAGGTATCGCGCATCAGGGCGTTGATCACCACGCTGGCCGCGGCGGCCGACAAGCCGTGCAGGAAGCGCATAAAGATCAGTTGATCGATGGTTTGGGACAGCGCACAAGCGGCGGCGGCACAGGCAAAGATCAGCGTTCCCAGCACAATCACCGGTTTACGTCCGTAGCTATCCGCCAACGGACCGTATACCAACTGGCCAATGGCAAAGCCAAGGATGTAAAGGTTGAGCGTCATCTGCACGCTGCCCGCCGATACCGCGAATTCACGGGCGATTTGCGGCATGGCTGGCAGATACATATCGATGGAGAGCGGCATCAGCATCGCCAGCAATCCGAGAATAACCACTAAACCCACCGGTGAATTCTTTTCCTTGCGCACCGCGTTCTCCCGCTATTTACGTTGTTTGAGTTCTTCTGGCAGGCCGATGCTGTCGACCTCTTGCTGGGTCAGTTCGCGATATTCACCTTCACCGAGATCGTCGTCCAATTCGATGTCACCAATGCGTTCGCGATGCAGCGCCGATACATGGTTACCCATCGCAGCAAACATGCGTTTAACCTGATGGTAGCGCCCTTCACTGATCGTCAGACGGGCAGCCTTCTCATCCAGAATCTCCAGCACGGCCGGTTTGGTCAGATCTTTTTCATTGTGCAGCTGTACGCCCGCAGCGAACTTCTCAACCAGCGCAGGATCGATTGGCTCTTCCACTTCCACCAGATAGGTTTTTTCCAGATGATGCTTCGGCGAAGTAATGCGGTGCGACCATTGACCATCATCGGTTAGCAGCACCAAACCGGTGGTATCGATATCCAGACGTCCCGCGGCATGCAGCTTGAACGCCGCCGGCTCCTCAATGAAGAACAGCACGGTGGGATGATCGGGATCGTCGGTTGAACAGACGTAACCCTGCGGCTTGTTCAGCATGAAATAGCGCGGGCCTTGCTGCACCACCAGCGGATTGCCGTCGTATTCGACTTCATCATCTGGCAATACTTTGTAAGCCGCATCGCGGACCACTTCGCCATTGATGGTGACTTTTTTGGCGCGGATTTCGCGTCCAGCGATAGCACGGCTGACTTCCAGCTGCTGAGATATGAATTTTTCGAGTCGCATGAATTCGTTTTGCCTGTTACTGCGGGGAAACTGAAACGGTGTTTTGTCCCTGGATAAGGTGTGGGCAGTATAGCTGGAACCCGCTGCGGCTAACAGAGGCGATCCTGCGTTTCGGCGGCTTTCATGCCATAATGCGCGTCCGTTCCAGAAAAAAGTTTGCCCCGATGTCATTCACCCTGCGCCCGTACCAACAAGAGGCGGTTGACGCCACCCTCAACCATTTCCGCCGTCATACCACGCCTGCGGTAATTGTGCTGCCGACCGGTGCCGGAAAAAGCCTGGTGATTGCCGAACTGGCCAGGTTGGCGCGCGGCCGCGTGTTAGTGCTGGCGCATGTCAAAGAGTTGGTGGAGCAGAACCACAGCAAATATCAGGCGTATGGTTTGCAGGCGGATATCTTCGCCGCCGGTTTGCAGCGCAAACAGAGCGCCAGCAAAGTGGTATTTGGCAGCGTACAGTCGGTGGCGCGTAATCTTGAACGCTTCGACAGCGCCTTTTCATTGGTCATCGTCGATGAGTGTCATCGCATTAGCGATAACGAAGAGAGCCAGTATCAGCTGCTGTTTGCCCATTTGCGCCAGCATAATCCACAGCTGCGACTGCTGGGATTAACCGCCACGCCCTTCCGCCTCGGCAAAGGCTGGATTTATCAGTTCCACTACCACGGCATGGTGCGTGGCGATGATAACGCGCTGTTTCGCGACTGCATTTACGAGCTGCCGCTGCGCTACATGATTAAACACGGCTTTCTGGTGCCGCCGGAGCGGCTGGATATGCCGGTAGTGCAGTACGATTTCAGCCGGTTGATCCCACAAAATAACGGTCTGTTTAGCGAGGCCGATCTGAACCGCGAGCTGAAACAACAGCATCGCGTAACGCCACATATTATCCGGCAGATCGTTGAGTTCGCTGAGGATCGCCGCGGCGTGATGGTGTTTGCCTCAACCGTGGAACATGCGCGCGAAATCCTGACGCTGCTGCCAGAGAACAGCGCGCTGGTGTCGGCCGAAACGGCGGTGAAAGATCGCGATCGTTTGATTGGTGCCTTCAAAGCGCAACAGCTGAAGTTTCTGGTCAACGTCGCGGTGCTAACCACCGGTTTTGACGCACCTCACGTAGATTTGATTGCCATCCTGCGTCCGACCGAATCCGTTAGTCTGTATCAACAAATTGTTGGGCGCGGTTTACGCCTGTCGCCGGGAAAAACCGATTGTCTGGTGCTGGATTATGCTGGCAATCCGCACGATCTTTTCACGCCGGAAGTGGGCGCGCCAAAAGGCGCCAGCGACAATCAGCCGGTGCAGGTTTTCTGTCCCGCCTGCGGTTTCGCCAATACCTTCTGGGGCAAAGCAACGGAAGATGGCCACATCATCGAGCATTTTGGTCGCCGCTGTCAGGGCGTGCTGGAAGATGATGAAGGCCAGCGCGAACAGTGTGATTATCGCTTCCGCTTTAAAAGCTGTCCGGATTGCGGTGCCGAGAATGACATCGCCGCACGCCGCTGCCAGCAGTGCGACAAAATTCTTGTCGATCCAGATGACATGCTGAAAGCCGCGTTGAAACTGAAGGATGCACGCGTGCTGCGCTGTGCAGGCATGACGCTGGAACAAGGGCGCGACGACAAAGGCGAGTGGCTGAAAGCGACCTATTTTGATGAAGATTGCACCAGCGTGAGCGAGCGCTTTCGCCTGCAAACGCCGGCGCAGCGCAAAGCCTTCGAACAGCTGTTTATGCGTCCGCATCAGCGTGCGCCGGGCGTGGAGCTCGGCTGGCAAACCGCTGCTGATGTCATTGCGCTGCAACCTTTACTGCGTCATCCGGACTTTGTGGTGGCGCGCGCAAAAGGTCACTTCTGGCAGATTCGTGAAAAAATGTTTGATTATCAAGGACGTTATCGTCGCGCCAACGAACTACGCTGAGCGGCGGAATCATTTGCCCCTGACACCCCATTGGCGCTATAATGCCGCCCGCTTTTGCATCCGTAAAAGCAGTTTGAATAACCGTCCTGTTGCTGGGTCGCCTGTAGCAGGAATTATTGAAGAGATATCAAATGTTCACTATTAATGCTGAAGTACGTAAAGACCAGGGTAAGGGTGCGAGCCGCCGCCTGCGTGTAGCAAACAAATTCCCAGCCATCATCTATGGCGGTAATGAAGCACCAGTTGCTATCGAACTGGACCACGACGCTGTGATGAACGTGCAGGTTAAACCTGAGTTCTACAGCGAAGTGCTGACCATCGCTGTTGATGGTAAAGAAGTTAAAGTTAAAGCTCAGGCGGTACAGCGTCATCCGTTCAAGCCAAAACTGTTCCATATCGACTTCGTTCGCGCTTAATCGCTGAATGAGTTGAAGGTAGAAGGGTCGGTTGCGAAACCGGCCCTTTTATTTTGTCTGCATGATTAAGCGTTAATCCCTGCCTCCGCCCTTACCGCGTTAAAATAATTATCCGCACTTAAATTCTTTGAGACGTTTCTGCGTCAGCTTTCGCTCGATTACATGAAATTATGCCGCCTTTCTTCCTGCTTTTAGGAAATTATCAGAAAGGGAATTCATGTGAAAAAGGCCATCATCATTTCTTACGGCACGCTGTTTATCTGCCTGTCGTCGTCTGCTGCGGTATTACGCCATGATACCGCGATACAAGATTATCGCGACTTTGCAGAAAACTTAGGTAAGTATCGCCCTGGAATCAGCGATCTTCCGGTGTACAAAAAAAATGGCGAACTGGATGCTTATCTTGATTTTCCAATGCCTGACCTCAGCAGTACATCGCGTCGGGGCTTTACTGGATTAGTCTCGTCCAGTCATGTCATGAGCGCCAGGCACGTCACGGGATTAGGATCCGTATATTATGGTGCCAAATCAGAATTTGCCTCACGCTATCTGTTTATTAATCGTAATGCAGTACCCGATTCAATTTATGTCGATTACATGTTGCCGCGATTGAATAAGGTTGTGACTGATGTAGCGCCTGCAGCATATGTTGAACGTAGCGAATTAAAAAAGGGTCACGGTACACGTTATATTGCTTACGTTCGCTCGGGCGCTGGATTGATGGAGCAAATCAATGATGATCAAGCTAGCGTTACCCACCTGGCCAGTGCCTACAATTGGCTGGCAGGCGGCACCATAAATATTGGTTCAATGCATTTCGACTCCACTTATCTTTTCTGGAAGCAATATGCCCCGGGGCACGAACTCTCCACCCCCCTTTCTACAACAGCAAATGGGGGGGACAGTGGTAGCCCCGTTTACGTTTATGACGTGATAGATAAAGAGTGGAAGTTAGCAGCGGCTCTTCGCGGTAAAATATCAAATGATTCACCTTATGGATGGACAACAAATGCAACGCTAATACCGGATAACTTTATTTCGGATATTATTGCGGCAGTAACGTCACCAGATGTGGTTGATATTGCTGGAGCAGAAACTCTCGTCTGGAATGCCGCCACGATTGACCAGGGCAGCAAACAGTGGAGCTGGCAGGGCCTCGATGAAAAATATCGCCACCTCGCACCGGGTAAAGCCTCGCTGGAAGAGCTGGATGCCAGCAAAGATATCCGCTTCAACGGCGCGGGCGGCGACATTATCCTCAGCGATGCCGTTAACCTCGGCGCCGGCAAGCTGCAGTTCTCGAATAACTACAGCGTAAAATCAGCCGCAGGCGCTGACGCCACCTGGGTCGGTGGCGGCATCGAAGTCGACGCGGACAAAAAGGTGCTGTGGCAGGTCAACGGCCTGGCCGATGATGACCTGCATAAAATCGGTGCCGGTACGCTGCACGTTAACGCCACAGGTAAAAACGAAGGCGGCCTGAACGTCGGCGACGGCACCGTAATCCTCGATCAGCAGGCCGATGCTCAGGGCAACCAGCAGGCGTTCTCGCGCGTGACGATCGTCAGCGGCCGCCCGACCGTGGTGCTCAACAATGATAATCAGGTGGCTGGCGACGATATCTTCTTTGGCTATCGCGGCGGTAGGCTGGACCTCAACGGTCACGACCTGACGATGAAGCGAATCAACCACACCGACTCCGGCGCCACGCTGCTGAACCAGAGCGCCGATCGCGCCTCCAGCCTGACGCTGACCGGCTTCGCTCCCGCTGACATCACCATCCAGGAGTGGAACTCCGCCACCCACAGCGGCAGCGTCGGCGATATTTACGAAGACTGGAACGACCGCTCGCAGCGTATCGAATACTTCCAGCTGAAAACCGGCACCTACAGCTACTTCCCGACCAATCAGCAGGATAACAGCTACTGGAAATACATCGGCTTCGACGCAGAAGAGGCGAAAACCTATCGCGCCATGCAGTTTAATGACCTGGTGTTTCGCGGCTACCTGGGCTCCGATTCTGCGGATGGCGTCAACGGTAAATTTGATTTCAACTTCTCTCCGGCACTGGCCGCCACGAAACTGGCGCTGACCGGCGGCAGTAATCTCAGCGGCGATATCAACCTGAATAACGGCACGCTGCTGCTCTCGGGCCAGCCGGTGCCGCACGCCGGTGGCCTGATTATTGATGACGACTGGTATACCTCAACCTTTATCGCCGACAACATCGTTGCCGCCAGCAATACGCGCCTGCAGGTTGGCGAATACGCGCAGGTAAAGGCCAACATTCAAGCCGGTGACAACAGCCAGGTGCTGCTCGGCTATCAGCCCGGCGCGGACGCTCAGCAGCAGATTTTACGCTGCGTCTCGCCAGTGCAGAGCACCGCCACCTCCTGCGCAACCGCCGCGCGCGATGCCGCGGCGTTAAGCACCCTGCCCGCCAGCACCGTGCACGGCGATATCACCCTCGGCGATCAGGCGGAGCTTTACCTCGGCAAGGTCGATTTCCGCGGCCGCATCACCGACCGCAACGCGGCACAGGTCACGATGTCGGGCGACACCTTCTGGAACCTGACCGATGACAGCCGCATGCAGCGCCTGAACGCGCCGCAGGGCGGCATCATCTCTGCGCTGTCCGACAACGATAAAACCTGGACACCAAAGCAGCTGTGGGTGGAAAACCTTTACGCCAGTAATCTGCAGCTGGGATTTGGTATCGCCCCGCAGACCGGCATCAGCGACAGCCTGTACGTTGATAAATCGGCGCAGGGCAGCGGCAACACGCTCGACCTCGGCTTTATGCTCGGCGAAACCTTCCCGGACAAGGTGCCAAACCAGATCGTGCTGCTGGATACGCCGGCTGGCACCGCGCATGACTACTTCACCTTGCCGCCGATCAAACGGGGCTTTTCCATCTATTCTCCTGACTATCAGGTGATTGAAACCGATGGCCGCGTGAAGTGGGTGATCGCCAAAACGCCGGTGCCGGTGGTTGATCCGGCACCTGAACCGAAGCCAGACCCGATTGTTGACCCGGCACCTGAACCGAAACCTGATCCGATTGTTGACCCGACGCCAGAGCCAAAGCCGGACCCGGTGGTTGACCCAACGCCGGAGCCAAAGCCAGAACCGGTTGTCGATCCCGCGCCAGAACCGGGCAAGCCGGAAGACTGGTTTAACATCAGCGATAATGGCGGCCTGTTGCACAGCACCCGCGCGCTGCTGGCCTCGCGTCAGTATCTGTTCAGCGAGACGGCGGCGTCACTCAATGACCGCGCGCAGACGTTGCGCGGCGATGCGCAGATGCACGGCGTCTGGGGCGGCTACAGCTATAACCGTGGCGGCATTGCTGACGTCAGCATCCGCCAGCAGAGCTTTGAACTGGGCGTGGATAAACAGGTCGGCGCATGGCGCGTCGGTCTGATGGCCAGCCAAGGCCAGGGCAGCGGTAAAGGGATGGGCTCGATCAGCCATCAGCTCAGCACGCTCGGCACTTACGCCAGCTGGCTGGCAGACGGCGGCTGGTTTGCCGATCTGGCAGCGCGCTATATGCATCTGCGCCAGGACCTCAAGCTCGACCCGGCGCTGGAAGTGAAGGGGACGCAGCGTAGCAGCCAGATGCTGGCGGCGAGTGCTAAAGTCGGACGCCAGATGCCGCTGTTCGACGATTCGTTTACTCTGTCACCCTTTGTGGAAACCCGCGTGGGCTATCTGCCGGGCTATCGGTTGCAGGGCTACGACGCCAGTATCACGTTGAGCAGCGCCACGCCGTGGTCGGTGTCGCCGGGTTTTGAGCTGAGAAAGCGTGGATTAGGTTCAGTGTTGCCAGGCGTGTCGCTGTTTGCCGGCATCAGCAAACAGTATTCACCAGGCAGCAGCGGCTCAACGCTGACGCTCGCCGACAGCCACGCCAGCCGCACATACGATGCGTGGAGCGATAACCGCTATCGCCTGCACGCCGGGTTTGAAGGTCAGATTAGCGAGAGCTGGTCACTGCAGGTGGGCGCGAAGCACAGCGCAGGCGGGAAGTATCAGACCGATACCGCATTCAACGGAGCGCTGAACTATTCCTTTTGAGGATCGCGGTTCTGATAAAAAAGCCGGGCAATCTTCTGCCCGGCTTTTTCATTTATTTACTGCTGGTGCGCCGCTGTAGCTGATCGCGCAGATTAGGCGGCGTGCCTTTAATGGTCAGCGTATCGGTAGTGGGATCCCAGAAAATACGTTCGCCAAGCAGCATCGCATCAAAATTCAGGGTTAATCCGCCACCGCTACCGGCAAACTTGGTGAGCTGACGCAGCGTACTGCGGTCGGCAGGGAAGCTCTCTTCCAGCTCGTAACCCTGCTCCTGAGTAAAAGCCTGGAAGGTTTTTTCCCCCAGTGGCGGCAGTTCGCTCGACAGATCTTCCAGCGCGATCTCTTCGCCTGCCTGCAGCTGCTCGTTGCAATAGCTGTAAACCTGCTGGCGATAATTCTGGCGTTCGTTTTTATCCAGCTCCGACTCGGCGCAGTAATCATCCACCGCTTGCAGCAGACCGCGGTTTTGTGCCTTGGTGTCCAAACCTACGCTGGCGCCAAGGAAATCCATAAAAAAGTCAGCCACTTTACGGCCAACGCGACCGCGCAGGAACGTCAGATAACGCGTCGATTCTGGATTGGTTTCCCATTCGGTGAGATCGATACGCGCCACGATATCCGCATGGTTGATGTCGAGATAATGGGTGCTGCTGATATCAAGCTGCTCGTTGACGCGCATACTCGACTGGCTGTTCAACACCGCAATCAGCAAATATTCGACGGCCAGATAGCGATAGTGCAGGAACAGCACCACGCCACCTTCCGCAAACGTATATTTGCTCAGTTCATCGCGCAAACGACCGGTTGCCGCGCGGCTAAATGCCAAAAAGTCATCTTCCCCTTTGCGGCAGTTACGCAGCGCATCGGCCAGCTCGCTATCCTCGTTAAACAGGCCGTAGGCTTTGCTTTTCGCGCTATAAACCCGGTGCAGCTCTTCCGCCATCTCTTCAACCGCGCGGGTGGCCGGCAGCAAGGTATCGCGCAGCACCAGTTCCAGCTGGTTTTCATCACGTTTAACTAACTGGTGCAGGGCAATCTGGTCGATATCCAGACTCATGGTAGACTCTCCTTTTAGCTCAGGCGCGTATTCAAACACCGCCCGCAGCCGCTTTCAACTGCCAGCACAAACTGATCGCTCTGCTTGCGATAAAATTGCGGAAAAAAGTGCATTGTTACGGTAATATACCGCCTTTTCACCCTTGATTAGACGACGATATGCCACAATCATCCCGTTACAGTGACGAACGCGTGGAAAAGCTCCTCGCAGAGATGGCGCAGATTCTTGAGAAAGACAAAGCGCCAACCGACCTTTCCCTTATGGTATTGGGTAATATGGTAACTAATTTGATCAATACCAGCGTTTCACCGGCTCAGCGCCGCACGCTGGCACGATCTTTCGCGGAAGCGTTGCAGTCTTCCGTCCGCGACGATAACGCTCATTAAAATGCAGATCTGACCTCATAATATGGTAACCAACCGGCAGCGCTACCGCGAAAAAGTCTCCCAGATGATCAGCTGGGGGCATTGGTTTGCCCTGTTTAATATTATCTTCGCGTTTATTTTAGGCAGCCGCTATCTATTGGTTGCCGATTGGCCCGCGTCGCTTGCGGGTCGCATCTATGCCTTTACCAGTTGGATTGGCCACTTTAGCTTCATCGTTTTCGCCGGTTATCTGCTGATCATTTTCCCGCTCACCTTTGTGGTGATGTCTCAACGATTGCTCAGGGTGTTGTCGGCGATTATCGCCACCGCTGGACTGACGCTGATTATGGTCGACAGCGCAGTGTTCAGCCGCTTCCACCTGCACCTTAATCCGGTGGTGTGGGAGTTGGTGATTAACCCCGATCAAAGTGAGATGGCGCGCGACTGGCAGCTGATGTTTATCAGCGTGCCGCTGATTTTCCTGGTGGAGATGTTGTTCGCCACCTGGAGCTGGCAAAAGCTGCGCAGCCTTAACCGACGTTCATTCGGTAAGCCGCTGGCCGCGCTGTTTATCAGCGCCTTCTTCGCCAGCCATCTGCTGTATATCTGGGCCGATGCCAACTTCTATCGCCCAATTACCATGCAGCGCGCCAATCTACCGCTCTCTTATCCGATGACCGCGCGTCGCTTCCTGGAGCGCCACGGCCTGCTGGATGCGCAAGAGTATCAGCGCCGTCTGGTACAACAGGGCGATCCGGAAGCGCTATCGGTGCAGTATCCGCTGAGTGACATTACTTTCCGCGATGCGGGTACACGCCATAATCTGCTGGTGCTGACCGTCGATGGTCTGAATAACGCCACGGTGGACAAAGCGCTGCCGTCGCTAAATCAATTTGCTAGCGAGAACGTGCGCTTCACGCAGCATTACAGCGCTGGACTGCAGCCGGAAAAAGGCTTGTTCGGTCTGTTCTATGGCATCTCCTCCAGCTATATGGATGGCGTGCTGGCATCACGCATGCCTTCCGCCCTGCTCAATGCGCTGAATGCGCAAGGTTATCAGTTCGGTTTGTTCTCATCGGATGGCTTTAATCAGCCGCTGTACCGTCAGGCATTGTTAGCCGATTATTCGCTACCGCAGGCCGATTCACAGCCCAATAGCACCACCGTCACGCAGTGGCAAAACTGGCTCAACGGCCAGAAAGCCAATAGCGCGCCGTGGTTCTCATGGGTGGCGTTGAACGGCGTGACCATCAATGGCGACACGCTGAAGGCGCGTCAACGCAGCTATTTGCGTCAGGCAAGTGGTGTTGATGAACAGATCAATACCGTGCTGCAAACGCTGCAGCAGCGCGATTTGCTGAAAAATACCGTGGTGGTGATTACGGCGCAGCGTGCCATCAATCTGGATAGTAATGATGACAATGCTGGCAATCGTGCGACGCTGCAGGTGCCGCTGGTGGTGCATTGGCCGAATACGCCAGCACAAACCATCGTTCGCCTGACCAATCAGCAGGATGTGATGACCACGCTGATGCAGCGTCTGCTGCACGTGCGCACCAATCCCGTCAACTACTCGCAGGGTGAAGACCTGTTTGCCGCGCAACGTAGCCACAATTGGGTAGCGAGCAGCGAAGACGGCAAGCTGGTGATCACTACGCCAACCCTGACGCTGGTGCTAAATAATAATGGCAGCTACAGCGCTTATGATGTCCACGGCAAGCCGCTGAAAGATCATAAACCGCAGCTGGCATTGTTGTTGCAGGTGCTGACGGAAGAGAAGCGCTTTGTCGCAAACTGATTAAATATGAGGCAGTTAAATAGCGCTCATCTTGCAATTGCGCGGGGAAACAGTAATATTCCTCCACGTTCGGCACGTAGCGCAGCCTGGTAGCGCACGGTCATGGGGTGTCCGGGGTCGGAGGTTCAAATCCTCTCGTGCCGACCAAATTCCCAAAAAAGCAGCCTTTAAGGCTGCTTTTTTATTGCCTATATCTTTGGCATTAGGGTATGCATCTGCCTGAAACTTAGCGGAGTAGATTATCAGATTAGTGCCAGAGTATGCCTTATTACCATTTGCAATCAGTAAGTTACTGAAAGCAACCTAAGCGGTTCAAGATCACACTTTCGGATAATTGTGACGGCACTTCATCAAACTGAAACAAAACTGTCACAGACTTCACTTATTCTTAAGCCTCATGTTTTTTCGATGGAAACCGTTATGGTCATCAAAGCAAAAAACCTGCAGGACGCGGAAGAGCTGCTGCACTCGGGTATCAATAAAGTTGAACTGGCTTACGATATCGACAGTGACGACTTCTTCCGCCTGGCCAGTCGTTGGTGCGATCGGGGCGCTCGCATTACCAAAGGCCATCAGCACTTTGTGGTGCAGATTAAAGGTATGGCAATTCCCCCGAATAACTAACAGTGAGTGAGCCCCTTTGGCTTGCTCTCCATCCGGCTGACTGGTAAAACTACGTTTTCCGTCGGCCGTGATTTTTTATGTTTGCCTCTCAGACACCGCTTGCTCTGCCCTCTTCTCCCTTTATTCATGCTGCTGGCCTCTCGCTGGACAGCGTGCCGATCGCCTGGTGTGAATTCGATCAGCACCATTGGCATGCCGAACTGCATCATTTGTGGCAACTGCCGCTGCCCACCTCGCTGGAAAGTGCCGTAACGAAGCGCAAAGCCGAGTTTCTGGCCAGCCGCTGGTTGGTACAGCAAAGAGTGGCGCAGCTTGATGAACCCGATTTTGTCTTACGTAATGCGCCGGATCGCTCACCGCTATGGCCTGCTGGCATTCAGGCATCGCTGTCGCACACGCGCAACATTGCGATCTTCGCCGCCACGCGCGATCCGTTATGCATTGGCGTGGATGTGGAGCAAATAATGGCAGAGGAGACTGCCGATGAGACGGCCGAGCTGTTGATGATCGCTGCGGAAAAGCAGCGCCTGCTGGCGCAACCATTGCCTTTCGCGCAGAGTGCAACGCTGCTGTTTTCGCTGAAAGAGAGTCTGTATAAAGCGCTGTGGCCGCAGCTGCATCAGCCGATGGATTTTCTGCAGGCGGAAGTAGTGGAGTTGGATGTGAAGCAAGGTCATGCGCGGCTGCGGCTGTGTCAGGATTTTGCGCCGGATTTTACTGGCAACACGCCGTTGCAGGCGCGTTTCTGGCTGAGCGATGCGCACGTCATAACGTTGCTCACCCATCCGCTGCCGGCAAAATAAAAAACCGGCTCAGAAATAAACCCGAGCCGGTGACAACACAAGACGACAGAAGTGTTCCAGGGACGCAGAAACGAGGATTTCTGCTGTGAGTGACTTTACTTCCTGCGCAACACCTTGCCCAATAAGGCTTTTCGCTAAGCTTTCCCGGCTAGCATCAATGCCCGGTATCGGTGCGATGTACCGCATCCAGCGTGGCCATCTCGCGCTCTTTGCCGGTTAACTCAATGAGCTGTCCTTCACGCATCTCAAGCAGGCGATCGGCATGAATAAAGTAGTGATCGTCGTGACTAATGGCGAAAACGGTTTTACCCGATTGCTGTAACCACGGCAGCAACTCGCGATAGAAGATACGGCGGAAATGGGGATCCTGATCCGCCGCCCACTCGTCGAGCAGCAAAATGTCACGCTCTTCGGCTGCGGCTAACAGCAGCGCCAGGCGTTTGCTCTGCCCTTTCGACAGTTGCAGATTGAGCACTTTATTGCCTTCGAGCTTGAGCTTATCCTGCATCTTCAGGCGCTCCAGCCACTGCTGTACCAGCGCTGGATTGGCCGGCTGGCCTTGCTGGCCGATTAAACGGTCAAACAGGTGCACATCGGTAAACACCGCCGAGAAGTGTTGGCGATACGCATCGAGATTGTGCCAGTCAACCACCTTGCCATCCAGCAGCAAGCTGCCCGATTGCGGCTGATAAAGCCCGGTGAGCAGCATCGCCAGGGTTGATTTACCGCTGCCGTTGCCGCCAATCAGAAACACCAGTTCTCCACGACGCAGCGTCAGATTGATCGGTCCAACCTGGAAACCCCGTTCGCCATAGTGGAAACTCACATCGCGCAGCTCCAGCGTTTGCCAGTTACTGACGCTCGGTAATGGTTTAAATGCTTGGTTGTACGGCGCCAGTTCAAAGGTATTGAGTTTGCGGAAGGCGACCTGCGCGCTAAGCAGCGTGGGCAAGGCACCGACCGCCGCCAGCAGCGGCGTGCGCAGGAATAGCAGCGTCAGCGAATAGGTTGCTGCCACCGCAGTATTGGCCCAGCCAAGCCCGTTTGCCATAAAGAACACAATGCCAATCGCACCCAGCATCATAATATTTGACCAGTTCACCGCGCTGAGGTGGAAAGTATCGGCGCGCACGATGTGGTGGCGATAACTTTTGGCATTCTCCTGATACACGCTTTCGTAAATCAGCTGCGCGCGTTCGCGGTTCAGCTGCAGCTCTTTGCGCCCTTCAATAATGGTCTGGAAGTCGCGATACAGTTCATCTTCTGTCTCGCGCAATTTTGCCATGTGCTGATAAACGCGCGACACCAGCAGCCAGCCACCGACCAGCGTTACCACCAGCCACAAGCTGGTAATCAGCAGCATTTTCGGCGAGAGCCAGGCGAGATAAAGTGCCGAACCCAGCGTGATGATGATGCCCTGAATCAGCTCGGGTAAACGTACGAAGGCAATGGTGATGGCGCGCACATCGCTGGTAAGACCGGCCAGCAACTGCGCATTGCCAATCTGTTCAAGACGTTCCACCCGCGTATCAAGAATACGTTTGATGAATTCACCGCGCAGACGCCAGACAAAGTGGTGGCCGAGCAGGGTCAGCGCCAGCTGTGAACCGAGCGTCACCGCCATCAGCAGAAACAGCTGCCCGAGAAAGCTTGGTAAGACAGAGATCGAGGTGTTCACCGCCACGATCAGCTCATTATTGATATAGGCAATCAGGCCTATACCGAGCACAGCGCTCAGCAGCGTGAGCAGGATGACGCCAATAAAAGGCCAGCGGTACTGGCGATAAACTACATGCAGCAATGCCATCAAAGGGTTCCAGCGGTCAATCAAGCAGCCTGCAGTTTAATGTCGCCCTCGCTGATAGCAAGAATAATTCTCATCCCGCCGCGGCTAAAACGCCCGGCGGAAAGTGAGGTTGTAGCGGAAAGCGCCCGCCTGCGGATGAATGCCCGCTTTAAGCGGCAAAATGCCGTGATAGCGCAGGCGTGAAGGCCCGCCCCACACTACGATATCGCCATGCTCCAGCAACACACGCTGGGTGGCATCGCCGCGTTCGAAGCCACCGAACTGGAACACCGCTGGCAGCCCCAGCGACACCGAAACAATCGGCTGGCGTAGATCCTTCTCATCTTTATCCTGATGCAGCGTCAGTTTCGCGCCGGGTTCATAGCGATTAATCAGACACGCATCGGGATTGAAACCGCTAAAACCGGCTTCACCTGCCGTCTGCTGCGCCAGCTCGCGAAACAGCGCGGGCATCGGCGGCCAATGCTGCCCGCTGTTGCCATCCTGTTCGGTGTATTGATAGCCGCGTGAATCGGTTGACCAACCAAAATCGCCGCAGTTGGTCATCGCCACCGACATACGATGGCCGCCGGGCGTGATGCGATGCTCGAAGGGATTCTGTGCGGAAATGTCGTGAATCGCGGCCAATAGCGCATCGGCCCGATCGCGAGCGCGACGGCGCAGAATGACGGCGCCCTCTGCCAGCGGCTCTTGCCACGGGGCTTCTTCACTGAATAAGTCCAACATCTGCGCCTCCTTTACTGTGATTTCTGATCGATCAGGAAAGATTTGAACTGCGGCGACATCCAGTGGCTAAAACCATCGCCCTGCTTAGTGATCAAATAGACGGCCAAATGCTCTTTCAGCGCTAGCGCCTGAGCACGTTCGCTGCCCAGCACCATCAAGCCGGTATCCCAGCCATCCGCTTCCAGCGCGGTGGTGGCAATCACCGTCGCCGAAACCAGCTTATGCTCAATCGGCCGGCCTGTGCTGGGATCGATGACGTGCGAAATGCGTTTGCCATCCAGTTCATAATAGTTGCGATAGCTGCCCGAGGTGCTGATGCCATGCCCTTGCAGATCGACACGGGCTTCTACCGCGTTTTCGCGATCGGTCGGTTTCTGAATCGCTACGCGCCACGGCTGCTGGTTGGCATTCACGCCACGGCTTAACACCGCGCCGCCCACCGAGACCAAATAGTTGGTGATGCCTTGCTGCTCCATCAGACGCGCCAGGTGATCGGTGGCATAACCTTCGCCCATGGTAGAGAGATCAACATACAAGCCTGGCAGATCTTTCTGCAGCCACTGACCGGCAACGCCCTGAATTACACGCAAGTGCTGTAAACCGCTCAGCGCTTTGGCCGCGGCAATTTCGGCATCGGTTGGCGTATGCAACGGCTGTTGGGTTGGGCCGAATCCCCATAAATTGACCAGCGGCCCGACGGTGATATCCATCGCACCCGCCGTTTTTTTGCCAATACGCAGCGCCAGAGTGACGATATCCGCCATATCCGCGCTCACCGGTTGCGCTGCTGTACCTTGATACTGATTAAATTGCGATAGCACCGAATCAGGCTTCCACGTCGATAATTCACCGTCATCATGGTCCAGCTGCTGCTGAATCATTTGCTGCAAGGTCGCTTTACGTTGCGGCTCAACGCCGGCGACGCTAACGCGCCAAACGGTGCCCATGGTTTTGCCTTCCAGCACCATCGCCTGCTGACTATCATTTTTTTCACAACCGCTCAGGCCGCATGCCATTAAGCCAATTAGCAGAATATTCTTAAGGCACATACTTTCCTCTTATGAAACGCATCACTTCAGCCCATTGCTAAGCATAAAATCTTGTAAATCAGTCTAAAGACCCTTGATGTTTGTTAAGCGCTGGCCCAGGATAATCGGTCCCTGCAACGGTATGTCTTCAGGAGAATGAGATGATTTATATGATAATTGCAGTGACCACCGGGTTATTTATTTTTGGCAGCTTCAAATGCTGGCAGCACTATCGCCATCGTCTGATTCAGCATTATCCCTCACGCAGACGTTAAATTTTTGCACCAGAAAGTCATCATCCTGCACCGCTTCAGCGCTGGCGCAGTTTAGCAAAGTCGCGGCAGGGCGCGTGGCGCTGAGAGCGGTGGAATGGCATGAATTCTGCATTGTTGATGGGGAGTTGAACATCAGCGAGGTGCAGAATGGAAAATATCAAAACGCAAAACAGTAAATGGCAGCACTGGCTTAGCTTCTCCGCTTTTACGCTGGCGGGTGTGGCGATGGAAGGCAGCGTAACGTCCATCACCCAGCCACCGCAGCAACCGGCGCCAAAAGCAAAAAAATGGCGCGGCGTGCAGTAAACCGCTACAGCCCCAACTCACTCAAGCCCGGATGATCGTCCGGGCGCGTGCCCACCGGCCAATGAAACAGACGCGCTTCCGCACTGATTGGCAGATCGTTAATGCAGGCGAAACGCTGGATCATTAAACCATCGGCGCCAAAGTGCCAGTTTTCATTACCATAGCTGCGGAACCAGTTACCGCTGTCATCATGCCATTCATAGGCAAAACGCACCGCCAGCTTATCTTCATGCCACGCCCACAACTCTTTAATCAGCCGATATTCTAACTCTTTAACCCACTTGCGCTGCAGGAAAGTCACCACTTCCGCGCGTCCATTCACGAATTCGCTGCGATTGCGCCAGCGCGTATCTTCGCTATAAACCAATGAAACACGCTGCGCATCGCAACTGTTCCAGGCATCTTCCGCCATGCGGACTTTTTGTAACGCCGTTTGTTGATTGAACGGTGGCACCAGCATTTTTTATCTCCTGATTATGTAGACAGGTCTGTCTACTTGATTCATCCTGCCGTATGTAGACAATTCTGTCTACATTTCTTTAAAGGATTTTTTGATGCTTGAGCCCCTGGTTTTTGATGCGACGGCTTCCGCACGCGAGCGTATTTTGCTGTGCGCCCAGCAGCTGTTTTACCAACAAGGCATTCGCGCCACCGGCGTGGATAAAGTGATTGCTGAGGCCGGCGTCACCAAGGTGACGTTCTATCGCCACTTTCCGGCGAAGAATGCACTGGTGGTCGCGTTTTTGCAGCAGCGCCATCAGCGCTGGATGGCGGCTTTTCGTGTCGCGCTGGATCAGCAGGTGGCGCTGATTAATGCCCTGCCCGCCGCCTTACTGAGTTGGTTCAACGATGCCGATTATCGTGGCTGCGCATTTATTAACACCGCTGCCGAATTAGGCTCCACGTTGCCGGAAGCCAGTGAACTGATTCGCCAGCATAAGCGCGAGATGGCGCAAGCAATAAGCGAAAAGCTGACGCCAGAACAGCAAATTAAAACAGCGCAGATTGTGTTGCTGGTAGAAGGGGCGATTGTGCAGGTGCAGATTGGGGAGGATGCGAAACAGGTGGTCGAGGTGCTACAGGCCGCGCTGGATGCGCTGATAAAAACGGGAGCGTGACCGCTAAGTCACGCTCCATCACGATTAGAACTGGTAAACCAGACCTAATGCTACGACGTCATCGGTGTTGATTCCGGCTGCGTCGGTGAAGTTACTGTCGTCCAGCAGGTTGATCTGATAATCAACATAGGTCGACATGTTTTTGTTGAAGTAGTAAGTCGCACCTACATCAATGTATTTCTTCAGGTTCTGGCTGCCGTATCCTTCGATATCAGAGCCGCGAGAAGAAACGAAGGCCAGAGATGGACGCAGGCCGAAATCGAACTGATACTGTGCGACCAATTCCCAGTTATCCGCTTTGTTGGCGTAACCGTAAATCGAGCCATCATCGCTGGCACCAAAGCGCGTTGCGTTATAAGAACGGCTGTACATCGCGGCCAGGTAGATGTTGTTCGCGTCATACTTCAGCGCGCCGCTGTAAGCTTCGGCTTTATCACCACGACCAAGGATGCCTGCGGTACGTGGGTTGTTGCCATTCTGGTTATTGGTACGATCCGACTGGAACATTGCCGCACCAATACCGAAGCCTGAACCCAGGTCATAGGTGGTGCTCAGACCGTAGCCGTCGCCATTTTCACCCAGTACATCACGACCAGAGCCCGTCGCTTCGGTTGGGTTGTCGTTTTTGCCTTGATACTGAACCGCGAAGTTCCAGCCATCAACTAAACCGAAGAAGTTGGTATTACGATAGGTTGCGAGGCCGTTGCTGCGCTGGAACAGGAAGTTGTCCGCGCCGTAGGTATCGCCCCCGAACTCTGGCAACACGTCAGTCCATGCGCCGAGATCGTACATTACGCCGTAGTTACGACCGTAATCGAATGAACCTGCATCACCAAATTTCAGACCGGCAAAGCCAACGCGCGTATAGCTGTTAGCGGTGCCTTCGCTTTCAGCGGTGTTGAGTGCCGCCTGATATTCCCACTGGCCGTAACCGGTCAGCTGATCGGTCACCTGAGTTTCACCTTTGAAGCCAAAACGCAGGTAAGACTGGTCACCGTCCGAGCCAGAGTCGTCAGAGAAATAGTGCAGACCATCAACTTTACCGTAGAGGTCTAATTTGTTGCCATCTTTGTTGTAAATTTCAGCTGCGCTTGCTGATCCTGCAACCAGCAATGCAGGAATCATCAGGGAGAGAACGCGACGTTTCATTTTATTACCCTCTTTTAATGTGCCTTTATTTATGCCACTGCAAACTGAACGATTAAAAATTCAGCCGGCAAGCCATTGTTATTTTATGTTGGGCAATAATCTATCACGAAAATGATACTAAATTTCCAAAACTGTTTCATTGTATTAAAAAGTTATTTCAGGATGTAATTTTTGGGGAACTAATAACCAGCACAGATAGGTAAAAAATATAGCACTTAATGACAACATGGATTTAAAACATTACAAAACAGCAAATTACATGAATTACATTTTCGCACTGAATGACAAAACTCATCGTCATCCAGAGCATACAATTATCTCGCTATCATCATTTATTTCATTATTACCTTCATTCACCCCGAATGATTTGATTTACCCTAATTTCCCGCCGGACAAGATTGTCCGGCATTTTTTTGCCCAAAATTCAGCCCCAGCGATTATATTGCGTAAAGTTAATTACGCGAGACAAATTAACCCAGACAATTCCGAGGCATTATTTGCCGCTTTCCGCACATTTTGTTCAATGTATAGCCTTAAAATGGTAATGTTAATTTCCGTGCACAACAAAGATTGCTGGAATATTACCCGGCGCGTAATATTAGCGCTCACGCAGTGATTCTTTAGCTTTATTCAGTGGCTTAAGCAAATAATCCATGACGGTTTTCTGACCGGTTTTAATCTCCACATTTGCCACCATGCCGGGCATAATGGCGAACCTGCGGCCGCTTTTATTAGTCAGCTCGGCTTTTTGCGTACGGACATACACGCGATAGTAAAATTCTTCGTGCCGCACCTCATCCTGCAGCGTATCCGGCGAAACGGTTTCGACCTCGCCATGCAGATCGCCATAAATTGAGGCGTCGTAAGCGGTGATCTTCACCACGGCAGGCAAACCTGGGCGAATGTAGCCGATATCTCGCGGGTTGATGCGCGTTTCAATCAGCAGCTGATCTTCGAGCGGAACAATCTCCATCAGCTTGCCACCCGGCTCCAGCACGCCGCCCACGGTGGTGACCCGCACATCTTTCACAATGCCGCGTACCGGTGACAGCAGCGTGGTGCGCGTCAGCAGATCCTGTTTACCCGCCGCCACCTGCAGCTGCGCATCCAGCTCACCATTGTTCTTCACCTGCTCTTCATGGGCGCGCACATAGTAGTCGTTGCGCGCTTCGTCGATTTTACCGCGTAGATCGCTAACCTGGCGGCGCAGACGAATAACATCCACCTTGCCCGCTGCACCGCGCAGCATCAGTGGTTCCGTCACGTTGAGTTCCGCCTGCACCAGCGCCAGCGATTGCTGCAGATTGTCAATGGTCTCAACAAAATTTTGCCGTCTGGCTTGATAGAGCTGCGTTTCGCGCGCGACCAGCTCGGGATGCTGCAGAATATCGGCACTGAAGATCAATGGTCGATCGCTGAGCTCGGCCTGTAAACGCTCAGCCGAGGCGCGCAGTGTGCGCACGCGCGCTATCGCCTCACCAAAATTGGTTTGGAAACGAGTGGGATCGAGCGTTGCCAGCACCTGGCCGCGCTGCACGATATTGCCTTCGTGTACGTCGAGCTGTTTCACAATGCCGCCATCAAGGCTATCAATCATTTGCGCACGGCTGGAGGGCGTGACCTTGCCAATGCCCACCGTGACTTCATCCAGCACAGCGAAGTGCGCCCACAGCAGAAACAGCAGCAGCGCGACGACGCATAGCCAAATGATTGCCGAGGTGCGACGTTCGCGCCGCGCCAGATCTTTATCCAGCATGACCACACTCATGCGGCATCTCCTTTGTGGCTGCTGGCATGGCGTAAAATCTCATCGCGCGCACCATCCGCCACAATGCGGCCGTTATCCATCACCACGATGCGGTCCACCATACGCAGCAACGCCGGCCGATGCGTGACCAGCACCAGCGTGCGCCCCGTTACCCACTGCGCCAGTTGGCGAATGACCTGTGCTTCGAGCTGTTCATCCATCGCCGCTGTCGGTTCATCCAGCAGCACCACCTGCGGCTGACGAAGAATCAGCCGACTTAGCAGTACCATTTGCCGTTGGCCGCCGGATAAACCGCGCCCGCCTTCATGAATAATGCGATCAAGGCTGGCGGCATCCTGCTGCACCAGGGTCAACGCGCCGCTGATGCGCAGCGCCTGCAGCATCTCCTGTTCGCTGGCATGCGGATTACCGAGCAGCAGGTTCTGGCGTAGCGTGCCGAAGAATAGCCGTGAATCCTGCGATAACCAGCCAAGCTGACGACGCAGATCGACCGGATCAATGCAGGTGAGATCCACGCCATCGACCAGCACTTTTCCCTGACTGGCGCGCGCCTGGCCGGCCAGCATTTTTAGCAGCGTGGATTTACCCGCGCCGACTTTTCCCAGAATCGCCACGCGCTCGCCGGGCGTAATCTGCAGCTGTGGAATGTTCAGCACGCTATTGCCGTTCTCGTCGTCATAGCGATAGTGAACATTTTGCAGTTGATAGTGCCCGCTCAGCACCGGACAGTGCGCCAGTGTGGCGTGATCGGGCTGATCGAGCGGTTTTTTCAGCAGTTCATCCAGCCCTTTCATGGCCGATTTGGCATGCTGCCAGCGCGAGAACACCATAGTGAGCTGCATCAGCGGCGCAATGGTGCGTGATGAGAGCAAGCTACACGCCACCAGCGTGCCGGTCGTTATTTGATTGTCGAGCACCAGATAAACGCCAAACACCAGCATGCCGGCGTAGGTCAGCTGCTGCACGCTAGCTGACCAACCGGTGAGCCGCGCGCCCCACAAACGTTGCTGATTACTGATGCCCGCGCTCACTTCGTGAGTTTGCTCCCACTGACGCTGAAAGTAGGGCTCGGCTTGCAGCGCCTTGATGTCTTCCACGCCTTCGAGGGTTTCCACCAATACCGCCTGACGCAGCGCGCTCTCACGCAAGCCTTCCTGCGCCAATCGCGCCATCGGAATCTGCACCAGTAAACCCGGAATGACGATCAGCGGTATGGCGAGTAGCGGAATCAGCACCAGCAAACCGCCAATCGACGCCATAATCAGCAGGAACAACAAAACGAACGGCAGATCGGCGGCAGCGTTAACGGTGGTTGAAGTTAGCAGTTCGCGCACCTGATCAATCTCGCGCAGCTGAGCAATAAAGGAGCCGGTCGAGCGCGGCCGCGCTTCGTTACGAATATTCATCGCCCGCGCGAATAACATGGCCGATATTTTCAGGTCGATGCGTTTACCCATCAAATCGGAGACCTGAGTGCGCATCAGGCGGATGAGATATTCCACCGCCGCAGCCAGCAGCACACCCGCAAACAGCACCCATAACGTTGGCTGTGACTGCGCGGGAATGACCCGATCGTAAACCTGCATCGAAAACAGAATGCCAGCCAGTGCCAGCACGTTGCCCACCAGCGAGGCCAGACTGATTTCCGCGATACGCCGCTGCATGCCGCGAAAATTGTGCCAGAACCAGTGTGGCTGATACGGCTGCACAAATTCATCGATACGCGCATCACGCGCCCGCGCCGCCACGCCAATCACCCCCACTTCCGTCTGTGCCTGCGCAAGTAAATCACTTAATTGTGCTGCGCGGATCACATCGCCACTTTCACTCAGCCAGTAGCGCGCGCCACCGTCGCTATCAACCTCTTCGATCAGCGCCACGCTGCCATTTTCCAGCAGCAGTAACACTGGCACAATCTCCTGACGCCAGCGCAGCGTCTGGTGAGGAACCAGCATCAAATGCAGGCCCAGCAGCCCAGCCAAACGGGCTAACTGTTGCGCAGGAGCCAGATGTTGAAACCAGCGCATTTGCTGGCGTAGCGTATTGCCCTCAGCCGGCTTACCGAAGCGTGCCGCCACGCGCAGCATCGCCGCGATGCCGTTGTCGCTGTTGAAGGGTTGTGCAGTCATCCCTGGAGTCCCGTAAAAGTAAAGTAGGCAGGCAACCGCTAGCAGGCGCTAGCGGTTGGTATGCGGATTACACCAATGTCTGCACCTGATGTTGCTGTTGCACATGATCGGCGAGGGTGTAACTGCTGTCGCTGGCGCTGTAGTGGCTTTCCACCATGCGGCTGGCGGTGGCATCGCTGTGCTGATCGTGTTGGCTGACGTTGCTATCAGTAACATTCACCAGCAGCGTGTCCAGCTGCTCGCTGCTAACCTGCGCCACCGCTTCGTGGCTATCGACGGTCACCGGTCGCGTCGCCGTCGCGATATTGCCCGCTTTATCCTGCGCGCTGACTTTCATCTGATAGCTGCCATCATCCAGCGGGGCAAGTTGGCCGGCCAGAATGGTCAGCGCCCAGTTGCCATCGGCTTTAACCGTAGCGCTATAACTTTGATCGCCGAGCGTTAAGGTGACCAAACTGCCCTGCTCAAGGTGGCTGCTGCTGCCCTGAATCAGATGCCAGTTATTCACCTCGGCCGCATCCAGCACGCCATCGCCAAACGGTTGGTTTAGCGTGATGGTTGGCAATTGATGGGTAGCAACGTTGAACAGATTCTCAATGACCTGGGTGTCATGATTGCCGTACTGATCCCAGCGCGTAGCGATCGGCGATACTTCACCATCCGGCAAGGCCTGAAGATCCTCGGCGCTAATGGTCACCATGCCCGCGACCGGCGTGTAATTTTTACCATTGAGCGTAAGCTGATTTACCCCTTCCAGATAGAAGCTAAGATCGTGCTGAGCTTCCTGCTGGTTGAGCGTGGTATCGCCGCCGATATTAATTTCGTAGTAGATGGCTGGCAGTTGGGTGACCACATTCAGCTCCAGCAGCGAGTCGGTGCTGTTACCGGCACCGTCCAGTGCATAAACGCGGACTTCACCCAGAGCGATAAAGCTCGCCACTTCACTGGCCGGAATTGTCACCTGCCAATGACCATCGCTGCCAATCTGCGCGTGATAAACCGCATCACCGCTGCACAGTAACAGCTGCTGGCCCGGCACCACCACCGAGAGCGCGCCGCTAAAGGTGAGATCGTTAAGGCTTTCCTCTTTATTGATGACGTTATCTGCCGTGACCTTGTCGAAGCTGATATGCGGCAAGCTGCTAACGTGGGTAATTAGCGTGATGTCCTGGTACGTGGAGGTGGTTTTGCCGTTGGGATCGGTAGCGCTGATTTTGAGGCTGTACACGCCATCCTTGAGTACCTGCAGATCCTGCTCATGAATAGTGGCGGTCCATTCGCCCTTCTCATTGACGCCACCGAGGTATTTTTTCCCGGCTAAGGTGAGCGTAATGGCGCTATTCACCGGCATATGTGTGACGTTGCCATGTACCTCTACGCCATAAATCCCTTCGGCAACGCTGACGGCATTGTCACCGCTGATGGTATCCACGCTAAGCGTCGGTTTTACGGTTTTATCCACGTACACACCAAAGCCAACCTGAGTATCGGTGCTGTTACCGGCTTTGTCGGTGATGGTGAGCGTAAGTGAGTAAGCCCCGTCGGCCAATCCGTGCAGCACTGAAGGCGGCATGGAGGCATTCCAGTAACCCCACTTATTTACCGTGCTGTGCCAGCTTTCACCGTTGAACGTCAGGGTGACCGTGGCGCCCAGTTCGGACTCCGCGCGGCCGCGCAGATGAATATTTTTACCCGCTTCCCAGGCGGCAATCACGCCATCTTGCGCAATCGGCTCATACGGGCGCAGAGGCGCGGGCGGTGTGGTGTCGACACTGCGGGTTTGCAGACTGGCGGCATCGTCCGTCACCGGATAAAGGCTGACCGCGGATTGCAAAATTGCCGCTAATTGTTGTTCAGATTGATGTGAAGACATAGATAACCTCGTTACAGGAAATGCGTTGCAGCAGTCATTATGCTTATTAATGCTTTAAGCGAACCGGTGCGCCATACAGGCCGTTAATAAACGGCCCGCTTCGCCTGATGAAAACGGGTTACCAGCAGGTAACAAGGATGAAAGTAAACCACAGCAAAATTCTCCCAAAGAGGAGAAATAATATCGATCTCGCTATATTCCGCATCGGGAGCCGATGGGATGACTAACATATCGGTTTTAGGTGGTCGCTGCCTATTGGCGAAAATCCGGAAATAGGCGCTTTGCGACAGCGCCAGGATAATGACGTGTAAGCCGCGTGTGGCGCGGAAACTTTCATCAGTATACTGCAACAATCGCCAGAAAAAATTTTACTTAAGTCACTCTAGTTTTGGTTGGCACATGCCAGGAAAGTTCTGGAAAAGCGTAGCGTCAGGTAAAAAATCGGTAATATGCCTGTTTCAGGCGCTAAACCTCACGCACCATTCGTGTGGGATGCCAGGTTTGACGCCGGCTTTAATGCTAAACTTCGTCGCTTCATCCGCTAATGAAAAACACTCTTTATGACAGCACTGGACGCCGCGCAGCAGAATAAATTGCACCACCGTGTCAATGCAGGAACACGTATCGTTTTCCTTATCGCCGGACTGGCTATGTCCGCCTGGGCACCGTTGGTGCCGTTTGCCAGCCAGCGTCTGGCGCTGAGCGGTGCATCGCTCGGAGGATTGCTGCTGTGCCTTGGCATTGGCTCTTTGGCGGCGATGCCAGTTACCGGTGGTTTGATCGCGCGTTTTGGTGGTCGTCGGGTAATGCTGTGTTCCACGCTCGTGGTGTTGGCAGTTCTGCCGCTGCTGGCCACGCTTGATGTGATGTGGCAGATGGCCGCAACATTAATGGTGTTTGGCGCCGGGCTCGGTATGCTGGACGTCGCCATGAACGTGCAGGCTGTTGAAGTGGAAAAAGCGGCAGATAAACCGATGATGTCGGGTTTCCACGGTTTCTTCAGCCTGGGCGGCATTATTGGCGCGGGCTCCGTCAGCCTGCTGCTTGGCGCGGGTCTGACGCTATTGCAGGCGGTTGGCGTGGTGATGGTGCTGATTGTGTTGCTGCTGCTGTGGAGCCTGCCGACGTTGATGACCGAGCGCCTGCATCAGCCCGATCAACCGTGGCTGGTGATCCCGCGCGGCTGGGTCGCCTTCCTCGGCTTGCTGTGCTTTACCCTGTTTCTTGCCGAAGGCGCGGTGCTGGATTGGGGCGCGCTGCTGCTGCTGCAAAGCCCGGAGATGAGCCCTGCGCACGCCGGTTTGGGTTATGCGGTGTTCTCGGTGGCGATGACCATTGGTCGCTTAACCGGCGATAAAGTGATTCAGCGCTTTGGCCGCTATCCGGTGATGTTGACCGGTGCATTGGCTGCGGCAGCGGGGATGACGCTGGCGGTGTTGCTGCCGTGGCCACAAATCGCGCTGCTGGCTTTCCTGCTGGTGGGCTTTGGCCTCGCCAATACGGTGCCGATGTTGTTCAATGCTGCCGGGAATCAACACGATATGCCGTCGAATCTGGCGATTTCGGCCATGACAACGTTAGGCTATGCGGGTATTCTTTCAGGTCCGGCTTTAATCGGATTAATTTCCCAGTGGATCAGCCTGAGTGGCGCATTTTTACTTATCGCTCTGCTGCTGCTGGCCGTCGCGGCCAGTGCCCGACGGGTTGCGCGCTAATTCCATGGTCCTGAGACACTATGCTGCCTTATAAATTTCCTCTGACATCCGGCAATGTAACGCGCTTTTTCGTGGTGTTTAATCTGGTGCTTTTTCTGGCGCTCGGCGCGATGGTGCATAACAGCGTTAATGCCTGGATTACTGAGAAGCGCTATGCGATGACTGATTTGGCGCGCGCCATGCAGAAACGCATCGATGCGTCGCGCTTTGCTACCTGGCAGATCTATGAAAACCTCGCCACCAGCGCCGCCGGTTCGTCGCCGAACAGCAATCTTCAGGAAACCCGCCTGCGCCCGGATGTCTACTATCTGGAAAAAACCCGACGCAAAACGGAAGCGCTGATCTTCGGTTCGCACGACGGCAGCACGCTGGATATGACCATGCGCATGTCCAACTATCTGGATACGCTGTGGGGCGCAGAAAATCCGACCTGGTCGATGTACTTCCTTAATGGTCAGGACAATAGCCTGATCATGATCTCAACGTTGCCGCTGAAAGATATGGCAACGCGCTATAAAGAGAGCGCGATCAATACCATGGTTGATAGCCGCCGCGCGGAGATGTTGCAGCAGGCCAATGCGCTGGATGAACGTGAAAGCTTCTCGCCGCTGCGCCATTTTGCCTGGCAAAACGATCACTACTTTACGCTGCGCACCACCTTTAATCAGCCGGGCCATTTAGCCACGGTGGTGGCGTTCGATCTGCCGGTTAACGATTTGATTCCGCGTAATATGCCGCTGGAGAACTTCCAGTTGCGGCAGGACGCCACGCAAACCTCAACCACTACCAATAGCGACGATACCAGCAGTGAAACCACGCACGTAGCGCTGGTTAATCCCAATCTGGAGATCGCCGCTTCGCTGCCGAGCACCTCATTACAGCTGGTGTATCGCGTGCCGCTCACTAGCCTGGCGCTGGATACGCTGCATAACCTGATGTGGCCGTTGCTGATCAACCTTGTGCTGTTTTTACTGTCGATTGCCGGCATTACGCTGCTGCGTCAGCAATCGCTGCGCCCGAATGAGAACCAAAGCGCCGAGCTCGATTCCCTGCGCATGCTGAACGAAGAGATTGTTGCCAGTTTGCCGGTTGGCCTGCTGGTGTATGACTTCGCCACCAACCGCACGCTGCTCAGCAATAAGATCGCGGAGCATCTGTTGCCGCACCTCAATCTGCAGAAAATCATCAATATGTCCGATCAGCATCAGGGCGTGCTGCAGGCGACCATCAATAATGAAGTGTATGAGATCCGCCACGCGCGCAGCGTGTTATCGCCGCATACGCAGCTGTTTATGATGCGCGATCAGGACCGCGAATTGCTGGTCAATAAGAAGCTGCAGAAGGCGCAGCAGGTGTTAGATCGCAACCACCAGATGCGCCAGCAGCTGATGCATAACCTTGGACACGCACTGAATCGTCCGCTGCAAAGTATGGTCACGCAGCTGGTGCAACTTAGCCAGCGTGATGATGACGAGAGCGTGCTTGATCTGCTCGACGAAAGCCAGGGCCTGGCGCGCCTGGTCGATGACATCGTGCTGCTCAATCGCCTTGAAGCGCATGATTGGTCGCCGGATGCCAGCGTGTTCAATCTGCAGGATATGCTGGATGAGATCGCGCTGGAAAGCCTGCCGCTGTTGCGCCGCAAAGGCCTGGCGCTGGTGATGAACAACCATTTAGCCAACGACGAAATGCGCTTTGGCGATCGTCGTGCGCTGCGTAAAGTGCTGACCACGCTGATGCACTACTCGCTCACCACCACCCGCTGGGGCAAAATTACGCTGGAGATTAAGTCCAGCGAAGAGAAGCCGAATCAGGTGCTGCTGCAACTGGTGGATACCGGCGCCGGCTTGAGCGTCGACGAACTGGCGAATGTCGATTTCCCCTATCTGGGCGAAACCACGCAGGACCGCTTCGGTCAGGCATCTGGCATGGCATTTTTCCTGTGTAAGCAGCTGTGTAAACAGATGGGCGGGCAGCTCGAGATCATCGCCAAACCCGATATCGGTACGCGCTACAATATTCAACTGCCGCTGGCATTAGAAGAACAGCAAGGTGAGCAGGAAGAGAAGCTGCTGGAAGGCGTCACCGCGCTGGTGGATATCGCCGTTGAAGACGTACACAAAATTGTGTGTCGCCACCTGGAAAACTGGGGCGCCAAATGCCTGACTTCGGACGAACGTTTGACCGGTCAGGATCATGATGTGCTGGTGACCGACGATCCCGCGCGCCTGAACGGCTGGGCGCTGTTACTGGCCGGTGACGAGATGGGCCATCACGCGTTGAACGATCGGCAATTCCGGGTCAACTTCAATCTCAGTAATGCGCTGCTTGATGCGCTACTGGCCCTGATTGAAAAGCAACTTTCTCATGACTTGATGGAGGAGAGTAGCGAAGATGAAGCAGCCACGCCGCTGATGAGCGGAGGCTATTTCCAGCTGTTTACCGAGACAGTACCGCCAGATGTGAAGAGACTGTATACTGAAGCGGCGGAAAAGGATTATCCCTCGCTTGCTCAGACAGCACATCGCCTGAAAGGCGTGTTTGCCATGCTCAATCTGGTGTCAGGTAAACAGCTTTGTGAAGCGTTAGAACAACACATAAAAGTATGTGACGATTTAACCATTAAAAATACCACCAGTGAAATTGACGCTTACGTCAGCCAACTGCTGCAGCAAGGTAACCAATAAGATGAATAACTTGAACGTAATTATTGCCGATGACCATCCGATCGTTTTGTTCGGTATCCGTAAGTCGCTGGAACAGATCGAATGGGTTAACGTTGTAGGTGAGTTTGAAGACTCAACAGCATTAGTAAACAGCTTGCCTAAACTGGACGCCAATGTCCTGATTACCGACCTCTCGATGCCAGGCGAGAAATACGGTGACGGTATCACCCTGATCAAATACATCAAACGTCACTATCCGGATCTCTCGATTATCGTTCTTACCATGAACAATAACCCAGCGATCCTGAGCGCGGTGTTGGATCTGGATATTGAAGGGATTGTCCTGAAACAAGGCGCACCAACCGATCTGCCTAAAGCACTGGCTGCTTTACAGAAAGGTAAAAAATATACGCCGGAAAGCGTGGCAAAACTGCTGGAGCGCATCAGCGCCGGTGGTTACGGTGACAAGCGTTTGTCGCCGAAAGAGAGCGAAGTGCTGCGTCTGTTCGCCGAAGGTTTCCTGGTAACTGAGATTGCCAAGAAGCTGAACCGCAGTATCAAAACCATCAGTAGCCAGAAGAAATCAGCAATGATGAAACTGGGCGTGGAAAACGATATTGCGCTGCTGAACTATCTCTCTTCTGTTAGCGCTACTCAGGTCGACAAAGAGTAATCCTCAACAGGCGGCGCTTCGGCTCCGCCTGTTTTCGCTTTACCCTTCCCTGCCTTTCCTGACGCGTTCCGCGTATACCGCCAGCGTGCTTATCAGTACATCCAGCGTCACGGGTTTCGACAAGCAGTTATCCATTCCTGCCTCCATACAGCGCTGCTTCTCTTCCGCCAGTGCATTCGCCGTTACGCCAATCACCGGGAACGTATGTCCTAACTGACGCAGACGTTGTGTCAGGCGATAACCATCCATATTCGGCATATTGACGTCGCTCAGCACAATATCGATGTGGTTGCGGCTCAGCACATTCAGTGCATCCACCCCATCCTGCGCCGTTTTGGTCTGATAACCGACGGTGCCCAGTTGCTCTGACAACAGCATACGGTTGATAGGATGGTCATCCACGATCAGCACGATAATATCTTCAAAGGTTGCCGCCTCTTTTGCTGCCACCAGCTGCAGCGGCGCGGCGGTTTCGCTATTGATGTTGATGCGATAGATGCGGCCCAGTAGCTGTGGCAAATCGTGTAACATCGCGCTGCTTTGAATCCAGCGACCGGGCTCCGTTTCATGCGGCATATCGATGTGCTCACCACAGATGCGAATACGCGCGCGCCCGCTTGGTGCGGGAAGCTCATCATGATCGCTGATGATCACATCATCGCTTGCCGCCTGGCCGTGGTAATAAGCCACCTGAATACCCTGCTGCTGCAGCAAGCGCAGCAGGAAGCTGGCGAGATACTCATTGCGCATATCCAGCCAGATGGCTTTTTCCTGCAAGCCATCCAGCAGCGGTGGCGCCGCAAGTTGACCGGAATAGATGGGAATCCGCACCACAAACTGGCTGCCCATGCCCGGTTCCGAATCAACTTCGATATCACCATCCATCATGTTGATGAGTTTTTCACAGATCGCCAGGCCTAGCCCGGTTCCCTGGAAATTACGCTGCACGCCCGATCCCACCTGGAAGAACGGATCGAACAGACGCGTCACCTCTTTGGCCGGAATACCGACGCCAGTATCACGCACGCGGAACGCCAGATAGCCCTCTTTCACGTAAGCATGCAGAATGATGCAGCCGGTGTGCGTGAACTTGATGGCATTGTTTAGCAGGTTAGAAATCACCTGCTGCAGACGCATGGCATCGCCATCCATCGTCAGCGGCACATCGTTCTCAATAAACACATACAGCGTCAGCCGCTTGCGTACCACCAATGAGAGATAGTTGCTGGCGATGTGATTGACCACCTCGCGTGGAGAGAACGGATGCGGTTCGATTTTTAGCTGTTCAGATTCGATTTTTGAGAAGTCGAGAATGTCGCTGATGATTTTTAACAGCAGGCTTGACGAGTTATTCATCGCTGTCACCAGCGAATCCACTCCTTTCGGCAACACTTTGGTCTGCAGCAGATCGAGGTTACCGATGATGCCGTACAGCGGGGTACGCAACTCGTGGCTGACGGTGGCCAGGAACATCGATTTCGACTGGCTTGCCTGCTCGGCCGAGTGCGCCATCTCCTGTAGCGATTGCTCCATGCGTACGCGCGCCGAGACATCCACCAGCACGCAAATTGCTACGTTTTCATTACGGTAGCGTGAATGCACGAAGCTAATTTGCAGGTTGGTGTTGCTGCCGGTCAGCACATCAACAAAGTTGACCTGCTGACCGCCGATAATTTCATTCAGCCGCTGGCGATCTTCCTGCGTTAGCAGCGTCAGATAGTTGTGCGCCAGCTCATTACTCAAAATGTTGGTGCCGTCACTGGTGCGCAGAATGCAAATTCCTACCGGCGCAGAAGCGACTATCTTGCGGTTAAACTGTTCATGCTCTTCCAGCCGATGCGCATTCTCTTCTGCCGGCAGGAACATACGGCGCTCAAATATCCACGCCAGGGTGAATAAAATCACTGCCGTGAAGATGTTAAGCAGCAGCGCGTTAATCAGCATCAGCTTAAGCTGATCCATCAATACGTTGGTCGACAGTGACCACACCACATTGAGATTCGACGGCGGCAACGGTTTTTTCAGCACCAGCTGGCGATAGCTGTCGAGATAGCCAAACCAGGTGTTGTTATCCGGCAGATCGTCCAGCGAATAACCCGGCCCGCCGCGACGCGAGCTGATCAGTGGACGATAGTTTTCATCGGTTATGGTCGCCACCAGCGGTAAACCGCCCGGCTGAATAAACTCATCCAGACGGATATTCTGCTCTACGCCCAGCAGCGCCTGCAGCTTGTTGGCCACATACACCGGCATCACCATATAGAAGTTGCCTACGCCCGGCTGCGCACTGCTGGTAATCCAGTACATCGGTTGGCGGCGCTCTTCTTCATTGCCGTTGCGATAGTGCAGCACGCGCTCGCGCAGCGCTTTCAGACTGCGTTCGCGATCGACCGTATTGTTGCTGCCGATGGTGAAATCTGCCAGACACTGATTTTCGCCACCGATGAAGAACACGCGGTTCAATTCATACGCCGAGGCGAAATTGCTTTTCCAGTAATTGATGTAGTAACTGAGCGAATCCAGCGAATTGCGCCAGGTGTTGCTCATTGAGGTGCAGTCGCCATCGGAAAATAGCGGTGTGAACTGCGGCAGCGTCCCTTTGCCCGGCGGTAAGCCGTTGATCACATCCAAACCGTTAGCGCTGCTGCTCAGGCGATTTTCGGTGATGTATTTCAGTTCGCGCATCACATCCGCCGAGTGGCGTATATACCACTCCATCTGCCCGTAATTGGTGGCAAACTCCTGACGAACCGCGTTTTCTTTCTCATGCAGCACGTTGATGATGTAGAAAGTGGTCAGCAGCGCACCCAGCGCCCAGAGCAGCAACGCCAGCGCACGAAACAGATAGCGCGAAATACGGAGCGTGGTGCGAAAGGAGACGAGATATTTCAAAAGAGGCTCACTGGCGGCAAGGGGTTATCAGGATGTTGAAAAACTCTCATACACTAGCTTTATCGGCCCTAAAAAGCCAGTTGGCGTGCGCCGTTAGCGTAAAACTCAGATAAAAAAACGGCAGGTCAATTTACTGACCTGCCGTTTTCAACAACCTTACGGATTACTCTTCGTCGTCCGCTTCCGGCGCTTCGTCATCGCTGTCCACTTCCGGCGCGATATCTTCTTCGCCTTCCGCTACGCTGCCGTCGATGGCGTCGAGTTCTTCCTCTTCCACCGGCTCAGCAACACGTTGCAGACCCACAACGTTTTCATCTTCCGCGGTACGGATCAGAATCACGCCTTGAGTGTTACGGCCAACCACGCTGACTTCCGACACGCGGGTACGCACCAGCGTACCGGCATCGGTGATCATCATAATCTGATCGCCGTCCACCACCTGTACCGCGCCGATAACCGGGCCGTTACGTTCGGTGACTTTAATCGAGATGACGCCCTGCGTCGCACGCGACTTGGTTGGATACTCGCTGTTGGCGGTACGTTTACCGTAACCGTTCTGCGTCACGGTGAGGATCGCGCCCTCTTCACGTGGCACAATCAGCGACACCACTTTGTCGTTGGCGGAGAGCTTGATACCGCGTACGCCAGAGGCCGAACGGCCCATCGCACGTACTGCAGTTTCAGCGAAGCGCACCACTTTACCGGCGGCAGAGAACAGCATCGCTTCGTCGCTACCGTTGGTTAATGCCACACCAATCAGCTCATCATCCTCACGCAGGTTGATGGCGATGATGCCCGCGCTACGCGGACGGCTGAACTCCTGCAGCGCCGTTTTCTTCACGGTACCGCTAGCGGTTGCCATGAAGATGTTGAAGCCTTCCGTGTATTCACGCACCGGCAGGATGGCGGTGATACGTTCGTTGGCTTCCAGCGGCAACAGGTTGACGATTGGACGACCGCGCGCACCACGGCTGGCTTCCGGCAGCTGATAGACTTTCATCCAGTAGAGACGGCCACGGCTTGAGAAGCACAGAATGGTGTCATGGGTGTTGGCCACCAGCAGACGATCGATAAAGTCTTCTTCTTTAATACGTGCGGCTGATTTGCCTTTGCCACCGCGGCGCTGGGCTTCGTAGTCGGTCAACGGTTGATATTTGACATAACCCTGATGCGACAGCGTTACCACCACATCTTCCTGATTAATCAGGTCTTCGATGTTGATATCGGCGCTATTAGCGGTGATTTCAGTACGACGTGCGTCGCCGAACTGATCGCGCATCAGCTCCAGCTCTTCACGGATCACTTCCATCAGGCGCTCAGCGCTCTGCAGGATGTAAAGCAGCTCAGCGATCTGATCCAGCAGCTCTTTGTACTCGTCGAGCAGTTTTTCGTGCTCCAGGCCGGTCAGTTTCTGCAGGCGCAGATCCAGAATCGCCTGGGCTTGCTGCTCGGTCAGATAATATTGACCATCGCGAATACCAAACTCGGCTTCCAGCCACTCCGGACGCGCGGCATCGTTCCCGGCACGTTCCAGCATGGCGGCAACGTTACCGAGATCCCACGACTGTGCCAGAAGGCCCAGTTTCGCTTCCGCAGGCGTTGGTGCACGACGAATCAGTTCGATAATCGGATCGATGTTCGCCAGCGCAATTGCCAGGCCTTCAAGGATGTGGGCACGATCGCGCGCTTTGCGCAGTTCGAAAATGGTACGGCGCGTCACGACTTCACGACGATGGCGCACGAAGGCTTCAATGATGCCCTTCAGCGTCATGATCTTCGGCTGGCCCTGATGCAGCGCCACCATGTTGATACCGAAAGAGACCTGCAGCTGCGTCAGTGAGTAGAGGTTATTGAGAACCACTTCACCGACCGCATCGCGTTTGATCTCAATGACAACACGCATGCCGTCTTTGTCAGATTCATCACGCAGTGCGCTGATGCCTTCAACGCGCTTCTCTTTCACCAGCTCAGCAATCTTCTCGATCAGGCGCGCTTTATTCACCTGATACGGCAGTTCGTGAACGATGATGGTTTCACGGCCGGTCTTGGCATCGGTTTCTACTTCGCCACGTGCGCGGATGTAAATCTTGCCGCGCCCAGTGCGATAAGCCTCTTCGATGCCGCGACGACCATTGATAAACGCCGCCGTCGGGAAGTCTGGCCCGGTGATGTGCTCCATTAAGCCTTCAACGGTGATGTCTTCATCTTCGATGAAAGCCAGACAGCCGTTGATCACTTCCGTGAGGTTGTGAGGCGGAATGTTGGTCGCCATACCTACCGCGATACCGGAAGAACCGTTTACCAGCAGGTTAGGAATTTTGGTTGGCAGGACTTCAGGAATCTGCTCGGTGCCGTCATAGTTCGGCACGAAATCGACGGTTTCCTTTTCCAGGTCAGCCAGCAGCTCCGAGGAGATCTTCGCCATACGCACTTCGGTATAACGCATCGCTGCAGCGGAGTCGCCGTCGACCGAACCAAAGTTACCCTGACCGTCAACCAGCATGTAGCGCAGGGAGAACGGCTGGGCCATACGTACAATACTTTCGTATACCGCGGAATCGCCGTGCGGGTGATATTTACCGATGACGTCACCGACCACACGGGCGGATTTTTTATAGGGTTTATTCCAGTCGTTACCCAGTTCGCTCATGGCAAAAAGCACACGGCGGTGTACCGGCTTCAGACCATCACGCACATCGGGTAAGGCTCGGCCAACAATGACCGACATGGCGTAATCGAGGTAGGAGTTTTTTAACTCTTCTTCGATATTGACCGGTGTAATTTCTCTCGCAAGGTCGCTCATGGAGCCGCTATCCCTCTACATAATCCCGGATTTAAAGGTGCGAAAGTATATCACATCGCTTCCCTTCGGTGAACGTAAACCAGGGCTTAATCCCGCTTTTCCTTCGCCGTCAGAGATGCGCTCACAGCGCTTAAGCGTTTATACTGAGGGAATATTTTGTCTGGAGTGATGATTCAATGAGTGAACAACCGCAGGAAAGCCGCCAGAACGTTGACCACGCCGAGATTGCTAAGTTTGAGGCCGTGGCATCCCGCTGGTGGGATTTAGAAGGTGAATTTAAGCCGTTGCACCGTATCAATCCCCTGCGGCTTGGCTGGATTGCGCAGCACAGCCATGGCCTGTTTGGTAAGAAAGTGCTGGATGTCGGCTGCGGCGGCGGCATTCTGGCTGAAAGCATGGCGCGCGAAGGGGCTGAGGTAACCGGACTGGATATGGGTGCGGAGCCGCTGGAAGTGGCGCGTTTGCACGCGCTGGAGAGCGGCGTTAGCGTCAATTACGTGCAGCAAACCGTGGAAGACCACGCCACAAGTCACGCCGGTCAATATGATGTGGTGACCTGCATGGAGATGCTGGAGCACGTACCGGATCCGCGTTCCGTGGTATTAGCCTGCGCGCAACTGGTAAAACCGGGTGGTGAAGTGTTCTTCTCCACCATTAACCGTAATCCCAAAGCCTGGCTGCTGGCGGTGTTTGGCGCCGAATACGTGCTGCGCATGGTGCCGCGCGGCACCCATGACGTGAAGAAGTTTATCCGTCCTGCTGAATTGCTGAACTGGGTGGATGAGACGCCACTGCGTGAGAGAAATATGATTGGCCTGCACTACAACCCACTTACCAACCAGTTCCGACTCGGTCGTGGCGTTGATGTCAATTACATGATTCATACCCACCGTCAGGATTAACCAGCCGGGTGCGCATCAGTGCGTATCCTGCGAAAATTCTCGCTGCATTGTCAGGTCGTCGTGTAGGGCGACCTGCTATCCAGATCAATTTCCTTTTAGACGCGCCGCAGCCTTTTTTATAGGCTGAACAAGTCACAAAAAATTCATAAGCAATTTTAGATAAGTTCGCTGCTGGCGGCCTTGTCAGGGCTTTTTTGGCCTAAGAAAATTCCTGAACCGCAGTTGTTGCACAAGAAACACGCGTCCGATCATAAAGTGAAAAAAAAGTGCTTAACGGTTGACACTAAGTGCAGGCCTTGCGGCACGCGGATCCAGGATTTTAGCCAGCCGCTAAGGACGATTTTTTAGTGAAAATCAACTCTTGTTAAGAAGAGATTGCTGACTAGAATACTCACCATATTGTTGTTCAAACTTCCCGCACCCCCTATATATAGTGTTTATCCACAGGCTTACTCACAACGAGCGGCTTGTGCATAGACCTTGTGCATAGATGGGGGATAAATACGTCATTCATGCATGGACAGGTAAAAACGCGACATGAACCAAAGTCTGCTCGTTACTAAACGCGATGGCCGCCAGGAGCGCATTGATCTCGACAAAATTCACCGTGTACTGGATTGGGCAGCCGAAGGGCTGAACAACGTTTCAGTTTCACAGGTTGAACTGCGCTCACACATTCAGTTCTACGATGGCATCAGAACCTCTGATATTCATGAGACCATCATCAAGGCTGCCGCAGACCTGATCTCCCGTGATGCGCCAGATTACCAGTACCTGGCCGCGCGTCTGGCTATCTTCCACCTGCGTAAAAAAGCTTACGGCCAGTTTGAACCGCCGAAGCTGTACGATCAGGTGGTGAAGATGGTTGAGATGGGCAAATATGACCGTCATCTGCTGGAAGATTACAGCACCGAAGAGTTCGAGCAGATGGACGAGTTCATCGACCATTGGCGCGACATGAATTTCTCCTACGCCGCGGTTAAGCAGCTGGAAGGGAAATATCTGGTGCAGAACCGCGTCAGCGGTGAAATCTACGAAAGTGCCCAGTTCCTCTACATTCTGGTGGCAGCTTGCCTGTTCTCGGGCTACCCGCGCGAAACCCGTATGGATTACGTGAAGCGCTTTTATGATGCGATCTCGACGTTCAAGATCTCGTTGCCGACGCCGATCATGTCCGGCGTGCGCACCCCAACCCGTCAGTTCAGCTCTTGCGTGCTGATCGAGTGCGGCGATAGCCTTGACTCTATCAATGCCACCTCCAGCGCCATTGTGAAATACGTTTCACAGCGCGCCGGTATCGGCATCAACGCTGGCCGCATCCGTGCGCTGGGTAGCCCAATCCGCGGCGGCGAAGCGTTCCACACCGGCTGTATTCCGTTCTATAAGCATTTCCAGACCGCAGTGAAGTCCTGCTCGCAGGGCGGCGTGCGTGGCGGTGCAGCTACGCTGTTCTACCCAATGTGGCATCTGGAAGTGGAAAGCCTGCTGGTGCTGAAAAACAACCGTGGTGTTGAAGGCAACCGCGTGCGTCACATGGATTACGGCGTACAGATCAACAAGCTGATGTACACCCGCTTGCTGAAAGGCGAAGACATCACCCTGTTCAGCCCGTCTGACGTGCCTGGCCTGTACGACGCGTTCTTCGCCGATCAGGACGAGTTCGAGCGTCTGTACACCAAATATGAGAAAGACGACAGCATCCGCAAGCAGCGCGTGAAAGCGGTTGAGCTGTTCTCACTGATGATGCAGGAACGTGCTTCAACTGGCCGTATCTACATTCAGAACGTCGATCACTGCAACACCCACAGCCCGTTTGATCCGAGCATCGCGCCGGTTCGTCAGTCGAACCTGTGCCTGGAAATCGCGCTGCCGACCAAACCGCTCAACGATGTAAATGACGAAAGCGGCGAAATCGCCTTGTGTACGCTGTCGGCCTTCAACCTGGGCGCGATTAACAGCCTTGACGATCTGGAAGAGCTGGCGACCCTCGCAGTGCGTGCCCTTGATGCGCTGCTGGATTATCAGGATTACCCCATCCCGGCAGCCCAACGCGGCGCCATGGGCCGTCGTACGCTGGGCATCGGCGTGATCAACTACGCTTACTACCTGGCGAAAAACGGCGTGCGTTATTCTGATGGCAGCGCCAACAACCTGACGCACAAAACCTTTGAAGCGATTCAGTATTACCTGCTGAAAGCCTCGAACGAACTGGCGAAAGAGCAAGGTGCTTGCCCGTGGTTCAAAGAGACCACTTATTCGCAGGGCATTCTGCCAATCGATACCTATAAAAAGGATCTCGATGTGGTGTGCAATGAGCCGCTGCATCTGGATTGGGAAGGTCTGCGTGAGTCGATCACCACGCACGGGCTGCGCAACTCTACGCTCTCTGCGCTGATGCCATCCGAAACCTCTTCACAGATTTCGAACGCGACTAACGGTATCGAACCACCGCGCGGACACATCAGCATCAAAGCATCAAAAGACGGCATTTTGCGTCAGGTGGTGCCAGAGTATGAGCGTCTGAAAGATCAGTACGAACTGTTGTGGGAAATGCCGTCCAACGACGGTTATCTGCAGCTGGTTGGCGTGATGCAGAAGTTTATCGATCAGGCAATTTCGTCGAATACCAACTACGATCCGAGCCGTTTTGCCAATGGCAAAGTGCCGATGAAACAGCTGCTGAAAGATCTGCTGACCGCCTACAAATTTGGCGTGAAAACCCTGTACTACCAAAACACCCGTGATGGTGCGGAAGATGCACAGGACGATCTGGCCCCTTCCATTCAGGATGATGGCTGCGAAAGCGGCGCATGTAAGATCTAATCTCATCTTGTCAGGGCCGGCAACGGTCGGCCCTCTTCACATTTGGACTCAAAATGGCTTACACCACATTCTCGCAGAACAAAAATGACCAGCTAAAAGAGCCGATGTTCTTTGGCCAGTCCGTCAACGTTGCCCGTTTCGATCAGCAGAAATATGACATCTTTGAAAAGCTGATTGAGAAGCAGCTCTCCTTCTTCTGGCGTCCGGAAGAAGTCGACGTGTCGCGCGATCGTATCGATTACCAGGCGCTGCCAGAGCATGAAAAACACATCTTCATCAGCAACCTGAAGTATCAAACGCTGCTGGATTCGATTCAGGGACGTAGCCCGAACGTGGCGCTGCTGCCACTGATTTCCATCCCTGAGCTGGAAACCTGGATTGAAACCTGGGCGTTCTCCGAGACCATTCACTCGCGCTCTTACACCCACATCATCCGTAATATCGTGAACGATCCGGCGGTGGTGTTTGACGATATCGTCACCAATGAACAGATTCTGGCGCGCGCGGAAGATATCTCGAAGTACTACGATGACCTGATCGAGATGACCAGCTACTGGCATCTGCTGGGCGAAGGCACGCATCAGGTGAACGGTAAAACCGTCACCGTTAATCTGCGCGATCTGAAAAAACAGCTCTATATCTGCCTGATGAGCGTCAATGCGCTGGAAGCGATTCGCTTCTATGTGAGCTTCGCCTGTTCATTTGCTTTCGCCGAGCGTGAGCTGATGGAAGGTAACGCCAAAATCATTAAGCTGATTGCTCGCGACGAAGCGCTGCACCTGACAGGCACCCAGCATATGCTGAACCTGCTGCGTACCGGTGAAGATGATCCAGAGATGAAAGCGATTGCCGCCGAGTGCCGCGACGAATGTTACGACCTGTTCAAGAAAGCAGCCGAGCAGGAAAAAGAGTGGGCAGAGTATCTGTTCAGCGGCGGTTCAATGATCGGCCTGAATAAAGACATTCTTTGCCAGTACATCGAGTACATCACTAACATCCGTATGCAGGCCGTTGGCCTGGACCTGCCGTTCCAGACGCGTTCGAACCCCATTCCATGGATCAATTCATGGCTGGTATCGGACAACGTGCAGGTTGCACCGCAGGAAGTCGAAGTAAGCTCGTATTTGGTCGGTCAGATTGATTCTGAAGTGGGCGAAGACGATTTCGACGGTTTCCAGCTGTAATTATGAGTCGTTCAGTTGTTATTCTGCGTAGCTCCGGCTCCCGGCTGGAGTGCGCAGAAGATCACCCTAATCTGCTGGCCACGCTGGAAGCTAATAATCTTTGCGTGGAGTTTCAGTGTCGTGAAGGCTATTGCGGTTCTTGTCGCCTGCGCTTGCTGAAAGGCGAAGTGGATTATGCGGAGACCCCGTTGGCGTTTGTGCAGCAAGGCGAGATTTTGCCGTGCTGCTGTCGCGCTAAAGGGGAGATTGAGATCGAGTTTTGAGTTGTTGGTCGCCATGAATGGCGACCCTTCGAATCAACGTTTCACTGTTTCCAGCACATCAATCCAGCCGTGTCCGGTGCTGACCTCGCTGCCGTGCAGCCAGCGACGCAGCATATTCATCGCCATCATCGCCACCACTTTTTGTCGCGTCTCTGCGTTATGACGACCATGCATGAACTTGACGCGTTGGCCCCAGCTCGCTTCCGGCGTGTGCAGTGCGATTGACACTTCACCCTCTTCCAGATTTCCGACAGATAACGCCAGCGCGCAACCCTGTTGCTGCGCCCAATCACGCGTGCGCACAACCTGCGATTCCAGATCTTCATTCTGAGCTGGCAGGATCTCCGCCTTGCTGAGCGCTACGTCCGCGGCCGCCAATTGCCAGTGAAGTAAACCTGCGGTGAACTGCTCGCTCAGCGCCAGACGGAAGCCACGATCCTGCAGTTCGCGCGCCAGCAGCGCCGGCAAACCTTCGGTGCCTTCGAAGATAGTGCATTCAGCCAGCAACAGTTTTACCTGCTGCCACACCTGCTCCATCGCCACGCGCTGATCGGCTGGCCCGGTGAGTTTGATCTCGATAATCGGCATTGATGAGCGATACCCCATCACCACACCTTCCGGCAGCGGTAATGGCTCGAGCTCGGCGGCAATATCACTTTCTCCGCGCCCAAAAGTGGTGAGGCGTAAACACAGCGGCGGCTCAGGCAACGCAAAGCGCGCTTTGAGACGCGGAATGATCTCCTGCTCGACCATCACCTTAAATTCCGACGGTACACCCGGCGTGAAAAAAATCCAGCAGCGATTGAGCTGCAATGCAAAGCCACATGCGGTGCCGACCGGGTTATCCAGCATCTCAGCATTTGCCGGAATTTCTGCCTGCTTGCGATTGCTCGGCGCCATAACGCGTCCGCGACTGGCAAACCAGGCTTCCATTTTCTCCAGCCAGGCTTGTTGAATCACCAATTCACTACCGCTGGCGGCGGCGGCGGCCTGTGCGCTGAGATCGTCGCTGGTCGGTCCTAAACCGCCATTGACAATCAGCACGTCGGCAATCTGGCTGCGGCTTTGCAGCGCTTCGACCAGCGACGTCATCGCATCACCGACGGTGCTGCGGCTGGTCATCGGTAATCCGTGCTGGAACAGCACATCGGCTAACCATGCGGCATTGGTATCAACTATTTGCCCATGTAACACTTCATCGCCCGTTGAGAGCATTTCTACACGTATCACGTTGCGTTCTCCTTATCCCTGTCGCTTTACTGTAGGAAGCGCGCAGGCGAAACACAATCGCGGATGATGCGAAAAGAGGATTTGGTAGGGAATGGGGTCAGGAAGAGCAGAAATCGGGCGCGAAGCGAGTCGCGCCCGGCAGAACTTAGCGTCGTGCCAGCAGTAAACCGACAAACAGGCCAGCGGCGGCACCGATGCCAATCCCCTGCCACGGTTTTTCATGCACATAATCATCGGCGCGATAGGCCGCATTTTTGGCACGATAGTAATAGCTGTCTGACGCCTGGCTAACGCGTGATTTCACGTCTTCCAGCGCTTGTTCAGCTTTGAGTTTCAGTTCGATGTATTTCTGATCGGCCGGGTCACCCGAAGCGCGTAATACTTCTTCCAGCGTTTCGGTTAGCAGCGCCAGATCGTCGTCAAGGCGGGTTTCAAATTGGTCTGATGATGACACTATGTAGTTCCTCCATGTTCCTAACTCGTTGTGGTTTAACTATAGTCCTAAATTCCATTTTTGCTGGCGGCAAGCCTCCAGGAATTTACCGAGTTTCACCGCTCTCAATGCAAAGTTATGTTATCAGCGGCGTAGCGGCGCGAAATCTGCTTCGCTTATTTGATTAATCTGATAAATTTTCCGCAGACTGAATTTTTTAATTTCGCGACTGTCGTAACCCCCTGTAGCCTGACGCTCAGCGTCACACATGTGTGAAGCACGCACGACAGTCACAATACACCCGAGCAGCTAAGGATTAGATTTCCGGCATGAATCGTAGAAAATTTATGAAAGCGTCCATGGCCCTCTCCGCCGTTAGCGGCATGACGGGCCTCTCCACGCTGTTTGCACAATCCGCCTGGGCCGATGAGGGTATCGCCGACGGTACCGCAGTTCGCTTCGATTTCGATTCCTTGAAAAAGAAAGCCTCCGCTTTGGCAAAACAGCCCTGGGGCGGCGCACCCGGCCCCCTGCCCGACACGCTGGCCAATCTGACTCCTCAGGCCTATAACGAAATTCAGTACGACGCCAATCACTCATTGTGGAACAACATCGCCGATCGCGAGCTTGATGTGCAGTTCTTCCACGTGGGGATGGGTTTCAAACGCCGCATCCGCATGTTCTCGGTGGATGCTGACAGCCGTGAAGCGCGCGAGATTCACTTCCGCCCGGAGCTGTTCAACTATCACAATGCCAACGTTGATACCAAACAGCTGGTCGGTAAAACCGATCTCGGCTTCGCCGGTTTCCGTGCGTTCAAAAAGCCAGAGCTGGCACGTCGCGATATCGTCTCGTTCCTGGGCGCCAGCTATTTCCGTGCGGTAGATGAGACGTTCCAGTACGGCTTGTCTGCACGCGGCGTGGCGGTCAACACCTTCAGCAACGGCAAAGAGGAGTTTCCGGACTTCACCGCCTTCTGGTTCGAAACGCCAAAAGCCGATGACACCACGTTTGTCGTGTATGCGCTGCTGGACGGCGCCAGCATCACCGGTGCCTACAAGTTCACCATTCACTGCGAAGAGAAACGCGTGGTAATGGATGTAGAAAACCACCTGTTTGCCCGTAATGAAATCCGCCAGCTCGGCATCGCGCCAATGACCAGCATGTTCAGCTGCGGCACCAATGAGCGCCGCATGTGCAACACTTACCATCCGCAAATTCACGACTCCGATCGTTTGGCGATGTGGACCGGTGAAGGTGAATGGATTGCGCGCCCGCTCAATAATCCGCAGCGCTTGCAGTTCAACGCCTATCAAGACGAGAACCCGCGTGGATTCGGCCTGCTGCAGCTCGATCATGACTTCAAGAATTATCAGGACGTGATTGGCTGGTACGACAAACGTCCAAGTCTGTGGGTGGAACCGATTGGCAAATGGGGCAAAGGCGCCATTAATGTGATGGAGATTCCTACCACTGGTGAAACGCTGGATAACATCGTCTGCTTCTGGCAGCCGTCAGAACCGGTTAAAGCCGGCAGCGAGTTCAACTTCCAGTACAAACTCTACTGGAGCCAGTTGCCGCCAGTGCGCAGTGGTTTAGCACGTGTCGATGCAACACGCACCGGAATTGGTGGCTTCCCGGAAGGTTGGGCGCCTGGCGAACACTTCCCGGATACGTGGTGCCGTCGCTTTGCCATTGATTTTGTCGGTGGCGATCTGAAAGCCGCTGCACCGAAAGGTATTGAGCCGGTGATTACCGTTTCTGACGGCACCTTCAAGCAGGTGGAGATTCTCTACGTCGAGCCGTTGAACGGTTACCGCATCCTGTTTGACTGGTATCCAAACAGCGATTCAACTAAACCGGTTGATATGCGCCTGTTCCTGCGTACTAAAGATGAGACGCTGAGTGAAACCTGGCTTTATCAGTACTTCCCGCCACCGCCGGATCAACGTAAGTATGTTGACGACCGGCAGATGACGCCGGGCTGATGATAACGGCGAGGAGCGATCCTCGCCGTTATGCTTTTTGCATGCCGATGTGCGGAATATCATCTTCCATGTACACGTCAGTAACCGCTTTAAAGCCCAATCGACCGTAAAAACCTTCCAGATGCGCCTGCGCTGAGAGATAAATCGCGCGCTGTGGCCAATTCTTTTCGCAGCTCTCCAACGCCTTCTCCATCAAACGGTATCCCAGCTTTAAACCGCGAGCCTCTTCAGAGACGATGACGCGTCCTATCAGCACAGGCGCAGACTCTAACGCTGGCGTCAGTACGCGCGCATAGGCCAGCAGTTTGCCGTCGAGAAATCCGAGAATATGGCGGTTATCGGCAGCCAAATCCTGTCCATCAATATCCTGATAGGGACAGTTTTGCTCCACGATGAAGACGTGATTGCGCAGCGCCAACAGGGTATAGAGTTGTTTTGCCGTCAGTTCACTGTGATGGCAATCAAGCCAAAGCATTTCCATGGTGCTTCCTTGTCTGAGCGAAAAAAGTGAATTCCGCCAGCGTATCACAGCAGCCTAAGTAAACGCAGTGCCTGCCGCGAGTTCGTACGACCAACGTGACGCACCCTGCACTGTTATTTCACAATGCTGCGTGATGGCGTCCGCTTTTGCTGCCAAAGCTCATGGCGCAATTTTAGGCCTTGCCATAACCGGAGCGGCCACAGCTGGCTCGACTGGGGTTCAATCACGCGTTTTAACAACCAGACATAATCCAGCGCCAATCCTGGCGTCCACGTCATCTCTTCTGCCCTGCCGCGAATGACGCCAAGTAACCAGAAATTCGGATCGATAAACAAGCGCAGACCGGCAAAAGGTTGCTGCGCCAGAATCCCTTCTATCGCCACATCCAACGCCTGAATCATGGTGGATGAACAGTTACGTGCCGTGAGGTTATAAGTGCTGTCAGTTCGATAGCTGCGCCAGTAATTTTCCAGCGCTACCCGATTGTAGCGTGGAAAAATGATCTGCTTATCAGGCGCACACCAATCTGCCACTTCCTCCGCCAGCGACGGCAAGAAGCGCCCGGCAACATCATTACTTTCCCCCGAACGGAGAATGGCGCGGAAATTCCCCGAATCGCGATCGATGTTGTCCAGCGGATAGTGACTGATATAGAAATCGCTGCCGACTTCGAGCGCCGCGTGCCCGGTCGACACCACGCCATTGTTATCGACCGCTGCAATATAGCGATTAATCAACGGATAGCGTTCGCGCACCACACAGGCGCCAACCGGTGTCCAGATATACACGGTCAACGGGGCCGCGGCCAACTCCGCCGGAAAGGGGGGATGCGCATAGCGGCTACTGTGCCAGCGGCGTAATCCTGCCGCCTTGAACAGCGGCAACGCGGTTACCGAGCTATTGTCGGTTAATAGATGCGCCTGACGCGCCATCAGGAGCAGATTGGTGCCGATACTCAGCAGCAACAGTGCGAAACAGAGCGGCACCGCAATGTGATGATGAAACGGCCAGTTGCTGATGATCACAATACTCAGACCGAGCTCGACGATGCCGGTGAAGCAGTGCTTGCGCCAACGTACGCCGCGTAATACCCACGCCGCCGAGATGCGAAACAGGCCATCGAACAGGAACATCAATCCAAATAACACCGCTGATACGTCGTTATTGTCTGCAGGAATGTTGAATATCAGGAAGGCGATGAAGAGAAAACCCAGCGCTTTCAGCAGCGTTAACCAGTCAATGCGTAGCTCTTTGCTGATGGCGAAGAACAGTTGCACCGCACCTTCTACGACGAACAGGATGGCGAGCATATCCAGCGGTACCGACAACACGCCATCGCTGCCAATATCATAAAGAATCATTGCGGAGAGCAGGATCAACGCGATGCCACCCAGCGCGAGCCAATACCAGCGTCGACGCAATATCTGCGCGCCGGTAAGCAGGAAGATCAATTTGATCATGTCGCCTCTGCGGAGGAATTAACACTGCTTAAAAATTAGCAACGTCGGCAGGGATTGTCAGATTTCAGGCAAAAAAAATCAGGCCCGCAGGCCTGATTCAGTGATGACATGGGTTTGGCTTACATCAATGGCTGAGCCATCTGCACCAGCGTGATCAGCGGCTGCGGATAAACACCGAGCAGCAGTACCAGAATCGCAGAGATCAGCACCACAACACCACCCGCCGTAAACGCCCAGTTGGCTTGGGTGTCGCGGTTATGCAGTTCTGGCGGACTCAGATACAAGCTCACCGTTACGCGCAGATAGTAGTAAAGACCAATCGCACTACCGGCTACCACGGCACCACTCAACCACCACAGATGTGCGTTCACACTTGAAGCGATCACGTAGAATTTACCGATGAAGCCGAGCGTCATCGGGATACCCGCCAGTGACAACATCATTACCGTCATGACTGCTGACAGAATCGGACGATGCCAGAACAGGCCACGATAAGAGTAGAGCGTATCGGCATCCGGACCACGATATGGGCTCGACATCAAGCTAACCACACCGAACGCACCAAGGCTGCTGAACAGATAACCAGCCAGATAAACACCGGCGGTTTCCAGCGACAGTTGATGCGTTTTCACCGCAATCAGCGCTACCAGTAAATACCCCAGATGCGCAATGGAGGAGTAACCCAGCAGACGTTTGATGTTGCTCTGAGAAATCGCCATCAGGTTACCGAACAGAATCGACGCGAAGGCAATGATACCCAGCACGGTTCGAACGGCTTCGCTATCAGTGACTGGCGCATACATGAATAGACGCATAATCACGGCGAAAATCGCAATCTTACTGGCGGTGGCGAGGAAGGTTGAAACCGGCGCAGGCGCACCCTGATAAACGTCTGGCGTCCACAGATGGAACGGCACCAGCGACAGTTTAAAGCCCAGACCGATAATCATCATGCCCAGACCCAGCAGCAGCAGCGGCTCCTGAATCATGCTATCGCTCAGGCTTTTGCCCAACTGCACAAAGCTCAGGCTGCCGGAGTCTGCATAAATCAGGGCGATACCGAACAGCAGGAAGGATGACGCTGCAGCTGACAGAATGGTGTATTTCAGTGACGCTTCCAGCGAACGTTTCTGGCGGAAGGCGTAACCAATCAAACCAAACAGCGGCAGAGAGAGCAGTTCGATGCCGATGAACAACGCCGCCAGATGGTTAGCGCTCGCCAGCACAATGCCACCGAGAGCCGCAATCAGCACCAGCAGATAGAACTCATCTTTGTTGTCTGGGAAACCGGCCAACCATGGATAAGCAAAGGTGCAGGTGGCCAGGCTCGCTAACACCACCAGCGCGGTGTAGAACATCGAATAGCCATCAACACGTAGCAGCGGCGTGACATCCATTGCCCCCGCCTGGCCGACAAACCACAGAGAAAACAGCGCAATGTTAAGTCCGATCACGGTCAGCGTGGCATTAACAAAGTGATTGCGTCGCCACGCAATGGATAGCATCACCACCACCACCGTCAATCCGACGATCAACAGCGGCAGTAACGCGATCAGATGTTGAGGAGTTATTGTCATGGCGAATTACGGCCTTGTAGTTGAAATTGAAGCGGTAAACCACTGCTGAATATTGCTCATCGCAGCATGGGATGTGTCGAGGATTGGCTGCGGATAAATCCCCAGCAGCACCAGCAACACCACCAATACGCCGATAGTCATGAACTCACGCGGTGACATGCCTGGCAGCGGATCTTTTGACTTCGCTTCGCCGAAGTAAGCGCGCTGCATCATGATCAGCGAGTAAACCGACGCAAACACCAGACCAAAAGTCGCAATGACGATAATCACCGGCACCACCTGGAAACTGCCGGTCAGAATCATAAATTCGCCGACAAAGTTACCGGTGCCCGGCATACCGAGGTTTGCAACCGCGAAGAACAGCGACAGACCCGGAATCCATTTAATCCGCGACCACAAACCGCCCATCTGACGCAGGTCGCGCGTATGCAGACGCTCATACAGCTGACCACACAGAATGAACAGTGCTGCTGCCGAAAGGCCGTGCGCAATCATCTGAATTACCGCGCCCTGGAAGGCCAGCTGGCTGCCGGTGTAGATGGCGATCAGTACGAAGCCCATGTGCGAAACGGAGGTGTAAGCAATCAGGCGTTTGATATCGGTTTGCGAGAAAGCCATCCACGCACCGTAGAAGATGCCCAGGATACCGAGCCACATCGCAATCGGAGCAAACTCCGCAGACGCATTTGGGAACAGCGGCAAGCTGAAGCGCAGCAGACCATAGGCCGCGGTTTTCAACAGAATACCGGCGAGGTCAACCGAACCCGCGGTAGGTGCCTGGCTGTGTGCGTCGGGCAACCAACCGTGCAGGGGCACCACCGGCATTTTCACCGCAAAGGCGATGAAGAAGCCCAGCATCAGCAGATACTCAACGGTGTGCGACATCGGGGTTTTCAGCAGCTCTTCATAGCTGAAGGTCCAGACGCCGGTTGCGTTGTAGTGCACAAAGACCAGCGCCAGAATCGACACCAACATAATCAGACCGGAAGCCTGGGTATAGATGAAGAACTTGGTCGCCGCACTAATGCGCGTTTTACCGTCTGATGCTTTATGACCCCAAAGTGCGATGAGGAAGTACATCGGCACCAGCATCATTTCCCAGAAGAAGAAGAACAGGAACATGTCGATGGAGAGGAACACGCCAATCACACCACCGAGAATCCACATCAGGTTGAGGTGGAAGAAGCCCTGATACTTCTCAATTTCATTCCAGGAACATAGCACTGCCATCAGGCCGAGCAGACCGGTTAGCACCACCATCAGCAGCGACAGACCATCAATCGCCAGATGGAAGTTGATACCAAAACGCGGAATCCACGGTACCGAGAACGTCGATTGCCATTGCGGAATGCCCGCAGCCTGCGTCAGTGAATAGCCTCCCTGCAACCACAGTTGCAGGCCAAGCGCCAGCGTCAGGCCCATGGTGATCATGGCAATCCATCGCGGAACTTTTGCGCCAAGACGCTCCGCAAGCCAGCAGAGCAAGCCACCGACAAAAGGTATGATTATTAGCCAAGGTAATAACACGGCATACTTCCCTTTTTTCAGCCTGATTTCGAGCTATCTTACTTGCCATTTTCGTTCCCGGCAGTGCTCGCAATCCTCACGTACCTAAGTACGCTCCGGTTGCTGTGCGCTGGCGGTAACGAAACTGGCTGCGCCGATTACGCTTCGTCATTCAGGCAACTTTTACATTCGCTACTGGGGTGAGAAAACTTACCCGCCCCGCTCATCAATCTTTAAATCACCAGCAGCAGCGCCAGCACCACCACGGCGCCAACGCTCATCGAGGCCACGTACCAGCGCAGATAACCGTTCTCACTCACTACCAACCCTTTATTACCAATACGCGACAGCAGCGCAGGCAGGTTCATCAGTGAATTAAGCGGATCGCGCTTCAGCAGCCAGGCAATGCCGAGATAAGGTTTCACGAACACCTTGTCATACAGCCAATCGAAGCCCCAGGCCGCGAACCACCAGGTGCCAAAGAAACGACCCGGCGCGCTGTTGGCGATGCTGGTAACCAGCTGACGTTTACCCAGCCACAGCGCTGCAGCAATCAGGATTCCGACGATTGCCACTACGCCTGAGGCGATTTCCAGCATCACTTTGCCGCCTTCACCAAATTCGTTCTGCGGCAAGACGCCCGCCAGCGGGGGAGTAATCAGCGCACCAATAAAGGTGGAGAGCACCATCAGCACAATCAGCGGCAGATGATGAGTAATGCCTTTGCCAGCGTGAGCATGAATTTTCTCTTCACCGTGGAACACGATGAAGATCATGCGGAAGGTGTAGATCGAGGTGAGGAATGCACCCACCAGACCCGCAACCATCAGATTGATGTGACCATTCGCCAGCGCACCAAATAGGATTTCATCTTTACTGTAGAAACCTGCGGTAATCAGCGGCAGTGCCGCTAGCGCAGCGCCACCCACCAGGAAGCAGACATAAACCAATGGGATGCTCTTACGCAGGCCGCCCATCTTGAAGATGTTTTGCTCATGATGGCAGGCAAGAATGACCGAGCCTGAAGAGAGGAACAGCAAGGCTTTAAAGAATGCATGCGTCATCAGGTGGAAAATCGCCGCGTCCCATGCCTGCACGCCAAGCGCGAGGAACATGTAGCCGATCTGACTCATGGTGGAGTAAGCCAGCACGCGTTTGATGTCGGTTTGCACCAGCGCAGCAAAACCTGCCAGCACTAAGGTAATCGCACCAATGATTCCGACCAGATGCAACACTTCCGGCGTTAACAGGAACAGACCGTGGGTACGTGCAATCAGGTAGACACCGGCGGTTACCATGGTGGCGGCGTGAATCAGCGCCGAAACCGGGGTTGGACCCGCCATCGCATCCGCCAGCCAGGTTTGTAACGGCAGCTGTGCAGATTTACCCACCGCGCCACCCAACAGCATCAGGGTTGCCCACTGCAGCATATGGTTGTCAGCAGCAAAGTGCGCTGGTGCCAGTTCAACCAGTTCGCGGAAGTTCAGCGTACCCAGTTCGTTGTAAAGGATGAACAAGGCGAAAGCGAGGAACACATCACCGACACGGGTGATGATAAAGGCTTTCATCGCCGCTTTGCCGTTCTCTGGATTGCTGTAGTAGAAGCCAATCAGCAGATAAGAACACAGGCCCACACCTTCCCAACCGAGATACATCAGCATCAGGTTATCGGCCAGTACTAACACCACCATGCTCGCAATAAACAGGTTGGTGTAAGCGAAGAAGCGCGAATAACCTTCTTCACCACGCATGTACCATGAAGCGAACATGTGGATGAAGAATCCGACACCGGTAACGACTGACAGCATGGTGAGCGATAAGCCGTCCAGCACCAGATTTACTTTGATGTCAAAATTGCCAACGTGAATCCAGGTCCACAGCGCTTGTGTAAACGGCTGCTGTCCCTGATTGAAGAAGTCAAAACCGGCATAAATAGTGGTCAATGCTGCCAGACCAACCGATCCCATTCCGACTGCAGCCGACAGGTTCTCCGACCAGCGACCGCGTGAAAACGCTAATAGCAGAAAGCCAATCAGCGGAAATAATACGGTTAAATAGAGAAGATTCATCCGCGCATCTCGCTCACTGTGTCAATGTTCAGCGTCTGACGACGACGATAAAGCTGGAGCAACAGCGCCAGACCAATACTCGCTTCCGCCGCCGCAAGGCTGATTGCCAGAATGTACATCACCTGGCCGTCAGCTTGTCCCCAATAGCTGCCTGCAACCACCAGCGCTAACGCCGAGGCATTGATCATAATTTCCAGACCAATCAGCATAAACAGGATATTACGACGCAGCACCACCGAGGTCAGGCCGAGAACAAACAGCACAGCGGCCAGCATTAGACCGTGTTGTAACGGGATCATGCGTGATCCTCCTTATTTGCTTGCGCATCCGCTTGACGATTGCTCAGCACTTCGCCGTGACGCTCTTCACGTCCAATATGGAAGGCCACTACCAGACCGGCGAGCAGCAGCATTGATGCCAGCTCAACAGCCAGAACATACGGACCAAACAAGCTGATACCGACCGCTTTGGCGTCGATGACGGTGCCATCAATGCCCTGATCCTGTGCAGTGCTAATTGCATAAATCATTACCGCCAGCAGCAGTAATGAGACGATGCCCGGACCAATCCACAGTGAAGGCTTCAGCCACTCGCGCTCTTGATCCTGCTGGGTTTTACCCAGGTTCAGCATCATCACCACGAAGACGAACAGCACCATGATAGCGCCGGCGTAAACGATGATTTCCAGGGCACCCGCAAAGTAGGCGCCCATTGAGAAGAACACGCCGGCAATCGACAGCAGCGAAACAATCAGGTACAGCAGCGCATGTACCGGATTGGTGTGAGTGATGACGCGCAACGTCGTCAACACCGCGACCAGTCCGCAAAGATAAAACGCAAATTCCATACCTGGCTCCTTAAGGTAACAACCCTTTGACGTCGATCGGCTTGGCTTCGTTTTCCGCTTCGCCCTTCTCTTTTCCGTCGATCGCCATACCAGCCATACGATAGAAGTTGTATTCCGGGTACTTACCCGGACCGGAAATCAGCAGGTCTTCCTTCTCATACACCAGATCCTGACGCTTAAACTCACCCAATTCAAAATCGGGCGTCAGCTGGATCGCGGTGGTTGGGCACGCTTCTTCGCACAGACCACAGAAGATGCAGCGTGAGAAGTTGATGCGGAAAAACTCTGGATACCAGCGTCCATCCTGCGTTTCAGCTTTCTGCAACGAGATACAGCCGACAGGGCACGCTACCGCACACAAGTTACAGGCAACGCAGCGCTCTGCACCGTCCGGATCGCGCGTCAGCACAATACGTCCACGGTAACGCGGCGGCAGATAAACCGGCTCTTCCGGATACATTTGGGTTTCGCGCTTGGCGAAGGCATGCATGCCTATCATCCAGATACTGCGCACTGTCGTGCCGAAGCCAACGACAATATCTTTTAAAGTCATTTCATTGTCCCTTACTGCGCGGTGGACAGAATCACTGCGGCGGTCGCCAGCAGGTTCAACAGCGTCAACGGCAGACACACTTTCCAGCCGAACGACAGCACCTGGTCATAGCGTGGACGCGGCAGCGCAGCACGAATCAGGATAAACATCACCATAAAGAACGCTGTTTTCAGAGCGAACCAGATGAATGGTGGCAGGAACGGACCGTGCCAGCCACCGAAGAACAGCGTAACAATCAGCGCTGATACAGTGGTGATCGCCACGTATTCACCGACGAAGAACAGGCCGAATTTCATACCGGCATATTCAATGTGGTAACCATCCGCCAACTCCTGCTCCGCTTCTGGCTGGTCAAACGGGTGGCGGTGGCAGACCGCAACGCCGGCGATGCAGAAGGTGAGGAAGCCGAAGAACTGCGGAATGATGTTCCACAGATGCGCCTGACTTTCGACGATGGCATTCATATTGAATGAACCGGCTTGCGCCACTACACCCATCAGCGACAGACCAAGGAACACTTCGTAGCTCAGCGTCTGCGCCGAGGCACGCATCGCACCCAGCAGCGAGTATTTGTTATTACTCGACCAGCCAGCGAACAGCACCGCATAGACCGCCAGACCCGCCATCATCAGGAAGAACAGCAAACCGATGTTCAGGTCGGTGACCATCCACGTTGGCGAAACCGGTACAATGGCAAAGGCCAGTAGCAGCGATACAAAGGCGATAACCGGTGCCAGTGTAAAGATGAAGCGGTCGGTAAACGGCGGAACCCAGTCCTCTTTAAAGAACATTTTGATCATATCTGCAGCCAGCTGCAGCGATCCGCCCCAACCAACACGGTTCGGTCCGTAGCGGTTTTGCCACAAGCCGAGCAGACGACGCTCGGCGAAACTCATGAAAGCACCGCAACCCACCACTACCAACAGGATGACCAGCGCTTTGCCAATGTTGATCAGGATTTCAATAACGTCCGGTGTCAGCCAACTCATTGCGCGGCCTCCTGCAGTTTGTCAATTTGCGCACCTGAGAGGAACGGCGGCACACCTGGCATACCGAGCGGTAAACCCACCTGCCCCGCTTGCAGCGACGCAGAGAAACGTACCGGCAAACGTAACGTTTCTCCGGCACAGACCAGCTCGACAGAGGAACCGTTGTTAACGCCCAGTTTCTCAGCATCAGCCGGGTTAATCACCAGCGTGGCCGGTGACATGCGTTTCTGGAAGGTGGTTGAGCGCTGCGTCATCTCTTCACTGCCAAACAGCTGGTAGTAAGGGGCGACACGCCACTGGCTACCCTCAACGAAGCTTTCCGGAATCGCAGTAAACCACGGCAGAGAGCGATCGCTGGCTTCAAACAGACGTACGCCTGGATCGCCATGACGCAGTTTGCCGCCGACTTCCGCCTGGAACTTGTTCCATGCTTGCGGTGAGTTCCAGCCCGGCGCCCAGGCAAATGGAATCTGCGAACGAGGTGCGCTTGGTTGGTTGTTACCTTCCATCGAGAAGGCAAACATGGTGTCTTTATCCTGCGGCTGGCGCGGTTCATGCACGCTGATGTTGGCACGCATCGCGGTACGGCCACTGTTACGATGTGGGGAACGCGCCAGTTTTTGACCACGGATACGGAAGCTTGCGTCTGGCGCGGCATCTTTAATGCCTTTCAGCTGTGGCAGCGCCGCAACGGTGGCGTCAATCACGTGATCGAGCTGTGTCCAGTCAATGTGACGGCTTTCAACCGCGCTGTGCAGCGAGCGCAACCAGCGCCAGCTTTCCAGCATCACGACGCTGTCATCGTAATAAGACGGATCGTAAACCTGGAAGAAGCGCTGAGCACGACCTTCATGGTTGATAGATGTACCATCGCTTTCGGCGAAGCTGGCGGTAGAGAGCACCAAACCGGCTTTTTCCAGCGTTGCGGTACGCTGATGATCAACCACAATCACGTTAGCGGTTGTATCTAGCGCCGCATCTACGTCGGCCTTTGGCGCATGACGATAGAGATCGTTTTCCAGCACCACCAGCGCATCGGCTTCGCCTTTGCTCAGCTGTTCCAGTGCGCTATCCAGCGACTGACCGCCCATCAGGCCCAGGCCGAAGCTGTTCGCCGCACCGGCTAGCAAAGTAATGCCGACATCGGCTCCGCGCGCTTTCAAGGCTTTCGCCACGTTCGCGGCGGCTTCAATCATCGCGATGCTACCGGAATGCGTACCGGAGATGATCAGCGGTTTTTTCGCCCCCGCCAGCGCCTGAACCACGACATCTAATTTGCCGTTCAGTTTGCTGTCGAAGCCGCTTACCGCTGGTGCACTCTCATCCAACGCATTGGCGATGGCAAAGCCGAGACGCGCCTGATCTTCAATCGGTGCGCGATAGCTCCATGCCGCGATATCATCCAGTCGGGTTTCGTCAACGTTGGTCACGAACAGCGGATGTTTCGCATGCTGACCAATATTGAGGATTGCCGCGATTTGCCAATCAGCCACTTTCTGTGCGGCTGCCATCTCACGTGCTTTACCTTTTACCGCCTGACGCACAGACAGCGCTACGCGCGCGCCAACCTGAGTCAAATCTTCACCCAGCACCAGCACCGCATCATAGCTTTCGATTTCGCGCAGTGATGGCGTGTAAACGCCGCCGTCTTGCAGCACTTTCAGCATCAGTTCCACGCGCGCCTGCTCACTTGCTGGCATACCGGTGGAGAAGTTTTCTGCGCCAACCAGCTCACGCAACGCGAAGTTGCTTTCAATGCTGGCGCGCGGAGAGCCGATACCGATCACTTTTTTCGCCCGACGAAGCACATCCGCCGCCGCATTCACCGCTTGTTCAGCATTCAGGCTGACCCAATCGTTACCGCGTTGCTGTACCGGATGACGTGGACGATCTTTGCGATTGACGTAGCCGTAACCAAAACGACCGCGATCGCAGAGAAAATAGTGGTTTACGCTGCCGTTGTAACGGTTTTCAATACGACGCAATTCACCATAACGCTCGCCTGGGCTGGTATTACAACCCACGCTGCACTGCTGACAGATGCTTGGCGCGAACTGCATATCCCATTTACGGTTATAGCGTTCAGAGTGCGTTTTATCGGTGAATACGCCGGTCGGACAGATTTCCACCAGGTTGCCGGAGAATTCGCTTTCCAGCGTGCCATCTTCCGGACGACCAAAGTAGACGTTGTCATGAGCGCCATAGACGCCGAGATCTTTGCCGTCAGCATAATCTTTGTAGTAACGCACGCAACGATAACAGGCGATGCAGCGGTTCATTTCGTGTGAAATGAACGGGCCGAGATCCTGATTCTGGTGGGTGCGCTTGGTAAAGCGGTAGCGACGGAAGCTGTGTCCGGTCATTACCGTCATATCTTGCAGATGGCAGTTACCGCCCTCTTCACACACTGGACAGTCGTGCGGATGGTTGGTCATCAGCCATTCCACCACGCTTTCACGAAACTCTTTCGCTTCGCCATCGTCGATGGAAATAAAGGTGCCGTCTGACGCTGGCGTCATGCAGGACATGACGAGGCGACCGCGGGTATCTTCGGCATTCTGGAATTGCTTCACCGCGCACTGGCGGCAGGCCCCTACGCTTCCCAGCGCCGGATGCCAGCAAAAATAAGGAATATCAAGGCCCAGAGAAAGACATGCCTGTAGCAGGTTGTCCGCTCCGTTCACATCATATTCTTTACCGTCTACATGGATTGTAGCCATAGTGAACATGCTTCCGTAAGGCTCGCCCTAAGACGAGCGTTAAACATCTAATTCTTTCCTCACGCTATTACAGCGCGAGGCGAGTTCCGTGTACGGCGGCCGATTACCAGCGCGCTTTCAGCAGGTTCGGCTGAATACCACCGATGGCTCGGGTATTACCAAACACCTGCGGCGCAATGCCGGCTTCAAACTCTTCACGGAAATATTTAATCGCGCTCTGCAATGGCTCGACGGCACCCGGTGCGTGGGCGCAGAAGGTTTTACCTGGGCCGAGCTGGCGGCAGAGTTGCTGCAGGGTTTCGATATCACCCGGCTGGCCTTTCTTCTGCTCCAGCGCACGCAGGATCTTCACGCTCCACGGCAATCCGTCACGGCACGGCGTACACCAGCCGCAAGATTCACGCGCAAAGAACTCTTCCAGATTACGTACCAGCGAAACCATATTGATTTCGTGATCGACCGCCATCGCCAGCGCGGTACCTAAACGGCTGCCGGCTTTACCAATGCTGGCAAATTCCATTGGCAGATCGAGGTGCTGATCGGTAAGGAAGTCGGTTCCTGCGCCGCCGGGCTGCCAGGCTTTGAATTTCAAGCCATCGCGCATGCCGCCTGCGTAATCTTCCAGGATTTCACGTGCGGTAGTACCGAACGGCAGTTCCCAGACGCCGGGATTTTTCACGCGGCCTGAGAAGCCCATCATCTTGGTGCCGGTATCTTCACTGGTAGAGATGTTTTTGTACCAATCGACGCCGTTAAGGAAGATGGCCGGCACGTTCGACAACGTTTCCACGTTGTTGACGCAGGTTGGCTTGCCCCATACGCCAGCACTTGCCGGGAACGGTGGTTTAGAGCGCGGATTGGCGCGGCGACCTTCCAGCGAGTTGATCAGCGCCGTCTCTTCACCACAGATATAACGCCCTGCGCCGGTGTGAACGATCAGCTCGAAATCAAAACCGGTGCCGAGAATATTTTTACCGAGATAACCCGCTTCGGTGGCTTCAGCAATCGCGCGACGCAGATTGACTGCCGCTTCGATGTATTCACCGCGTAAGAAGATGTAGCCACGATAGGCTTTCAGCGCGAACGCGCTGATCAACATGCCTTCCACCAATTGGTGCGGCAGTTGCTCCATCAGCAAGCGGTCTTTATAGGTGCCTGGCTCCATTTCATCGGCGTTACACAGCAGGTAACGGATGTTCATGGATTCGTCTTTCGGCATCAGGCTCCACTTCAGGCCGGTATTAAAGCCGGCGCCACCGCGGCCTTTCAGGCCAGAGTCTTTTACCGCCGCGACAATTTCGTCCTGACTGAAATCTTTCAGCGCTTTTTCAGCACCGACGTAACCGTTTTTACTGCGGTATTCATCAATCCAAATTGGTTGCTTGTCGTCACGCAGACGCCAGGTCAGAGGATGCGTTTCGGCAGTACGAATGATCTGTTTAATGGTCATTGATACTGCTCCAGCAAGTTGGCGATGCCTTCAGGCGTCAGATGAACATGCGTATCTTCGTCCACCATCATGGTTGGCCCTTTATCGCAATTACCGAGGCAGCAGGTAGGCAAGAGCGTAAAGCGACCATCCGCCGTGGTTTGACCAGGCTTAATATTCAGCTTCTGCTCAAGTGCGTCCTGAATGCCCTGATAACCGGTGATATGGCACACTACGCTGTCGCAGTAGCGAATCACGTGACGGCCAACCGGCGTGCGGTAGATCTGGCTATAGAAAGTGGCAACACCTTCCACATCACTGGCGGGAATTCCGAGTACTTCTGCGATAGCGTTAATCGCGCCATCCGGCACCCAACCGCGCTGTTTCTGCACGATCTTCAACGCTTCAATCGAAGCCGCACGCGCATCTTCGTAATGGTGTTTTTCGTGCTCGATAGCGTGGTGCTCGGCCTCACTCAGCACGAAGACCTCAGTCGGGTCGATGGTGTGAATAGCAATCTTTTGATCGTGCATAATTAGCGGTCCACGTCTGACATAACAAAATCGATACTACCGAGGTAAACGATCAAGTCGGATACCAGGCTGCCGCGGATCACCGATGGGATCTGCTGCAGGTGCGGGAAGCTCGGCGTACGCACGCGGGTGCGATAGCTCATGGTGCTGCCATCGCTGGTCAGGTAGTAACTGTTGATCCCTTTGGTCGCCTCAATCATCTGGAAGGATTCGTTGGCCGGCATCACCGGGCCCCACGAAACCTGCAGGAAGTGGGTGATCAGGGTTTCAATGTGCTGCAGCGTGCGCTCTTTCGGTGGCGGTGTGGTCAGCGGATGATCCGCTTTGAACGGGCCTTCAGGCATGTTGTTCAGGCACTGTTCCAGGATACGCAGTGACTGCCACATCTCTTCCATTTTCAGCTGAACGCGGGTGTATGCATCACTGATGCCTGCGCCAACGGGAATTTCGAAATCGAAGTTTTCGTAGCCTGAATACGGACGCCATTTACGCACGTCAAAATCCAAACCGGTAGCGCGCAGACCGGCACCGGTGGTGCCCCATGCCAGCGCTTCATCCATGTTGTACGCCGCCACGCCCTGCGAACGGCCCATCAACACGGTATTGCGCAGCGCAGCTTTGTCGTACTCTTTCAGACGTTTCGGCATCCAGTCGAGGAAGTCGCGCAGCAGGCGCTCCCAGCCTTTCGGCAGATCATGCGCGACGCCGCCAATACGGAACCACGCTGGGTGCATACGGAAACCGGTGATCGCTTCAACCACGTCATAGATTTTCTGACGATCGGTGAAGGCGAAGAACACCGGCGTCATGGCGCCGACGTCCTGAATAAAGGTGGAGATATAGAGCAGATGGCTGTTGATGCGGAACAGCTCGGACAGCATCACGCGAATCACATTGACGCGATCAGGTACGGTGATGCCCGCCAGTTTTTCTACTGCCAGCACATACGGCATTTCGTTGACACAGCCGCCGAGATACTCGATACGGTCAGTGTACGGAATGTAGCTGTGCCAGGATTGGCGCTCGCCCATCTTTTCAGCGCCACGATGGTGGTAGCCAACATCGGGAACGCAATCGACAATCTCTTCACCATCGAGTTGCAGAATGATGCGGAAGGCACCGTGCGCTGACGGGTGGTTTGGACCGAGGTTGAGGAACATGAAGTCCTCGTTGGTGGTGCTACGCTTCATGCCCCAATCTTCAGGCTTGAAGGTCAGCGCCTCCATCTCCAGATCTTCTTTCTGTTTGGTCAGTTCGAAGGGATCGAACTCGGTGGCACGCGCCGGATAATCTTTACGCAGCGGATGGCCTTCCCAGGTCTGCGGCATCATGATGCGCGTCAGGTGCGGGTGACCATTGAAGGTAATACCGAACATCTCCCATGTTTCGCGCTCATACCAGTTGGCGTTGGCGAAAATTTTGGTGATGGTTGGCACATTCAGATCGTTTTCAGACAGCGCCACCTTGAGCATGATGTCGCGGTTGCGTTCAATCGACAGCAGGTGATAGAAAACGGAAAAATCCGCGGCGGGCAATCCGGCGCGGTTAGTGCGTAAACGTTCATCAAAACCATGTAAGTCATAGAGCATGACATACGGCTTTGGCAGCTTGCGCAGGAATTCAACGATTTCCAATAGCTGTTCACGCTTCACCCAAACTACCGGAATGCCGGTGCGGGTGGCCTGAACGGTAAAGGCATCCGGCCCAAAACGGTTACGCAGCTCGCCGACCACTGGATCATCCAGATGATCGCGGGTTTGCCATGAAGGCTGTGCGAGATCTTGCGTGGTTAAATCAGTCATACGTTACTCACCATTCCGGCCTGTAATCAGGCGCTCAAAAGAAGGCGTCAGGATGGCGGCGCACATTAAATTGTGATGTTCTGCTGCGGCCGTGGCTCCATCCGTGAACGGGAAGCTTAAACTTCGTCTGGCGTTCTCAGGTTGGTGACGGCAATACGCTCACCACGTTTCCTTTCACGCTCTGGCTGCATATTGGCGCGGTAAACACCTTGATCGCCAACCACCCACGACAGTGGACGACGCTCTTTACCAATCGACTCACGCAGCAGCAGCAGCGCTTGCATATACGCTTCAGGACGCGGTGGGCAGCCTGGGATATACACATCCACCGGCAGGAATTTGTCTACGCCCTGCACTACCGAGTAGATGTCGTACATACCACCGGAGTTAGCGCACGCGCCCATGGAGATCACCCATTTCGGCTCCAGCATTTGGTCATACAAACGCTGAATAACCGGCGCCATTTTGGTAAATGGCGTTCCGGCAATCACCATGAAGTCAGCCTGACGTGGTGAGGCGCGCATAACTTCCGCACCAAAACGTGCCACATCATGCACCGCAGTGAATGACGTGGTCATCTCCACGTAGCAGCAGGAGAGACCGAAGTTATATGGCCACAGAGAGTTTTTACGTCCCCAGTTCACCATGTCATGCAGAGCGTGTTCGAGCTTGCCCATATAGACGCTGCGGTGAACGTGCTGCTCCAGCGGATCGGTAACAATTTCCTGTTTCTGCAGAGGATAACGATCGTTATCGCCGCCCCCGTTCGGGTCTACGCGTGTCAGCGTGTAGTCCATCTTATTGCCTCGCTTTTACTGCTTATGAGGGTTGGTGTGGCTGTGACTGACCGGGACAGATTTGACTACTACGCGACGACGCGCAGGAGCCCAATCCAGCGCACCGATGCGCACCAGATAAACCAGGCCTGCCAAGAGCACCAAAATGAAAATTGCGGCTTCGACAAAGCCGACCCAACCGCTTTCGCGAATAGAAGTCGACCATGCGTATAAATAGAGGGCTTCGACGTCGAAGATGACGAAGAACATCGCAACCAAATAGAATTTTGCAGAGAGGCGAATATGAGTGTCACCGACCGACTCAATACCCGATTCGAACGGGGTGTCTTTGTGTCGCGCACGCGCACGTCCACCTAACAACCAGCCACCGGTCAACATGAAGGCACACAGGCCAAATGCGATAACGATAAAAACAATAAATGCCCAGTGATGAGCGATCACTTCTGTAGTTGTCGACATACTCTTTGCTTACTCATCAAAAGTGGTGATGGCATCCTGCACTGTTGCAGCAAACACACCACATCGATTCAAGGGAAGGATAAAAAACCTTATAAAGCTTGCTGTCATTAGCAATAAAGCAGCAATTTTATAGGGGTTTTTACTCCTTTCTATAACCTTTTGTCAACTTTGACAAAAGTATCCAAACATTATTTTACAGCTGCAGCATATTATTAACATTCACCTCTGCGATCGCCAGCTAAATCGCTTCAGTTTGTGAGGTTAATTTTAGTGTAGCGGGTATTCACATGCATGGATCGTGCATTTAACAATCATATTTTGACAGGTCTTGTCGAAGATTCCCCCCCCTTATCAGGGGTATTTTTTTGATCCAAAGCACATAAATGGGTTTTATGATGCAAAAACCAGCGTTACAGACGGGCAAATGCCCTGGGAAAGAGGGCACGAATTGATAAAATCATTCCATCCTGAAGAAGAATGGAACGCATTCCATATTTTAAGATGATGGGGAAATCTTCGGCAGGAAAATGGGTCAAAAAAGGTCAACAAACGGGCATAAAAAAAGCCTTAGCGGGTAATTGATTCGCTAAGGCTCATTTATCTAAGTTTTAACAATTAACCGGTATTCCATTTAAGAGGAATTATCAGTTACTGCAGTACTTACTCTTCATCATCCAACAACAACGTACCGTCTGGATTAGCACTCAAATTGTACGGATCGTTGGTGGACTGCATGGCGTTGAAAATAGCCAGCGCCAGTTCGTTATCGCTGTCTGGATTACGGCACAGCAAATACTGGGTATCCGGCAGCACTGGCAAACCTTCCGCCGCTCCCATCACTCGCAGCTCTGGGCTCATCATTTCAACTGGACGCGCTGTCACACCCAAACCGGCCTTAACAGCTGCACGTACCGCAGCTAACGTAGACGCGACATACGAGATGCGCCACGGAATTCCAGCTTCGTTGAGGTGATCAATCGCCATATCGCGATAAGGGCTTGGCTCATCCAACAGAACCAAAGGAATGGCTTCACCGCGCTGGAAGATATAATCCGCCGCGCAGTACCACAACGTGGGTGAAGTTCGCAGTACCTGATGGGTAAAATTGCCTGGGCTGGACGTGGTCACAACCAGATCAACTTCACCTTGATTTAGCATTTCCATCATGAACGGGTTGCGTTTGACACGAACATCAATGGCCAGCTTCGGATAAACCGACGTTACGCGATTAAGCAGGAACGGCAGAATGGTATCTGAGGTATCATCTGAAGCGCCAATGGTCAGAACGCCCTGGATGTTGCTGTACATTAAAGAGGTGCAAGCTTCGTCATTAAAACGAAGGATTTTCCTGGCGTAACCCAGCAGTTGAATGCCATGCTCCGTCAGCAATTTATTACGTCCATGTCTGGCAAACAGCTCTTTACCTACCAATTGTTCCAGACGTTGCATCTGCTGGCTCACTGCTGACTGCGTTCTGCATACCGCGGCAGCGGCCGCTGCAAAAGTATTCAGATCGGCAACGGCAACAAATGTACGCAGCAGATCGAGGTCGAGATTCAGTATCGGACGATTTGCATTAGTCATGTTTTTTTCTTCACTTATAAGATTTTTTAAAACTACTACCCTGGTGTATTACCCGACTTATCAAAGAGATAAGAGGCAATGGTGCTTAATGACAGCCCTGTGTTGAGGCTGCCACGAAAAAATTTTGTTATGCGGATGCCGACGATCGCACCACTCTGAGATCAGAGCAGCGTCGTCATTATAGACAGCAGAACTTCTGGGCCGGAAACGTATGTCGTACAGGTGCTGGAAGCTGCGTAGTTGTCTATGTATCCCGCGTAAAGTCCCTGCGGGTCAAAAAGAAATAACATCATGTTAAGCAGATGCGAAGCGATAAAGTGCATCAAATAATAAATTATACTTAATCATTTTTACGCTATAAATGGAAATGTTTTTGTTCAAAACATTGCAATTTTTGACCAAAAGCCTTTTCGCACACATCCTGCCATAACGCTGCTCTTATTTTAAGCCCCCCAGGTTCTGAATCTTAAACACTTGCGTTAAAGTTACAGCACAAATGCTATTTTACCCGTGTTTTACACCACATTTGTCTCATTGCTGGAGCTTAATCCTATCCCTGAAAACTGAATGAGAATGAACTGCATTTTGTAACACCAGTTAGAGCTTAACCATTAACCGACGTTTTTTCGCCATCTAACAAGAATCACTTAACTATTTCATTAGGTCGCTAATGTTTTTATAAGCCAATTGTGACTGAAAAATTTCTGAATAGTCCGCGATGCCGATGGAAGAAGGCATTTACACGTCTGCCATAGCTAAGCAGTGTTTAATTTTACCAATTCCTGCATCCCTGAATTAATGAACCAGATTAATAGAATTCCAATGACTTTTACGCCATGCGGCGCGGGAAAAAATGGCAAATGCGCCAAAACCAAGCGCTGCCCTTCTTTTGTTAAGGTGAGAAGAGTAAATTGGGCAAGTTTGATTTTTGGTGGCAGGTTAAAGGACTCTGCCCTTAAAGGCGGTAATGATGAATTTTCAAATTGATAAATCCGGCAAGCTGGAAAATGTCTGTTATGACATCCGTGGTCCGGTACTGAAAGAGGCTAAACGTCTCGAAGAAGAAGGCAACAAAGTTCTCAAACTGAACATCGGTAACCCCGCCCCGTTTGGTTTTGAAGCGCCTGATGAAATTTTGGTGGACGTCATTCGTAACCTGCCGAGCTCGCAAGGTTACTGCGACTCAAAAGGTCTGTATTCGGCGCGTAAAGCGATCATGCAGCACTATCAGGCGCGCGATATGCGCGACGTTACTGTCGAAGACATTTATATCGGTAACGGTGTATCGGAACTGATTGTGCAAGCCATGCAGGCATTGCTTAACAGTGGCGACGAAATGTTAGTGCCCGCACCCGACTATCCACTGTGGACGGCTGCAGTTTCGCTGTCGAGCGGTAAAGCGGTGCATTACCTGTGTGATGAATCGGCTGGCTGGTTCCCAGACCTGGATGATATTCGCAGCAAGATTACGCCGCGCACGCGTGGCATTGTCATCATCAACCCCAATAATCCGACCGGCGCGGTTTATAGCAAAGAGCTATTGCTGGAGGTTGTTGAGATTGCACGCCAGCACAACCTGATTATTTTCGCCGACGAAATCTACGACAAAATTTTGTACGACGAAGCTCAACATCATTCGATTGCAGCACTGGCGCCAGACCTGCTGACCGTAACGTTTAACGGCTTGTCCAAAACCTATCGCGTGGCGGGTTTCCGTCAGGGCTGGATGGTATTGAATGGGCCGAAGAAACATGCCAAAGGTTATATTGAAGGGCTAGAAATGCTGGCCTCGATGCGTCTGTGTGCCAACGTTCCGGCACAGCACGCAATTCAAACGGCGCTCGGCGGCTATCAGAGCATCAGCGAATTCATCGCCCCAGGCGGTCGTTTGTATGAGCAGCGTCAGCGTGCGTGGGAGTTAATCAACGATATTCCAGGCGTCAGCTGCGTCAAACCGCAGGGAGCGCTGTACATGTTCCCGCGTATTGATGCCAAGAAATTCAACATCTTCGACGATCAAAAGATGGTACTGGATTTCCTGTTGCAAGAGAAAGTGCTGCTGGTTCAGGGTACCGCTTTCAACTGGCCGTGGCCGGATCACGTGCGCATTGTTACGCTGCCGCGCGTGGACGATCTGGAGATGGCCGTAAGTAAGTTTGGTCGCTTCCTGCAAGGGTATCGCCAGTAATCGGTGACACGTGTGTATCCGTGGATATTCAAGTCCCCCTCATGGGGACTTGAATTATTTAGGGTATAGTGATCGTATTTCGGGGAGAGCGTTCGCTTCGCTCTCCCCGCCATGCGAACAGGAACCGCCCATGACTCGTAGCCATTTTTTTGCCCATCTCTCTCGCCTCAAACTGATCAATCGCTGGCCGCTGATGCGCAATGTGCGCACCGAAAACGTCTCCGAACATAGCTTGCAGGTGGCGATGGTCGCTCATGCACTCGCCATCATTAAAAACAAAAAGTTTAACGGCAACCTTAATGCTGAGCGTATCGCGATGCTGGCGCTCTATCATGATGCCAGCGAGGTGCTTACCGGCGATTTGCCTACGCCAGTGAAGTATTACAACGCGCAGATCGCGCACGAATACAAAAAAATTGAGAAGATCGCCCAGCAGAAGCTAATAGATATGTTGCCAGCTGAACTACAGGACGCCTATCGCCCGTTGATCGATGAACACTTGCATACTGAAAGTGAGCAATCGGTGGTGAAGCAAGCGGATGCACTTTGCGCCTACGTAAAATGTCTGGAAGAGTTGTCGGCGGGCAATAACGAGTTTCTGCTTGCGAAAGCGCGCCTGGAAAAAACGCTGTCACAGCGTCGTTCGCCGGAGATGGACTATTTCGTTGAGGTGTTTATTCCCAGCTTTAGCCTGTCATTGGATGAGATTTCGCAAGATACCCCATTATAAAAAACGGGCCGTTCAGGCCCGTTTCATTATGCATTAACTGAGAGCGTAAACTCGCCGCTACTCTCTTTCGTCACCTTTACAGGTTCCAGCGTCGTAACGCGAAACGCCACGTCGTTGAGACGCGGCGAATCTGCTGGTGCATTCACAGCAACTACCGCGCTGCCCGCCTCTAAACCTGAAATGATGCCCGCTGGCGCATCCTCAACTACAACGCAGTGTGTCGCCGAAAGCCCTAAACGTTCCGCGCCCAGCAAATAAGGCTCTGGATTCGGCTTGCCATGCTTAATATTCTCAGCGGTGATAAAGACTTCTGGCATCGGTAGATTTGCCGCTTTATGGCGCGCGTGCGCTACCGGAATCGAACCGGACGTCACAATTGCCCAGGGAATCTGTAACTCGTTCAGCGTAGCGAGTAACGCTAACGCACCCGGAATGGCTTGCACCCCTTGCGTATCCTCAGCCTCTAAGCGTTCAAGCCAGAGGAACTCCGCCTGGATTGCCTCTTCCGATTGTCCCGCCATGAAATGGCGCAGCGAATTGATAGCAGGCTTTCCATGTATGTAGCTCAGGACCTCATCCGCCGATAGGCCGTGGCGCTCGCCCCACAGTGACCATGCGCGAATCACTGCAGGCAGTGAATCCACCAGCGTGCCGTCTAAATCAAACAGAAAACCCCTGTACTTCACACATCGCTCCTTATTCAGGCATTGATAATCTGCGCGATCTCATTCGCGCTGAGATGATACTGACGTGGACAAGTTTGCCACACCGTTAGCATGCGTTGGTATTTTTCCCACATCGGTGTTTGCGCATTGAAACCGTGCGTGCCGGAATCAAAGTGGGTATAGCGTCCCTCAATGTTCACCATAAACCGTACATAACCGAGGTAACGCGCTTCCGTGGCGGCATCAAATCCAAGAAACGCCAGGCGACGCTCGTCAATAGAACTGCCATCTTTCAGGTTCGACCAGGAAACATGCAGCGCATGGTGCATTTCCATAATATCGATGAGCTGGCGACAAGTGGCTTCCGTTAACTCGCCGAACTCCTTGTCCAGTTCGCGTAACTGCAGGCCGTAGCCGCGCTCAATAATGGTTTGATAGCGGCGATAGCGCTCGGCGTTATCGGGCTCGAGCATTGCCATCATTTTATATTGGTTGGAAAGGATGAGTCGTTGCGCGTGGGTCATTTCCATGGTTTGCTCCCGGGCCGGCAAGGCCGCTTAAGATTTAAACAATGAAGAAATGATTACACAAGGAGAGTGATGCGTGTGTGTCCGCATCACTTTTCTTTGATTTAAACCGGGATTTGGCTCAAATTCCCTGCCCGGTAAAAGCGTCAGCAGATCAAAGATCGTCGAGGAAAGTGCGATCAAGCTGTTTAAAAGCGCGCTTTAATACGTCAGCGAGCGATTGGTAAGTCGGCTTACCATCCACAGGCGCAATCGCCTGACCCGCTTCTTCCAGCTTAGTGCGCACCTCATGAAACCACTGCAGCAGGGTTGGCGGCAAAGGCGTCACAGAGCGTTTACCCAACCACCACAAACCTTGCATCGGCAGGCTACAGGCAAAAAGCGCCGTTGCAATTGCTGGGCCGAGCTGTCCACCAAGGGCGATTTGCCACGTCAGCGTGAAAATTGCCAGCGGCGGCATAAAACGGATAGCAAAGCGGGTGGTATTCACAACACGATTTTCGGGAAACACCGGCGCCAGGCGTTTATCGGCAGGCCAGGTCTTCATGTATCGCTGTCCGCGCTGGAACAAGCTGAACCAGCCGGGATTGTCTGTCTCATTCGCCATGATAGACCTCAACAAAATCTGCAATATTTAAAATAAACCGATAACTACACAACTTTACGTGACATCCTTCAAAAGTTTTTGTCTTTGTGGGTGACAGTGAGTATTCTGACGCCGTTTAAGCAACATTACCGGAAGCTTTAGCTCAATAAAAGAGCGGCCAGAGCCATGTTTCACTAAACGCCTATCAAAAATAAGCGTAAAATCACCAAAATTTTTTGCATGTCACTCAATTTTTGACTAGCACATGATGTTTATCATTAACCTACCAGCTTTCATGGGCTACGCTGTTAGTCTGATTGCGTTATTTTTAGCCACTATTTAACAAAATAGGTACTTCCATGTCGACGAAGTTAGTACTGGTTCTAAACTGCGGCAGCTCCTCTCTTAAGTTTGCCATCCTCAACCCAGCCACTGGCGACGAATATCTTTCGGGTCTGGCTGAATGTTTCCATTTGCCTGAAGCGCGTATCAAATGGAAGCTGGAAGGCAGCAAACAAGAAGCCCCATTGGGTGCAGGCGCTGCTCATAGCGAAGCGCTCAACTTCATCGTTAAATCTATTCTGGCACAAAAACCAGAGCTTTCGGCACAAATCGCTGCAATCGGCCACCGCATTGTTCATGGCGGCGAGCAGCTGACGAAATCCGTCATTATCGACGAGTCTGTCATTCAGGGCATTAAAGATGCGTCTTCATTTGCACCGCTGCACAATCCCGCGCATCTGATCGGTATTGATGAAGCGCTGAAAAACTTCCCGCATCTTTCCGATAAAAATGTGGCGGTTTTTGACACGGCATTCCATCAGACAATGCCGGAAGAGTCCTATCTCTATGCTCTGCCCTACAAGCTGTACAAAGAGCACGGCGTTCGCCGCTACGGCGCACACGGCACCAGCCACTACTATGTGACGCAGGAAGCCGCAAAAATGCTGAACAAGCCGGTGAGTGAATTGAATATCATCACTTGCCACCTTGGCAACGGCGGTTCAGTTTCCGCAATCCGCAACGGTCAGTGTGTTGACACCTCAATGGGTTTGACCCCGCTGGAAGGCTTAGTGATGGGTACCCGTAGCGGTGATATCGATCCTGCCATCATCTTCTTCCTGCATGATGCACTGGGCATGAGCGTTGATGCCATTAACAAACTACTGACCAAAGAGTCTGGCCTGTTAGGTTTGACCGAAGTCACCAGCGACTGCCGCTATGTTGAAGATAACTACGCGACCAAAGAGGATGCTAAACGTGCGATGGATGTATTCTGTCATCGTCTGGCGAAGTACATCGGCAGCTACACTGCGCTGATGGAAGGTCGTCTGGATGCGGTGATCTTCACCGGTGGCATCGGTGAGAATGCAGCAATGGTACGTGAACTGGCGCTGCAGAAACTGGGCCTGCTCGGCTTCGAGGTCGATCACGAGCGCAACCTGGCAGCCCGCTTCGGTAAATCTGGCTTCATCAATAAAGAAGGCACTCGCCCAGCCGTGGTGATCCCAACCAACGAAGAGTTGGTGATTGCTCAAGATGCCGCGCGTCTCACCGCATAAAAACACTTCTCTCCGTCAGCTTAGGCTGACGGAGTTGTTTTAGACAGTCTGCAACACCTGAGAGGTTTCTATCGTGTCACGTACAATCATGCTCATTCCTACCGGCACCAGCGTCGGCCTGACCAGCGTCAGCCTCGGCGTCATCCGTGCTATGGAGCGCAAAGGCGTGCGCCTGAGCGTATTCAAGCCCATTGCCCAGCCACGTGCGGGCGGCGATGCGCCAGACCAGACCACCAGCATTATCCGTAAAAGCTCCGCGATTCCTGCTGCTGAACCGCTGCAGATGTCACGCGTTGAGTCACTGCTGGGTTCTAACCAGCAAGACGTGCTGATGGAAGAGATCATTGCCAACTACCACGCGAACGCCAAAGATGCCGAAGTCGTGCTGGTTGAAGGTCTGGTCCCCACGCGTAAACATCAGTTCGCCTCGGCGCTGAACTATGAAATCGCCAAAACCCTGAACGCAGAAATCGTCTTCGTGATGGCGTTGGGTAACGATTCGCCGGCCCAGCTGAAAGAGCGTATCGAACTGACGCAAAGCAGCTTCGGCGGCAGCAAAAACAAAAACATCACTGGCGTTATCATCAACAAACTGAATGCGCCAGTGGATGAACAAGGCCGCACGCGCCCGGATCTGTCAGAGATTTTTGATGACTCTTCCAAAGCGAGCATCGCCAACATCGATCCTAAGCAGCTGTTTGCCAACAGCCCGCTGCCGGTGTTGGGCTGTGTGCCGTGGAGCTTTGATCTGATCGCTACCCGCGCCATCGACATGTGCCGTCACCTGAATGCCGATATCATTAACGAAGGTGAAATCCAGACGCGTCGTGTTAAATCAGTGACCTTCTGCGCGCGCAGTATTCCGCACATGCTGGAGCACTTCCGTCCGGGCTCACTGCTGGTCACTTCTGCCGATCGTCCTGATGTGCTGGTGGCTGCATGTTTGGCCGCGATGAACGGCGTGGAAATCGGTGCGGTGTTGCTGACCGGCGGTTATCAGATTGAAGCGCCGATCGCGCGCCTTTGCGAGCGTGCGTTCCAGACCGGCCTGCCGGTATTTATGGTGAAAACCAATACCTGGCAAACCTCACTCAGCCTGCAGAGCTTCAACCTGGAAGTTCCTACTGATGATATTCAGCGTATTGAGAAAGTGCAGGAATACGTAGCCAGCTTCATCAATGCCGATTGGGTTGAATCGCTGACCGCCACCTCTGAGCGCAGTCGTCGTCTGTCACCGCCGGCATTCCGTTATCAGCTTACCGAATTGGCGCGTAAGGCCGGCAAACGCATCGTGCTGCCAGAAGGCGACGAGCCGCGCACGGTGAAAGCGGCGGCGATTTGTGCCGAACGCGGCATCGCTACCTGCGTGTTGCTGGGTAATCCGGAAGAGATTCAGCGCGTTGCTGCCGCTCAGGGTGTTGAACTGGGCAAAGGCATCGTCATCGTCGATCCAGAAGTGGTACGCGAAAACTATGTGCCGCGTTTGGTTGAGCTGCGTAAGAGCAAAGGCATGACCGAAGTGGTGGCACAAGAGCAGCTGGAAGACAACGTGGTGCTGGGCACCATGATGCTGGAGAGTGGCGAAGTTGATGGCCTGGTATCAGGTGCGGTTCATACCACCGCGAACACCATTCGCCCACCGCTGCAGCTGATCAAGACCGCGCCAAACAGCTCGCTGGTCTCTTCCGTGTTCTTCATGCTGCTGCCGGAACAGGTTCTGGTGTATGGCGATTGCGCCATCAACCCAGATCCGAATCCAGAACAGCTGGCGGAAATCGCCATTCAGTCTGCCGATTCAGCCAAAGCTTTCGGTATCGATCCACGCGTTGCGATGATCTCTTACTCCACCGGTAACTCCGGTGCCGGTAGCGACGTAGAGAAAGTACGTGAAGCAACGCGCATTGCGCAGGAAAAACGCCCGGATCTGGTGATTGATGGTCCGCTGCAGTATGACGCCGCGATTATGGAAGATGTTGCCAAATCCAAAGCGCCAAACTCAGCGGTTGCTGGTCGCGCTACGGTGTTCATCTTCCCGGATCTGAACACCGGTAATACCACTTACAAAGCGGTACAGCGTTCTGCCGACCTGATCTCAATCGGACCGATGCTGCAAGGCATGCGTAAGCCGGTAAACGATTTGTCGCGTGGCGCACTGGTGGATGACATCGTCTATACCATCGCACTGACGGCGATTCAGTCACAGCAAGCCGAAGGCTAATCGCTTTCCTGCTCGCTTAAAAAGCAAAAAGGCGCCCGATGGGCGCCTTTTTTATCGCAGCGTAATTATGCTTCACTGCTCTGCTTGCGGCGTGCGGCATCACTGTTGCGGCTCAGCCACAGTGACAGTGCTTTCAGCGAATCATCAGTGAACTCATCACAGCGCGCGGTGATCTCTTCCGGCGTCATCCAGAAAATCTCATCCACTTCTTCCTCTTGCATCGCAAACGGACCATGCGAGACGCAGCTAAACAGCCCGCCCCACACGCGACAATGCTGATCTTCGAAGTAAAATTGTCCGTGCTCAGCAAACGGAACGGCCGCGATACCTAATTCCTCTTCCGCTTCACGACGAGCAGATTCCAGCAGGTCTTCACCGCTCTGCACCACGCCGCCGGCGGTGGCATCAAGCATACCCGGCATAAAGTCTTTAATTTCAGTACGACGCTGCACCAGAATTTTGCCCATGCCATCATGCACCACGATATAGGTGGCGCGATGGCGTAGACACTGCGCACGCATCTGCGCACGGCTGGCCTGCGCAATGACTTCGTTCTCTTCGTTAACGATATCAACCCACTCGATACCATCACCTGCCGTTTGATCCACCATCCATAACCCTTTTCTGTTTTCGGCGTGCCCAGCACGCGCCTGATTGCCACGCTTTATTAGAATCTGCGGTAAGGTAATGCGTTCTTTTCGCCATCGCAAGGCGCATCGTGCTTAGCGTGTTTTACCGGATTCAGCCAACCACAACTGCACCGAAGCACGCTGCCACTGGAACTCGGCATAATGCTGCAACTTCACTGGCAGCGCGTCACCGTGCAGCGCCAGACGATTAATCATCACCGCTAAATCAGTATCCGCAATCGACCATTCACCAAACAGGTTTTGCTGTCCCTCCGGCAGCAGACGCTGCACCGCAGCAATCAGTTTATTTGCGGCCTGCTCACCCACTGGCGTGAGCGGTGCAAAGCGCTCACCGGCAAACAGCACTTCGGTGGGACGTTCCGATCGCAGCGGCATCAGATCGCTGCGCAGCCAAGCCTGCACTTCACGTGCATGCGCCCGTTTTTCGCGGTCGCGTGGATAGAGTCGCTCGAACTCTGGCGCAGGAAAACGCTCCTCCAGATACTCAGCAATCGCTGAAGACTCCGTCAAAACCACCTCATCGATTTGCAACGTGGGTACGCGGCAGGTAAGAGAGAGTGCACGATAATCATCATCCCACTGCGCGTTCTGTGATAAATCGACGCGCTTGAGGGTAAAGGGAATCCCCTTCTCGGTTAGCGCAACATAAACCGACATGGCGTAAGGGCTGAAAAAGGAAGAATCGGACCACAAGGTAATGGTTGGATAATTCATTGGCTGCCTCAGGTAAGCGTCAGGTGTGCATCATGTTTACCGATTTTTATTTGTTAAGGCAATGGTGCGCTGGTCGGATGTTTAGGTGCTAAGGCCAGCGCTGACTACGCCTTTTTATTCATAAGCGTAAGCCCAGTCACGCCGCACGGGCGCTTCTCTTCTATGCTGAATCTGAGCAGAGAAAAAATTACAAGGAGGCTCAACATGCATTTACTTATCACCGGCGGCACCGGCCTGATTGGCCGTCATCTGATCCCGCGCTTATTGCAGCTCGGGCATCAGGTCAGCGTTGTCACCCGCGATGTCGCCGCCGCGCGAGAGAAACTCAACCCCAACGTGGCGCTGTGGTCCGGCATTAATCAGCAATCCGATTTAAACGGCATTGATGGCGTGATCAATCTGGCAGGCGAACCGATAGCGGATAAACGCTGGACCGAGCAACAGAAACAGCGGCTTTGCGAAAGTCGCTGGCAGATTACCGAACAGCTGGTCTCGCTGATCCACGCTAGCAGCCATCCTCCCCAATTTTTGATCTCTGGCTCGGCCACCGGTTTTTATGGCGATACCGGCGATCTGGTATTGACTGAAGACGATCCGGGCCACGATGAATTTACCCATGCACTGTGTGCGCGCTGGGAGCAACTGGCGTTAACCGCGCAAAGTGACCGCACCCGCGTCTGTTTGCTGCGTACCGGCGTGGTGCTGGCAAAAGAAGGCGGCGCACTGGCGAAGATGAAGCTGCCGTTCAAACTGGGTGTGGGCGGTCCGATTGGCAGCGGCAAACAGTATTTACCGTGGATTCATATCGACGATCTGGTGAACGCGCTGTTGTGGCTGATCGATCACCCGGAACTGCGCGGGCCTTTCAACATGGTTGCACCTTATGCGGTGCGTAACGAGCAGTTCGCCGCCACGCTGGGGCATGTGATGCATCGTCCGGCCTTTATGCGCACGCCGGCCAGCGCCATCAAGCTGATGATGGGGGAATCGGCGGTGCTGGTGCTGGGCGGGCAACATGTTTTGCCAAAGCGGCTGGAAGAGTCGGGATTTGGTTTCCGCTGGTACGATTTAGAGCAAGCGCTGCAGGATGTCGCCGGTTGAATAATCAGGGCGGCACGTCGGCCGCCCTGAGGTATTAACTGCGCTGTTGCGCGACGCGAGATTTCAACGCCACAGGTTCACGCGTATGACCCGGCTGCGGTACACGAATGATAAAGGTTAGCACGCCGGCAAACACATACAATCCGGTATACGCCCACACCACGCCCACGATGTCGAAGAACGGTAGCATCACCGAAGCAATCGCGGGTGCCACGAAGTTACTCAATCCCGCCGACAGGTTGTAAATCGATACGGCAGCCCCTTTGTGATGCGGTTCCAGCGTCGGGAACACGGCCGTCATTGGCACAAAGGCCGCGACAAAAATCCCCAACATCACCGCCGGAATCAGCGCCACCCAGAAGTTATGCCCGGCATACACTGGCAGGTAATAGAATGCCAGGCTGGAAATTGCCATGCCGACACAGCCAAACCAGCGCACCTGACGAATCCATCCCAGTTTCTCGCCGGTGATGCCCCAGAAGATGTTAGTAAAGATGGTGACAAAGAAGAACACCGCCCAGATCTGCAGCCATTCGGAAATGGTAAAGCCAAGGCGATCAACGAACAGCAGCGGCATGATAATGGCGAAGCCAAACAGTGACAGCGTGTTAATGATGCGAATCAGACAGGCATAAAACACGTGCTGATTGGTGAACAGAATGGTGACGGCCCGCGACATTTCGGTCATTTTGTCGCGCATCGGCAGATTGACGCGCGAACGGTCAACCGGCACGTGGCGCAAGCTAAAGTAAGCCAGCACACCGCCACACGCCACCCATACGATCGCCAGCCACAGCGTACCGGTTTCGCCCAGCATGGGAATGGTGAGGCTCGGTAAATAGCTGCCAACCACACCGATGCCAACCGAGTACATCGCCCAGAACCAACCGGTCGCGGCCGCCAGTTTTTCCCGCGGCAGCACCTGCACCAGCATCATCATGAACGAATAGATGAATAACGGGTACGCCAGGCCGCGAATGCCATAGAACAGCACCATCAGCGGATAGTTACGCATCCCCAGACCAAGCGACATAAACAGCGTGTGCATCACGATCCACAATACGAAGCCAATCATCATTGCGCGCTGCGGGGTAATCAGCTCCGCCACCACGCCCGAGGCCCACGCAGCCAGCGCAGCGGCAAGTCCATAGAAGGTAAACACCACCGCCGACTGCGCAGGGGTGAAGCCCATATCGGTGATATGACGCGATAAAAACGCCATCTCAAAGCCGTCACCTGCCATAAAAATGGCGATGGCGAGGAAGCCCCAGAACATCTTTTTCGGTAAGCCAAACCAGTATTCATTCGATTGCATCTCGTTCATCCTCTGTCTGGAGTTAGGCAGGCAACAGCGCCCGTGCCTGCTGTTGCTGTTCGTAGAGCGTGCGGAACAGATGCAATCGCTGGTGCAGCACCTTGCCGCGCCCGGCATCCGGCTGATAGCGCGCCTGCACCGGCGGCTTGAGACAGACATCGCGCTCGGCACCACCATCGGCCAACCACGCCAGACGTGCGGCGCCCAAAGCGCCGGAGGCGCTGGCGGGATGCGTGACGATGGGCAGTTGCAGCACATCCGCAATCAGCTGGGCCCACAGCGTGCTGCGTGCCCCGCCGCCGGTCAGGCTGCATTGACGAATCTGCTGCTGCGCATCACCCAGCACCGCCAATCCATCGGCCAGACCAAAAGCCACGCCTTCAATCACCGCGTAACCCAGCAGCGCACGCGGCGTTTCATGGCGCAGATTGAAGAAGGAGCCGCAGGCATCAGGATCGTTATGCGGCGTGCGTTCGCCACAAAGATAGGGCAGGAAAAGCGGCGCATGACGCCGTTGTTCCTCGCTAAGCTGTGCCATCTCGTCCATCAGCTGGCTTTCCGTGACCGACAACAGATTGCATAGCCAGCGCAGACAGCTGGCGGCGCTGAGCATTACGCTCATCTGGTGCCAGCGCCCAGGCAAGGCGTGGCAAAAGGCATGCACGCCAGATTGTGGATCGGCCAGCAGACGATCGTTAACCACGAAAATCACGCCGGAAGTACCCAGAGAGATAAAGGCATCTCCCGGATTGACCGCGCCGACTCCCACCGCCGATGCCGCGTTATCGCCGCCGCCGCCCGCCACGCTAACCGAGGCCGATAAGCCCCACTGGCTTGCCAGTTCGGCTTTCAGCGTGGCGCTAACTGCACTGCCTTCCACCAGTTCGGGCATGTGGGTGCGCGTCAATCCGCTAATGGCTAGCAGTTCGTCCGACCAGTCGCGTTTGGCGACATCAAGCCACAGCGTACCCGCCGCGTCCGAAGGTTCGCTGACAAAGCGTCCGGTCAAACGCCAGCGCAGATAATCTTTTGGCAGCAGCACCTTATCGATGCGCTGAAAAATCTCCGGCTCATGTTCCGCTACCCAACGCAGCTTTGGTGCGGTAAAGCCCGGCATGATCATGTTGCCGCTCAGCTGCATCATTTCCGGATGCTGCGCGCTAAGCGCTGCACATTGCGTTGCGCTGCGTGTGTCATTCCACAGGATGCACGGACGCAACACCTCGCCCTGGTTATCCAGCAGCACCGCGCCGTGCATTTGCCCTGACAAGCCAATAGCACGAATCTCGCTCCACGCTGCTGCGGCCTGTTGGCGCAATCCGGCCAACACCTCACCGCAGGCCTGCCACCAGCGTTCAGGATCCTGCTCGGCCCAGTGGGCATGCGGACGCTGCACGCTAAGCGCGGCGTGATGAGTCGCGACGATGTCGCCCTGCGCATTGATGAGCAGCGCTTTGAGTTCAGAAGTACCAATATCGATTCCGAGATACATGACGCGCTCCTTACCCTTCAGCCAGCGCAGGTTGCGGCTGTTTCAGCCACTTCTGCAGGTCAGCAACGGTGCGGGTCACCAGCGCATGGAACGCTTTGTCCTGCGCCAGTTCGCCAAACAACGCGCTGTCGCTGAGGAATGCAGTAAGGGCATCGGACCGGCTAAACTGCTGACGCAGCGCATCGGCCTGCAGCACGCCATCCTGATAGGTGTAAGGCAGATCATCATCAGCCCAACGTTGCAGGAACAGGAAGAACAGCGCAGGCAGCACGGCGGTGGCAGCCGGTTCTGCGCCGCGCTGATAGCATTCGCGCAGCGTTGGCGTCACCATGCCAGGAATTTTCGACAGACCATCGGCGCCAACGCGCTGATTAGTGTCTTTGATGTAGGGATTACTGAAGCGCGCCAGAACCACATCGCGATAATCCGCCAAATTCAACGGGCTCGGCGACAGCGAAGGCATCACGTCCTGCGTCACATAGTCATACGCCAATTGATAAATCGCCGGCTGACGCGTGCTGTCGTCAATGTAATTGAGGCCAATCAGCGTGCCTGCCCAGGCAATTGCGGCATGCGTCGCGTTGAGGATGCGGATTTTTGCCTCTTCCCACGGCAATACTGATTCCACCAGCTCAACGCCCACCTTTTCCAGCGGCGGACGACCAGCAATGAAATCATCCTCAATCACCCATTGAATAAAGGATTCGGCCATTACCGCCGCGCCATCGTCTTTGCCTGTGGCAGCTTTTACCCGCTCAGCCACATCTGGCGTCGGGCGTGGCGTGATGCGATCGACCATCGTGTTGGGTGACGTCGTGCTGGTGCGTACCCAATCTGCCAATGCCCGATCGCCCTGCGCCGCGAGAAACGCGAGGAAGCCGTGACGGAAACGTTCGCCGTTATGGCGCAGGTTATCGCAGTTGAGCAGCGTGACAGGCGCGCCGCCCTTTGACAGTCGTTGGGAGAGAATGCGCGCCAGAGCACCATAAATGGTGCGGATATCGCCTTTCACATCGGCCTGCACATCCGCCTGTTCAAGATCAAGTTCATGTTCCGGCGTCAAATAGTAACCGGCTTCGGTGACGGTGAAGCTGATTACGCGGGTTTCTGTTTTAGCACCCTGCTCAACTAACGCGCTGATGTCGCTGTCCCACGGCAGAATTTTGCGCAGTGAAGTGATGGTTTCGTAGGCGCGTTCGCCTTCAGGGGTAACGGTTTCCAGTACGTACTCGCCACTCTGCGCGGCGAGTTGCTGTAGCAGCGGCGCAGCGTCGCTGCGGATATTACCGAGTGCAATGCCCCAGCACTCATCGCTCTGCTCGCGTAATTTATGCAGATACCACGCCTGATGTGCACGGTGAAATGAACCTGCGCCAATGTGCATCCACACTGAATTATTTGTCATAGCCGCCTCAAAATAAACATTTGCCACGATTAAGGGCATTTGCCCGATTCCGTGTAGCATAGTGTGTGCGATAAGGCAGGTTCTGCGAACTGAATCACAATTAATACTTTTGCTCTTTTTTAGGGCTTTTGCTCAGTTAACACTTAGCGGCCTTCTCGCGTTAACATGGCGCACCGGTTTTGACGGAACAGCGCGATGAGCAGAGAAGAGAAAAAACAAGAACTGGCAGCACGTGCGGCCTGGATGTATTACGTCGCTGGGGTGACACAGCAGGAGATTGCGCGTGCGTTGGGACTGTCGCGTCAGGTGGCGCAGCGTCTGGTGTCCAACGCACGGGAAATGGGCATGGTGAGCGTGAAGATTGAGCATCCCGTCACCCATTGTTTGCAACTGGCGCGCGAAGTGCAGGAGAGGTTTGCTCTGCAGCTGTGCCGTGTCGTGCCTTCAGCCAACCTTGATGATGAGGCCATCCAGCAGATGTTGGCCGTGGAAGGCGCAGCGGTGATGGCGCAATATATCAGCGAAGAGCAACCGCAGGTTTTTGGCATCGGTTCTGGGAAGACGCTGCGTTCGATGATCGACGCGCTTCCCTGGGTTGAACGACCACAGCATCAGTGCGTTTCGATGATTGGCGCGATTGCGCGAGACGATTCAGGTACGCGTTATGACGTGCCGCTGAAGATGGCGGAGAAGATGCAGGGTAAGTATTTTTTCATCCCTGCACCGCTGTATGCCGATACCCCCGAAGACAAGGCAATGTGGATTCAGCATCAGGTCTATCAACGCGTCACGTTACGCGCGTTGCAGGCAGATGTGGCCTTCGTCGGCATTGGCGAAGTACAGCCAGGTTGCCCGCTACATGCCGAAGGCTTTATTACCGATGCGCAAGTGGCTGCACTCAACGCACGCGGCGTGGTTGGCGAAATGCTCGGGCACTTTTTCAATCAGCAAGGCGAACGCGTGTTGGGTGAAACCGATGAGCTGCTCACCAGCGTCTTGCTGGAAAGCCAGACGCAGCGCCAGATTATCGGCTTTGCCGGCAGTGAACGTAAGTATCCAGCGATTCGCGCCGCGCTGCAGGGCGGCTGGGTGTCAGGCTTGGTGACCGATGAGGATACGGCGCTGAAGTTGCTGCGGGATTGAAACGTGCTGGCTGTCCCCCATCCCGGCCTTCCCCCGCTAGCGGGGGAAGGTGACGCTGCCACATGCAGCATCAGTACGCACATATTGCAGCATCTTCCTTCTCCATTTATGGGGGAGGACCGAGGTGGGGGGCAGCGAGCACAGACCAGCCAGCACTATTCCAAAACTACTTTAACGATCCCTTCAAAAACTGCTGCAGGCGCGGGCTTTTCGGGTTACCAAACAGCTCATTTGGCGTGCCCTGCTCTTCGATTTTGCCCTGATGCAGGAAGATCACATGATTAGAGACGTGACGAGCAAACTCCATCTCGTGCGTCACCACCACCATGGTTTTCCCCTCTTCGGCCAGCTTCTGCATAATGCGCAGCACTTCACCGACTAACTCTGGATCGAGCGCCGAGGTCGGTTCGTCAAACAGCAACACTTCAGGCTCCATCGCCAGAGCACGCGCAATCGACACGCGCTGCTGCTGACCGCCAGAGAGATGCACCGGATATTTGGCGCGCGCACGCGCATCAATACCGACTTTATCCAGATACTTAATCGCACGTTCGCGCGCTTCAGCCTTGCTGAGCCCCAGCACCTGAATAGGCGCTTCGGTGACGTTATCCAGCACCGTCATGTGGCTCCACAGGTTAAAGTGCTGAAACACCATCGTCAGACGGGTACGCAGCATACGCAGCTGCTCTTTGTTCGCAACTTTGAGCTGACCATCGGTGTCGCGCACCAGGTTGATCTGCTGATTGTTAACGGTAATGGTGCCTTCGCTCGGTTTCTCGAGAAAGTTAATGCAGCGTAAAAAGGTACTTTTCCCGGAACCGGACGAGCCAATAATGCTGATCACATCGCCGGCGTTGGCCTGCAGTGATACGCCTTTTAGAACTTCATGCTCACCGTAACGTTTGTGCAGTTCGGTAACGCTTAATTTATTGTCAGCCATAGTGATACTCAGTGCGATGAAGAAGGTTTTACGTGTGCCAGGAAGCGTTGTTCGGCTTTGCGGAACAAGCTAATCAACCCGTAAGAGATTATCAGATACAGCACCGCTGCAATGCCAAACGCGGTAAACGGCTGATAGGTGGCCGAGTTGATATCGCGCGCAATTTTTAACAGATCCGGCACCGTGGCAGTGAACGCCAGCGCAGTGGAGTGCAGCATCAGGATCACTTCATTGCTGTACGCCGGCAGCGCCGTGCGCAGTGCCGAAGGCAGAATGATGCAGCGATAGAGTTTAAACGGGGAGAAGCCATAGGCGCGTGCCGCTTCAATTTCACCGTGCGGCACCGAACGAATCGCGCCAGCAAAAATTTCGGTGGTATAAGCGCAGGTATTGAGCGTAAACGCCAGCAGCGTACAGTTCAGTCCGCTGCGGAAGAAGGCATTCAGCAACTCCGTGCCTTTCACCACTTCCAGCGTGTACATGCCGGAGTAGAACACCAGCAGCTGCACATACAGCGGCGTGCCGCGAAACACGTAAGTGAATAGCCACACCGGCGTTGAGATAAAGCGGTTGGAGGAGACGCGCGCAATCGCCAGCAACACCGCCAAAGAACCGCCGATCACCACAGAAAGGATCAACAACCACAAGGTAATCGCGATGCCGGTAAAACGATAACCATCGGTCCAGAGCAGCTGTTTCCAATACTCCTGAATAATCTCAATCATAGCTCTGCCCTTTTCACACCCACCGTGTAGCGACGTTCAAGCCACCACAGCACGCCGTTCGACAGCGTGGTAAATACCAGATAAATCACGCCTGCCACAATGGCGAAGTAGAACGGCTGCCAGGTACTTTTACCTGCCAGCTGCGTGGCTTTCACCACATCTTCCAGCCCCAGCAGCGACACCAGCGCAGTCGCTTTCAGAATGACCTGCCAGTTGTTGCCGATGCCCGGCAGCGCAAAGCGCATCATTGCCGGGAATAGAATACGCCGGAAGGTCTGAGAGCCAGTAAAACCAAAGGCGGTTGCCGCTTCGATCTGTCCTCGAGGCACGGCGAGAAAGGCACCACGGAAGGTTTCGGTAAAGTAGGCGCCGTAGATAAAGCCAAGCGTAATGATACCGGCGACCATCGGGTCGATATCAAACTGGGCCAGTCCCAGCGCATCGGTGAGGGTATTCAGGGCGATCTGCAGACCGTAGAAGATCAGCAGCATCAATACTAAGTCGGGAACACCACGAATTAAGGTGGTGTAGCCTTCGAACAGCATCGCCAGCGGGCGATTGCGGGAGAGTTTGGCGCCCGCGCCAACCAGGCCGAGCACCACCGCCAGCAGCACCGAGCTGAGTGCCAGCTCCAGCGTTACAAGGGTGCCCTTGAGGATTACTTCGGAATAGCCATACAACATGAGTTCAATCCTGTCGTGAGGGTAAATTACAAACGCTGCCCAACTGACGGACAGTCCTAACCAGGAAATTTGAATCGCAGGATGGGTGGCGGCAAGCGTATGAAGCCGGGCAGTTTACATAAGTAAGCGCCCGGAGTGAATACTTATGACCAACCTTCCTGCAACTCAAAGAACAGGGTCAGGAACAGAATTGTTAGTCGCCGTACACGTTAAAGTCGAAATACTTTTTCGCAATCTTGTCGTAAGTACCGTCTTTACGCATTTCGCCAAAGGCTTTATCGATCGCTGCCTTCAGATCCGCGTCATCTTTACGCAAGCCCATACCGGTACCGACGCCAAAGATTTTATCGTCTTTAACCGCTGGACCAGCAAATGCATATTTTGCGCCGACCGGCTGCTTGAGGAAGCCTTCGCTCGCTTGAACTTCATCCTGGAACGCGGCATCGATACGACCCGCATTCAGGTCCTGATATACCAGGTCCTGGTTAGCGTATGGCGTAACGGTGACGCCTTTCGGCTGCCAGTACTCTTTTGCATAAGTTTCCTGGGTGGTGCCCTGCAGCAGACCGATGTTTTTGCCTTTCAGTGATTCAATGGTTGGCTGCAACGTTGAGCCTTTCGGCGCCACTAAGCGAGCATTTGCCGCGTACAGTTTTTCAGAGAAGTTGATCTCTTCCTGGCGCTTCTCGGTAATAGAGAGAGAAGAGATGATGGCGTCAATTTTCTTCGCCTTCAGCGAAGGGATCAGCGCATCGAAATCACTTTCTACATAAGTACATTTTGTCTTGATACGCTTACAAATTTCGTTGGCCAGATCGATATCAAAGCCAACCAGTTGGCCCTGCGCGTTCTTGGATTCGAATGGCGGATAAGTCGGGTCAGTTCCGATACGCAGCGACTGCGGCACAGCGGCGAAGACACTCGCGCTACTTGCCATTGCCAGCATCAGAGAAAGAGCCAAAACTCGCTTTTTCATAGGTAACCCTCAAGTGAAGTGCTTATTGTTATGTAGTGCGTGATGTGTTGGTTTGCGCAGTAAGATGTGCACGTTTCATGCCAGTTATGCGAATCGGCTAAACGCTGCACAGGCGCACTAAATACCGCGCCGATAAGCGGCGCAAGCACTTAGTTTGTGAGGGAAATATAACAGCGGTGTGAGGAAGAAAAAGCGACATTGTTAACTTTTGGTGCACAAGATGCACGAACAGTGATCGCGCCCCCGAATTTGCACACAGTCAGTGCATCACTGCACCATTATGCGCCGCTCCAGCGAGTGAAAAGGTCTTCCGGCAGTTCGATATCAAACTGATCGAGTACGCGATTGACGGTTTGATCGACCAAATCGCCAATTGATTGGGGACGGTGATAAAACGCCGGTACCGGCGGCATAATCAGCGCACCGAGTTCAGCGGCAGTGGTCATCATGCGCAGATGCCCCAGATGCAGCGGCGTTTCGCGCACGCACAGCACCAGCTTACGCTGCTCTTTCAGCACCACATCCGCGGCGCGCGTCAGCAAGCTATCGCTGTAGCTATGCACAATACCGGAGAGCGTTTTCATCGAGCACGGCGCAATCGCCATGCCGAGGGTTTTGTAGGAGCCGGAGGAGATGCTGGCGGCAATATCGCGCACGTCGTGCACCACATCGGCCATCGCTTGCACCTCACGCAGGCTGAAATCGGTTTCCAGCGCCAGGGTTTGGCGGGCGGCGGGACTGATCACCAAATGGGTTTCCACTTCCGTCAGCGGTTGCAGTACCTGCAACATCCGCACGCCGTAAATTGCGCCGCTGGCGCCGGAAATGCCAATGATCAGTCGTTTCATAATTTAGCCTTGCTGGTTCAGATTGCGGCAATGATAGCGGCTCGCTGAACAAAAATACAAAAACAAACAGGGCGGGATTGCGCCCGCCCTGCTTTTTATTCTGCCACAACGGTGAGCTTAGCCTTCGTTGTGCAGTTCCAGACCTTCAACTTCTGTCTGTCGTGCAATGGCTTTAGAGTCGTCATTACGCAGCGACTGCAGATACTCAAGGTACTGCTGGTCGACATCCTTGGTGACGTAAATGCCGTTGAATACCGAACACTCGAACTGCGCGATATCCGGATTCTCTTCACGCACCGCTTCGATCAGATCGTTCAGGTCCTGGAAAATCAACGCATCGGCTTTAATCAGCTGACGAATCTCTTCCACTTCACGACCGTGCGCGATCAGCTCAGTAGCGCTAGGCATATCAATGCCGTACACGTTCGGGAAACGAATTTCCGGCGCTGCAGAAGCCAGGTAAACCCGCTTCGCACCCGCTTCACGCGCCATCTCGATAATTTGCTCCGAAGTGGTGCCACGGACGATGGAGTCATCCACCAACAGCACGTTTTTATCGCGGAACTCGGCACGGTTGGCATTCAGCTTGCGGCGAACCGCGCTGCGACGCAGCTGCTGGCCCGGCATGATAAAGGTGCGGCCAACATAGCGGTTTTTCACAAATCCCTGACGATAAGGTTTATCGAGGATGCGGGCGATTTCCAGCGCGATATCGGTTGAGGTTTCCGGAATCGGAATCACCACGTCGATATCCAGATCTTCCCACTCGCGGGCAATTTTATCACCCAGCTTGGTGCCCATACGCACACGGGCGCTGTACACCGAGATTTTGTCGAGGAATGAGTCCGGGCGCGCAAAATAGACGTACTCGAACAGGCATGGATTGGTTTTCGGGTTTTCCGCACACTGACGGGTAGAGAGCTGGCCCTGCTCGGTGATGTACACCGCTTCGCCCGGCGCTACGTCACGAATGAACTCGAAGCCCAGCGTGTCGAGCGCAACGCTTTCCGACGCGACCATGTATTCCGTGCGGCCGTCGGCAATGACGCGTTTGCCCAGCACCAGCGGACGAATACCGTTGGGATCGCGGAAAGCGACCATACCGTGGCCGATAATCATAGAAACGACCGCGTAAGCGCCGCGCACCTGCTGATGCACCGCCGCCACCGCAGCAAAAATGTTGTCAGCTTCCAGCGGATAGTGCTGAAAACGGTCCAGCTCCTGCGCAAAAATGTTTAGCAGGATTTCGGAATCTGAGGTGGTATTAACGTGACGGCGGCCCGTTTCGAACAGCTGTTTACGCAGTTCGTGCGCGTTGGTCAGGTTACCGTTATGCGCCAGGGTGATGCCATAAGGGGAGTTCACGTAGAAAGGTTGCGCTTCAGAGGCGCTGGAGCTGCCTGCCGTTGGGTAGCGCACATGACCAATCCCGATGTTGCCCTGTAAACGCTGCATGTGACGCGCTTCGAACACATCGCTTACCAGACCGTTGGCTTTACGCAAACGGAAGCAGTTAATAGCATCGATGGTACAAATGCCGGCGGCATCCTGCCCGCGGTGCTGAAGCACCGTTAACGCGTCATAGATTGACTGGTTTACTGGCATAAAACCGGTGATACCAACAATACCGCACATATTGTCATTTCCTCATTAGCCGCACTCCCGATGGTGTCACCGGGGTAAAAAACTCGACGTGCTTTTCAGGTAATCGAAAAACCACCTGATGATGTAACTGAACTCGGGAATAAGTTGCGACTGTTGCCAGTCGGGGCTTTTGGAAAAGCCGGTGAATGTATCGAGGAAGAACAGCATAGCAGACACGATCAGTACGCCACGCAACGCCCCAAAACAGACCCCCAACACCCTGTCGGTTCCTGACAAGCCGGTTTTTTCAACCAGCGAGCCGATCACATAGTTCACGATGGCACCCACAATCAGAGTGGCAACGAATAACACCGCGATGGCGATGCCGTTGCGAACCAGTTCGTCGTCAAAACCTGTAAACCAGACTGCAAGGTAGGCGTAATAATGACTGGCGACAAAAAACGCACATCCCCAGGTAACGAGAGATAAGGCTTCCCGGACAAACCCACGAATCAGGCTGACCAGAGCCGAAAAACCAACTACCGCAATAATGACGTAATCAATCCAGATCATGAACTCTTCCAGCCCAGTGCTATCGCACCCCTGCATCCAGTTCGGGGCGCATTCTAACAGAAAAAGAAAACGTTTGCGTAGGGTTTTCCGGTTCTGTTTCCGTAAAAAGGGCGATGAAAAAAACTTTCCTCGCCCTGTGTATTACCAGCGATTTAATCCACTGATATTCAATGATTTTATGGCCGCGCTTCGCTACAAAAGTTTTATAAAGCCGCGCCTTTTTCTGCCATCGGCGCGGCTTATCAACGCTTTATCGCGCGCTATACGGTTTCACCACACCACCGAGGCCGGAGATGCTTTGCAGCTCACTCAATGAACCTTGTAGCTTGGCCTTATTCGCATCCGGACCGACATAAATGCGAGTGATTTGCCCCTGCACCGGCGTTGACGGCACGGTAAAGGCGCGATAGCCCGAGAGACGCAGTTGCGCGACAATCTCACTCACTTTCGCCGCGTTCTTCAGGGCACCGAGCTGTACCACAAACGCCTGACCGGCTGGCGCTGCGGGCTCACTTTGCTTCGGCGTTTCTACCGGTTTTGGCTGCTCAACCGGCTTCGGCTGTTCGACTGGCTTCGGCTTCGGTTGCTCAACCGGTTTCGGCTTCGGCTGTTCCACCGGTTTCGGTTTCGGCTGCTCAACCGGTTTTGGCTTCGGCTGTTCCACCGGTTTCGGCTGCACCTGTTGATGCACCGGCGGCGGCGTGACGACGCTGGGCTCGCTGTTCTGCGTCGGCTGTGCGCTCCCGTTGGTGGCGGTTTTACCGCTCTCCGGGTTCTGTGCCGCGCCAGCCCCTTCCGGTGGCTGCGAAGGCAGCGGTTGCGTCACCGGCGGCACCATTTCGCTATCCTGCTGATCGTCCGGTTTTGGCACCAGCGGGATGGCGGCGAACTCCTCTTTATAATGCTTTTTCTGGCCGTCCAGCAGGCCCGGCAAAACGATGACGCCAATCGCCACCAGAATAACCGTGCCGACTAAGCGATTTTGAAACTTACTTGCCACTGCCGTTCTCCGCTGCCATCGATTCCATAACCTGCGCTACGGTGTGGAAAGAACCACACACCAGAATCACATCTTCGGGACGCGCCTGCTGACGCGCTGCCTGCCACGCCGCCTCAACGTTGCGGTAAGCATCGCCGCTTTCCAGATGAGCCAACAGTTCGTCGGCCGAGGCACCTCGCGGCCCTTCGAGCGGCGCGCAGTACCAGCAATCCACCTGAGGTGCCAACGCGGCCAGCGTACCGGCAATATCCTTATCATGCAGCATGCCTACCACCGCATGCACCTGACCACTTAACGGCTCAGCGGCCAGACGTGAAGCCAGATAATAAGCGGCATGAGGATTGTGTGCCACATCCAGAATCACGCGTGGCGCTTCGCTCACCGTTTGGAAACGCCCTGGCAGAATCGCCAGCGGCAGATGCTGACGGATAATCGCTTCGCTGACATTCAAGCCCGATGCACGTAACGCGGTAAGTGCGGTTGCAGCATTGGGTAGAGGTACCTGCGGTAACGGTAAATCGCGCAGTTCACCCTTTGCATCCTGCAACATCCAGCTATTGCCGGTTTGCTGCCATTGCCAGTCGCAATTGCGCTGCAGCAGCAATGCGCCCTTCTCGGCCGCGACATCCGCAATAGTGCCCGGCATATCGTCTTCACCGACTATCGCCGGTTTGCCTGCACGGAACACGCCGGCTTTTTCACGACCGATGCTTTCGCGATCCGGACCCAGCCAATCGGTGTGATCCAGCGCGATGCTGGTGATCACCGAAACATCGGCATCGACAATGTTGGTGGCATCAAGACGTCCGCCAAGGCCAACTTCGAGAATCACCACATCGAGATTCGCCGCGCGGAACAGATTGAAAGCCGACAACGTGCCGAACTCAAAATAAGTGAGAGAAATGTCACCGCGCCCGGCTTCAATCGCGGCAAAACTGGCGCTGTGCTGCGCTTCATCCAGTTCTGCGCCCTGCACACGTACACGTTCGGTGTAACGCACCAGATGCGGCGAGCTGTAGACGCCGACGCGATAACCGGCAGCGATTAGCAGCGTTTCCAGGGTGCGACAGGTGGTGCCTTTGCCGTTAGTACCGGCAACGGTGAAGACAAACGGAGCAGGTTTGAGCAGGTCGAGGCGTTCAGCAACGCGTTGAATACGATCCAGACCGAGTTCAATGGCCTGCGAGTGCAGATGCTCAAGATAATGAAGCCACGTGGCCAAAGGCGACGTGGCTTGAGGAAGAGAATTATCCATGTGTCCCGTTCTTAATTAATACACATCATCCTTCAAGCTGCAGCGGCGTTGGCTGCGTTCATCCACCCCGGTCACTTACTGATGTAAGCTCCCGGGGATGTATTCACTTGCCGCCTTGCTGCAGCTCGAATGATTTCGTGTAGACGGTGCATTGGAGGAAAGAAACATCGCTGCACCTTTCCGTTGCCTGTCAGGCTTCGTTGCTCTCCGGCTCAGCCACATCAGGCTGATTACCATCCTGCAGCGGCGCTGGCAGGTTCATCATTTTCGCCAGCAGGCTTGCCAGCTTAAAGCGCATTTCCGGACGACGGATGATCATGTCGATCGCGCCTTTCTCAATCAGGAACTCACTGCGCTGGAAGCCCGGCGGCAGTTTTTCGCGCACGGTCTGCTCGATAACGCGTGGACCGGCAAAGCCAATCAGCGCTTTCGGTTCCGCCACGTTGAGATCGCCCAGCATCGCGAAGCTGGCAGAAACGCCGCCCATCGTTGGGTCGGTCAGCACGGAGATGTACGGCAAGCCGCGCTCCTGCATTTTCGCCAGTGCAGCACTGGTTTTTGCCATCTGCATCAGCGACTGCAGTGCTTCCTGCATACGTGCACCGCCTGACGCAGAGAAGCAGATTAGTGGGCAGTTGTCTTCCAACGCCTGCTCAACGCCACGCACAAAGCGCGCACCAACCACAGAGCCCATTGATCCGCCCATAAAGGAGAACTCAAACGCGACCGCGACAATCGGCATACCGTGCAGCGTGCCTTTCATCGCCACCAGCGCATCTTTCTCGCCAGTGTCTTTTTGCGCGGCAACCAAACGGTCTTTGTACTTCTTGGAATCGCGGAACTTCAGCAGATCCTTCGGTTCCAGCTCGCTACCCAGCTCAACCAGCGAACCTTCATCCAGCATGCTATGCAGACGCTCACGGGCGTGCATGCGCATGTGATGGTCGCACTTCGGGCAGACCTCGAGGTTACGCTCCAGCTCGGCGCGGTACAGCACCTGTCCACAGCTATCGCACTTGGTCCACACCCCTTCCGGGATGCTGGCTTTGCGCGTTGGCGTGGCAGTGCTTTTATTCAGTATGCGTTCAATCCAGCTCATTGATGACCTTTCTATTTAATGCTGACCTGGTCCAGTCTTCTCATTGCTGCTGAAATCACCTTCAGCAGGCCGTAAATGTCGCTCATTAAACCACAACCCGTTCACGCTGTGGATAAAAATCTGGTAACGAGCTTACTGTGACTTCTGCTGACGGCGATGACGCCACACTTCAATTACGCCTGGCAGTATTGAAACCACGATGATGCCGACAATCAGTAGCTTCAGGTTCTCCTGCACAATCGGCAAGTCGCCAAACAGGTAACCGGCGTAAGAGAAGAGCAGTACCCACAGCAGTGCACCCGTTACGTTATAGAGCGCGAAGTGGCGATAAGACATATGTCCCATCCCCGCCACAAAGGGGGCAAAGGTTCGCACGATTGGTACAAAGCGCGCAAGTATAATGGTTTTGCCGCCGTGGCGATCGTAGAACGCATGGGTTTTATCGAGGTAACTGCGACGGAAAATTTTCGAGTTCGGGTTACTGAACAGCTTCTCACCAAACAGACGCCCAATAGTGTAGTTCACCGCATCACCGAGGATGGCGGCGATCACTAGCAGCGTTACCATCAGATGCACGTTGAGATCGTTACCCGGCAAGGCCGCCAGTGCACCTGCCACGAACAGCAGCGAATCGCCGGGCAGGAATGGCGTGACCACCAAACCGGTTTCACAGAACAGAATCAGGAACAGAATGGCGTAAATCCACACGCCGTACTGCGCCACCAGCTCGGCCAAATGCACATCAATATGCAGAATAAAATCGACCAAAAAGTGGATAAACTCCATATAACGACAACTCCCCGATACCCGTCAGACTTCAAGCCGCAGCTTCGTTAGCTGCGGGCGCTCACCTCGATCACTTACTGGAGTAAGCGCCCGAGGATTCACCCACTTGCCGCCTTGCTGCCGCTCGAATTATTTAGGGTATACATCCTAGATTAATGGTTAATCCGCGAGGAACAACGGTCCCAACGCAGGCTGAGGTAATGCAAAGTGGGATGGATAATCCACCGCCACCAGATAAAGTCCCTCGGCTTTGGCCGTCGCCGCCGCCAGCTTACGATCTTTGGCTGCCAGCAAGGTCGCCATCCACTCTTCCGGCTGATTGCCCGTGCCGATTTCCATCAGGCTGCCCACAATATTGCGTACCATATGGTGCACAAACGCATTGGCTTTGATGTCGACCACCACGTACGGTCCATGACGCGAAACGTTGAGATGCATCACGTTGCGCCACGGGGTGCGTGACTGGCACTGCACCGCACGGAACGAGGTGAAATCGTTCTCACCAATCAGCGCCTGGCCAGCGCGCTGCATCTTTTCCACATCCAGCGGGTGGTAATAATGGGTGATGCCATTACCTAAAATCGCCGGACGCAGCCGATGGTTATAAATCACGTAGCGATAGCGACGCGCGGTAGCGCTAAAGCGCGCATGGAAATCGTCCGGCACCGCTTTCACCCAACGTACCGCGATGTCATCGGGCAGATTGGCGTTAACACCGAGCGTCCAGGCCGCATCAGCGCGCGGCGAGGTGGTTTCGAAATGCACCACCTGCCCGGTACCGTGCACACCCGCATCGGTGCGGCCGGCGCAGAACACCACTACCGGATGATCCGCCACCTTCGACAGCGCCTTTTCAAGCTTTTCCTGCACGCTGCGCACTTCATTTTGTCGCTGCCAGCCGTAGTAACGGCTGCCATCGTACTCAATACCCAACGCCAGCTTAAGCGTCTTACCTTCAGGCAACATTAATAGAAATACTCCTGCACCAGCTTCTCGGCCGTTTTCACCGCCATCAGTGCGCCGCCAAAGCGGATGTTGTCTGCTACAGACCAGAACTGCAGCAACTCCGGAATGCCGTAATCATTGCGTACGCAGCCAATGCTCAGCACGTCGCTGCCAGATGCATCGCCCACTTGCGTTGGATAATCGCTCTCTTCACTCAGGTTGATATCACCAGAGCGGCCGAGTTCATCGCGCGCTTCTTCTGCCGACAGCGGACGCAGATTCTCCACATGCACAATCTGCGCATTGCCGTAGAACACCGGTGCCTGCACGCTGCTGACCGCAATCGGCAAACCTTCGTCCTGCAGCACCTTACGCACCTGCTCAACCACGCGACGCTCACTCTCCACGCTGCCGTTGTTGTCAGCCAGCAGCGGCAGAATGTTGAACGCCAGTTGGCGACCAAAATAGTGCTGCTCGGCAGGCACGCCGTTCAGCAAGCGCGCACTTTCACCGGCCAGACCATCAACCGCCGCTTTACCGTGGCTGGAAGCGGCAATCAGGTTGGTCACCTGCAAACGGCTCAGACCAGCCAGATCCACCAGCGGTTTAATGGAGCACAGCAGCTGGCTCACCAGGCTGTCGGCCACGGTAATGATGTTACGGTTGCGATAATCCGCCAGCACCTGTGGGTTCACATCTGGCACCACCAGCGGCACATCCGGTTCAAGCGCAAACAGATCGCTGCTATCAATCACCAGACAACCCTGGCTCGCTGCTTCTTCGGCATAGCGTGCCGAAGCTTCACGTCCGGCGGTGAAAAACGCCAGCTGCACCTGCGTCCAGTCAAACTCGGCCGCATCCTGCACCAGCACGGTACGCCCCTCAAAACGTTTGTTCTCACCGGCACCGTTTTCACTCGCCAGTAAATACAACTCACCAACCGGGAACTGGCGTTCCGCCAGCAGTTCCAGTACAGCGTTCCCTACTGCGCCTGTTGCGCCCAGTAGCGCGATATTCCAGCCGTCAGACATGTTGGTTTACTCCAGACAATGACACAAAAACAGAAGGCGATGAAAACATCGCCCGAGATTTAGGAATTATCCCCCGCATTTTTGCAGGTGATTGAAATATCTTTACAAACTGGCGCGAAAGCCCAGTTGATTGAGCATCGCCGCCGTTTCGGCATCATCGCAATTCACCTGCAGCGATGACCACTCGCGACGCTCTTCATACTGCTTGCGCAGGCGATCAAACTCGCCCGGCTTTGCTGCCACTTTGCGCAGTGGCGCATCGTCGCGGCGCACATCATACACCAGATGCACTAAGCGTTTTAGCGTTGGCTGATCGAGCTTACCGCGCAGGGTAATCGCGCCAAATTCGGGCGCAGGCAGCAGACTCTCAAGTGCAACTTGCTGCGGCTGACCGATAAAGTCGCACCAGGTTTCAAACACCTGCGTGGTACCGCGCGCTTTACCTTCCAGCGTGTAACCGGCGATATGTGCAGTGGCGATATCGACTTTATCCAGCAGGTCGAGCGACAAGTCCGGCTCCGGCTCCCACACATCCAGCACCACGCTAAGATCGTGACGCATCTTCAACACTTCCAACAGCGCGGCGTTATCTACCACCGGACCGCGACAGGCGTTGATTAAAATAGTGTTGGGTTTAAGCGCCATCAGCAGTGCCGCATCGGCCAGATGCCAGCTCTTATACGGGCCATCTTTAAACAGTGGCGTGTGGAAGGTCAGGATATCGGCCTGCGCCACCAGCTCATCGAGAGAATGGAAGGTTTCCTCATCGCCGCGATCGGCGCGCGGAGGATCGCATAGCAAGGTTTTCACACCCCACGCCGCAAGACGCTTTTGCAGACGACCACCCACATTACCCACGCCAACAATGCCCACCGTACGATCGCGCAGTTCGAAGCCATCGCGCTCCGCCAGCAGCAGCAGCGAGGAGAAAACATATTCCACCACTGCAATGGCGTTACACCCTGGCGCAGCAGAGAAGCTGATACCTGCCGCCGCCAGCGACGCCTCATCAATATGATCGGTTCCCGCGGTCGCGGTGCCGACAAACTTCACCGGCGTGCCGGCCAGCAGCGCCGCGTTCACTTTGGTAACCGAACGTACCATCAATCCGCTGGCATCCTGCAGCTCCGCTTCCGGCAACGGACGTCCCGGCACCGCTAACACATCGCCGGTGCGGCTGAACAGTTCACGGGCATAAGGCATATTTTCATCGACGAGAATTTTCACTGCGGCGGTCCTGTCTGGTTGAAATCAACGGGGCATATTTTGGCATAAAGCCGAGGATTAACCTAACCGACTGCGATAGCGATCGGGCGTGGTTCCGGCCTGCTGCTGGAACATCACAATCAGCGCCGAAGCCGAGCTGTAACCCAGCTCATGGGCGATGCCCTGCACGCTGCAGCCCTGCTCAAGCAGCGCAATCGCGCGCAGAAAGCGTAAACGCTGCCGCCACTCGCTGAACGACATATTCAGCTGCTGCTGACAGCGTCGCGCTAGCGTACGCTCGGTGGTAAACACGCGCTTCGCCCATTGTGCCAGCGTGGTGTTATCGCCGGGATGGGCTTCCAGCGCCCGCAAAATTGGCGCAAGAAATTTGTCATCCGTCATCGGTAAATAGCTGTTATGCACCGGCGCCTGCCGCAGGCGATCAATCAACACCTCGCACAAACGCCAGTCGGCCTGCGTTTGCGGCTGCGCCAATTCACGACGGGCAAAATCATTCATGATGGCGTGCGCGATGGCATCGACATGCAACAAGCAGGCTTTTTCCGGCAGGCCTGCGCAGAGATCGGCGGCAAGATTGAAGGTGCGAAAACGCGCATCGTTGTGGTTATAGCTGCTGTGGCGATGACCCGCCGGGATCCAGATCGGGATATCTGCGGGCGTCAGCAGACGTTCCCCCTCCACTTCCATCTCCAGCACATGGCTAGTGACGAAAATTACCTGCCCCCAATCGTGCGCGTGCGCTAGGTATTCGGTCTTCGCGTTGACTTCGTCGTAACGCATAAAGTAGCGCAGTAAAGGCGCATCAATCGGCGGCTGGTATTCAACTTGAAGATTCATTCTGTCCGGTCACTAACGAATATTGTCCGATTTTAACTATCTACTTTAAACCGGTCAAACGTAAACTATTCGCGATTATTTGAGGAGCTGTATCATGAATTTACTGTTTCCGCTGATCGCGGTGCTGATCTGGTCGATCAACACTATCGTCAGCAAACTCTCGGCAGGAAGTATCGATCCTGCGGCGATCTCCTTCTATCGCTGGTTATTGGCGCTGGTGGTGCTGGCACCGTTTTGCCTGCCGGGCGTATGGCGCCATCGTCAGACGATCAAAGCCAACGGCTGGCGCTTGCTGATCCTCGGGCTGCTCGGCATGGTGCTGTATCAAAGTCTCGCCTATTATGCGGCACACAGCGTGTCGGCGGTGATGATGGGGATTCTCGGCGCGACCATTCCGCTGTTGACCATTCTGCTTAGCCTGGTGGTGCTGCGCCTCGCGCCAACCCGCGGTATTTTGATTGGCGGCCTGCTGTCGTTCGCCGGTTTAGTGTGGCTGGTGAGCGAAGGCAATCCGGCGCAGCTGCTCAATCAGCGTCTCGGCAATGGCGAACTGATGATGCTGGCGGCATCAACCTCCTACGCCTTGTACGGCGTGCTGACCAAGCGCTGGGCCATTCCGCTGCCGACCTGGCAAAGCCTGTACGTGCAGATTTTCTTCGGCGTGCTGCTGCTGCTGCCCGGTTTCCTGCGCGCGCCGGACGTGACGCTTAATATGCATAATGTGCCGCTGGTGCTGTATGCCGGACTGTTTGCGTCGATTATTGCGCCGTTCCTGTGGATTCTGGGCGTGCAACGTCTGGGTGCCAGCACCACCAGCATTTTTATGAATTTCGTACCGGTGTTTACGGCGATTATTGCGGTGATGTTCCTGCATGAGCAGCTGCATGCCTATCACTGGATTGGTGGTGGCATGACGTTAGTGGGCGTAATTCTGGCGCAACGTCTGAAAACCCCGTTACGCAAGCCGCGCAACGCCACCCTTCCCGACCCCGCCGCCTGATTTTATTATCCGGAAAGGCCGCAGCCCCCGTGGATTTCCTGGGGGCTTTTGCTATCATGTGGCCTCTTTTTTCCGGCGCACCCGGATCTGACCCGTTTTCAAGGATTCCGCCATGCAACCTCTCAGCGGTCCCGGTGTGCCCGCGGGCGATCGTTCCCCTTTATCTCAAGCAACTGGCCCGACACGTCCGGGTGGTCCAGCCGGTGAACAGCCCTTGACTCCTGCCCAGCGCACCACGCTGGAGCGCCTGATTGTGCGCATCATGTCGCTGAGCACGCTTAAAGCGCCAGAGTTGTGGGCCGGTGTCCGCCACGAAGTCGGCGTAAAGAGTGAAGCCGAGCTGCAATCACGCCACTTCCCGGCGGCGGAACAGCATCTCAATGGTCGCTTAACCCAGGTGCAAAATAGCCTCGCCACGCGCCAGTTATTGCAGCAGCTGCTGGAAAAACTGCCGCAGGGCAACAATCGTCAGGCGGTAAGCGACTTTATTCGTCAGCAGTTTAACCAAACGGTATTGAGTGCGCTGTCGCAGGATCAGCTGCGTCAGGTGCTGACCATGCTGCAAAATGGCCAGATGGCGATTCCGCAGCCGCAGCAAACGCGCGTTTCCGACCGCAGCCTGCTTCCGGCAGAGCAGCAATCGCTGAATCAGCAGGTGACACGCCTTGCGGCTACCACCGGCGAATCACCGGTGAAGCTGCTGGCCGATACGCTGAAGCTGGTGAATCTGAAAAGTGGCGATCCAATCCCTTCACGCCACTTCCCGCTGCTCACGCAGTATTTGCAGGTACGTCAAACGCTGGCGCAGCATAGCGCGCCGACCTTGCAGATGCTGGAAACCTCATTGAAGCAGCCGCTTACCCATGATGAACAGCGACTGCTGGAGGATTACAGCCAGCAGCGTTTCCAGGCGCTGCCGAATACCGTGTTAACGCCGGCGCAGACGCAGGATTTGCTGAATCTGCTGTTTAGCCGCCGCGCTGAAAAACTGCATGAACAGCCGCTGGCGGATAATGAAATTCGCCCGCAGCCCATTTGGTCGCCGTTTATTCAGATGCTGCCGCAGCCGCTGGCTCAGCGCCCTGCCCTGACGTTGATTGTTGCGATTTTCGTGTTCATCTTCCTGTTGTGGCTGTTTATCTAGCAGCCGCAGTTGGCAGCGGGCGTGGCGTGCGGCCATTCGCCCGCTGCCGCACCCCACGCCAGCGGATGACCATCGCGCTTCCAGAAATCCAGCCCACCAATTAACTCTTTCACCTGAAAACCCAGCGATGCCAGCTTAAGTGCGGCTTTGGTTGAGCCGTTACAGCCAATGCCGTCGCAATAGGTGACATACACTTTGCTGCGATCGAGATGCGCCGTGGATTGCGCATTCATGGTGCGATGCGGAAACGATATCGCGCCACAAAGGTGTCCCGCCTGATAAACCTCGCTGGAGCGCGCGTCGATCACCACAATCGCTGTGATACCCTGCGCCAGATCTTCCGCCAAATCCCACGCATCGGTGTAGTACGCCAGTTTATGTTGCAAATAGGCCACGCTTTCATTCGCGCTGGCTGGCGCAACGTTCAATACCGCTGACATCGCATTCTCCTGTTGTGATTTTCCCTCAGTTTACGGCAAAGTGGTCTGCATCCTGATACCACTTTTAGCGATGCGATAAGACCGCGATGAACACGTCATTTTTGGCCCTGTTTAGCCATCAGCCACAAGGTGGTTTACGTCAGCGCTTGTGCAATACCTTGCGCCAGGCGATTGCCAGCGGACATCTGCGACACGCGCAGAGACTGCCTTCCAGCCGCCAGCTGGCGCACGATTTATCGCTGTCGCGCGTGACGGTGGAAGCCGCTTACGCGCAGCTGGAAAGCGAAGGCTATCTGCAGCGCCACGGCGGGCGCGGCACGTTTGTCTCCATTAAGATGGCGCCGCCCGCAGTGAAAGCACCTATCGACCGCTCACCGCACTTTTCCCAGCGCGGCCAGCAGGTGCTGGCAACCGGTGGCTGTCAGGATCCGCCCTTTCCACATGCGTTTGCCGCGGGTTCGCCAGAGTTACGCGCCTTCCCGCACGCGCAGTGGCGTCGCATCAGCAATCAGGTGCAGCGTTCGCTGGGCAGCAAAGTGATGGGCTATGGCGATCCGCTCGGGCTGCCATCGCTGCGGCGGGCGGTGGCCGACTATCTGGCACTTTCACGCGGCGTACGCTGCTCGGCAGAACAGGTGGTGATGCTCACCAGTTCACAGCAGGCGCTGCAGTTACTGGCGCTGATGTTCCTCGATGCAGGCGATGAAGTGTGGCTGGAGGAGCCGGGTTATCCCGGCGCACGCAACGCGTTTCTCGCCGCCGGGGCGAACTGTCGCGCTATGCCGCTGGATGCAGAAGGTGCCGTTCCCCTCAACGGCAGCGCGAAGTTGGTGTATCTGACGCCCGCGCACCACTATCCAACCGGCACGCCAATGAGCCTGGCGCGCCGGTTACAGTGGCTGGCGTGGGCGCAGCAGCATGATAGCTGGTTGATTGAGGATGATTACGACAGCGAATTTCACTATGAGGATCGCCCAGCCCCGGCGTTGCAAGGATTAGAAGCGGATGGTCGGGTGATTTGCCTCGGCACCTTTTCCAAAACGCTGTTCCCCTCGCTGCGGCTGGCGTGGATGGTCGTGCCACCGCAGTTGGTTGAGGCGCTGGGCCGCGCGCGCAGCGTGATGGATGGCCACAGCGCACTGCTGCCACAGGCGATCACCGCAGAGTTTCTGCAACAAGGCCATTTTGCCAGCCATCTGCGCCTGATGCGCCAGCTGTATCGCAGTCGACGTGACTGCTTGCTCGAACAAATCGAAACGCGTCTGCAAACCTGGCTACAACCACTACCGGCGGCGGGAGGCTTACAGTTGACGGTGCAGCTAATCCAGGGGGATGAAGCGCACTTAACCGCACAGGCTAAAGAGACGGGATTGTTGCTGCCGCGTCTGTCACCGCTTTATGCCAATGATGCAAGGCAATCAGGTTGGCTGCTGGGGTTTGCGGCGCTGACGCCCGGAGAAATTGTCAGCGCCTGCGATAAATTGGTTACGCTGTTGTCGCTCCACGCGCAAACGTCCAGGTAACCAAAATTCCCAGCGCGGCGCAGCAGGCGCCGGCAACATACACCGAACCGTAGCCCAGCGCCGTCGCCAGTAAACCGGTTAAGGGGCCGCTGGCACCGTAAGCGATATCCTGAAAAGCGGAGAAGCCACCGAGCGCAGTACCGCGAATCTGCGGTGATACGCGCTTAATCACTTCGACGCCCAGCGCGGGGAAGATCAGCGAGCAACCGCAGCCGGTCAACGCCGCGCCAATCAGCGCCATCCAGCCGGAACTAGCAAACGCCAGCAGCAGTAAGCCGGCAGTTTCTACCAGCAATGACACCATCGCCACTTTTACGCCACCGTGCCGATCCGGCAAGCCGCCAAAGAACACGCGCACCAATACAAATGCGCAGCCAAAGGCGGTGAGTGCGAAACCGGCATTGCCCCAGTTTTCCGCCGCAAAATAGAGTGAAGTGAAAGTACCGATGACGGCAAAACCGGTGCCCTGCAGCGCCAGCGCCAGTCCCGGCTGGAAGATGGTTTTTACCACGCTGAACAGCGAGGGGCGCTCGCCGCCAACAACCGGCACCTTGCGAATCCAGCAATTGATCGCCAGTGACAACAATGGCAACAGCAGCGCAACCGCACCGAGTGCGGCAAAACCGCCATGCTGATTAATCAGCAAGCCCAGCGGAGCGCCAGCCGCCAGCGATCCGTAAATCGCCATGCCGTTCCACGACATCACCAGGCCAGAACGTTTACTGCCCACCAGCCCCATCCCCCAGGTGAGGTTTCCGGTCAGCAGTAAGCTTTCACCAAATCCCAACATCAGGCGCCCCAGCGCCAGCAAACCAAATTTCGCCCAGGGTGAAACCGGCAACAGCGCGGCAGCCAGATAAGCCACGCCCACCAATGCAATGGCAATCATGCCGTGCTGCGTAGTCAGCTTCGCGCCGTGTTGATCGGCACGACGGCCGGCAAAGCTACGCGTCAACAGCGTGGCAAAGAACTGAATACCCACTGCTACACCGACCATCAGATTGCTCATGCCGAGTTCCTGATGGACATACAGCGGGATCACCGGCAGCGCCAGGCCGGCGGTCAGATAAGTCAGAAACACCGCAAAGGAGGTGCAGGCTAAGGGCAAAACGGATTGCGCCTGCGCGTCAGCAGTCGTGGTCATGATCGGTCGAACTCCTTGTAATAACCAGACTCACGCTTGCTGCCATAACAGAAACGGGATATTTGGTTCACATTTAGCAGGAAGTGATAATTTTGTTTCGGATGGAAAGAGAGTGTAGGCAAGCAGGAGGTGAGTTGTCAAAAACAACAAGGGCCGGATTAGCCGGCCCTTAGGTATATTCTGGAAGATAACCCTAAATAATTCGAGTTGTGGGAAGCCGGCAAGTATGTAAATCCCCAGAAGCTTACTGAAGTAAGTGACTGGGGTGAGCATACGCAGCCAACGCACCCACGGCTCGAAGTATGACGGGTTATAGTTTGCGCATAGTCAGCGTGGCGTTGGTGCCGCCAAAACCGAAGCTGTTCGACATCACGGTAGTCAACGCTTTTTCGGTCGGCTTGGTCACGATGTTCAGACCTTTACCGGCTTCATCCAGCTCTTCAATGTTAATGCTTGGCGCGATAAAACCGTGCTCCAGCATCAGCAAGGTGTAGATCGCTTCCTGCACGCCCGCCGCACCCAGAGAGTGACCGGTCATGGCTTTGGTGGCAGAGATGGACGGTGAGTTGTCGCCGAACACTTCGCGAATTGCACCCAGCTCTTTCACATCACCCACTGGCGTTGAGGTGCCGTGCGTGTTGAGGTAATCAATTGGGGTATCCAGGCCTTGCATTGCCATTTTCATGCAGCGCACGGCGCCTTCGCCTGAAGGAGCAACCATATCTGCGCCATCTGAAGTGGCGCCGTAGCCCACGATTTCAGCGTAGATGTGTGCACCACGTGCCAGAGCGTGTTCCAGCTCTTCCACTACCACCATACCGCCGCCGCCTGCGATGACGAAACCGTCGCGGTTGGCATCGTAAGTGCGTGACGCTTTTTCAGGTGATTCGTTGTATTTGGTCGACAGCGCGCCCATCGCATCGAACTCACAAGCCATTTCCCAGCTCAGCTCTTCGCCGCCGCCAGCAAATACGATGTCCTGTTTGCCCAGCTGAATCTGCTCAACGGCGTTACCGATGCAGTGTGCAGAAGTCGCACAAGCTGAACTGATTGAGTAGTTAACGCCGTGGATTTTAAACGGGGTTGCCAGGCAAGCCGAAACGCCTGAACCCATCGCTTTGGTTACCACATAAGGACCCACCGCTTTCAGGCCGCGTGGGCTACGCATCGCGTCCGCACCAAACACCTGATAACGCGGAGAACCGCCGCCAGAGCCGGCAATCAGGCCAACGCGTGGATTTTGCTGATACTGTTCGTCAGTCAGGCCAGAATCTTTGATAGCTTCAGCCATAGACAGGTAAGCGTAGATCGAAGCATCACTCATAAAACGCACGATTTTGCGATCGATGAGCCCGTTGGTATCCAGTTTGACGTTGCCCCATACGTGGCTGCGCATACCGGCATCTCTCATCTCTTCAGAGAAAGTAATACCCGAACGGCCTTCACGCAGAGAAGCCAGCACTTCTTGCTGGTTATTACCAATGCTGGAAACAATACCCAGGCCAGTAATCACTGCACGTTTCATTCAATAGTCCTCGTTCCACTCTTTTGGATTGACGTGCACTCTAGCGTACAGTTGTAAGCCGAACAAGTCCGATCAGCCATTTCATTTTGTAAATTTGCGTCATGTGACGTCTGTCGCTAAACTCGCGCCACTGCCTGAAATATGAGCCTTTCCCCGTGAAAATAACCCCGGTTGAACATGCCCAAATAAACTGGAATGAACAGGGTACACCTGTGTCTCGAGTGTTTGGTGACGTCTATTTCTCCAACGATAATGGACTGGAGGAAACGCGCTATGTGTTCCTCGATGGCAACCAGATTCCGCAACGTTTTGCCGATCATGCGCGCGATTTATTTATTGTTGCCGAGAGCGGTTTTGGGACTGGTCTGAACTTTCTCACCCTGTGGCAAGCCTTCGATCGCTTCCGCGCCGCGCATCCTAATGCCCCGCTAAAGCGCCTGCACTTTATCAGCTGTGAAAAATTCCCGCTGACGCACGCGGATTTGGTCGCCGCCCACGCGCATTGGCCAGAGCTGCAGCCGTGGGCAGCACAGCTGCAACAGCAGTGGCCACAGGCGTTACCGGGCTGTCAGCGCCTGCTGTTTAACGGCGGCGAAGTGACGCTTGATCTCTGGTTTGGTGATATTAACGCGCTAATTCACACCTTTGATGACAGTCTGAATCGTCAGGTGGATGCCTGGTTCCTTGATGGCTTCGCACCGGCGAAAAATCCAGAGATGTGGACACCCGAGCTGTTCGCCGCGATGGCACGCCTGGCGCGTCCGGGCGGCACGCTGGCAACCTTTACCGCGTCTGGCTTTGTACGCCGCGGCTTGCAGGACGCGGGTTTCAGCATGCAGAAACGCAAAGGATTCGGCCACAAGCGTGAAATGCTAATCGGCTCACTGCAGCACGCGGTTGCATTGCCCCACAGCCAGCCGTGGTACGCGCGACAGCAAGCAGCCAGCCAGGATGTGGCGTTGATTGGCGGCGGCGTCGCCAGCGCGGTGCTGGCATTGGCGTTGCTGCGTCGTGGTTGGCGCGTCACCTTATATTGCGCTGATGGTGCGCCAGCATTGGGCGCATCCGGCAATCGTCAGGGCGCACTCTATCCGCTGCTGAATCAGCACGATCCGGCGCTGGCCACCTTTTTCCCGGCCGCCTTTGGTTTCGCCCGTCGTCTTTACGATCGCCTGCCGGTGATGTTTGAACATGACTGGAGCGGCGTGCTGCAGCTCGGCTGGGATGCAAAAAGCGCCGAGAAAATCGCGCAGATGCTCAGTATGGATCTGCCGCACGAAATCGCCTGCGGCGTTAATAAAGAAGAAGCGGAGCAGCTGGCGGGCGTCGAACTCGGTTTCGGCGGCATTTTCTATCCGCAAGGTGGCTGGCTTTCACCTTCGCAGCTGACCAGCAATCTGCTGGAACATGCGCAATCGCTGGGGTTACGCCTTAACTGGCAGCATCGTCTTACTCAGTTAACACCTGATGGAGAGCGCTGGACGTTGCACTTTAGCCAGCAGCCGCCGGTGCAGCATCAGCAGGTGGTGCTGGCGAATGGACATGCGCTGCTGGAGATTGAGCAGAGTAAAGCGCTGCCGGTCTATGCTGTAGCGGGTCAGGTGAGTCACGTGCCCACGAATCCATCGCTCGGCGAACTGCGCACCGTGCTGTGTTATGACGGCTATCTCACGCCGGTCAGCCCCACTTTCGCTACCCATTGCATGGGTGCCAGCTATCACCGTGGCGATACCGCGACTGATTTTCGCGCCGACGACCAGCAAGAAAATCGTCAGCGGCTAATCAACTGCCTACCAGAAAGCGCATGGCCTCAGCAGGTAGATGTCAGTGACCATCAGGCGCGCTGCGGCGTGCGTTGCGCCACGCGCGATCATCTGCCGATGAGCGGCAGCGCGCCGGATTACGACACCACTTTGGCGCAGTATGCGGATCTTCCGGAGCAGCGAGCGCAAGGTGCAACCGTGGCCGAGGCGCCAGTGCATGCAGGGTTATTTGTGCTGGGGGCGTTGGGATCGCGCGGCTTGTGCAGCGCTCCTTTAGCAGCCGAAGTACTTGCGGCACAGATGAGCGGTGAACCGCAGCCGCTGGATGCAGCGACGCTGGCGGCCATGCATCCAAATCGCTACTGGGTACGTAAACTGCTGAAGGGCAAAAAGGCGGGTCGATAATCTGCGGGGCGAGCGATCGCCCCGAGAGGTTAAGCGCTCTGGCGCGCCTGCAGGAACAGATTGTCCCACATGCCAGTGACTAAGGCCTGGTCGCGTGGCGACAACTCACCAGCAGCAATGGCTTTTTGCAGGCTGTTGGTGACGTGAGTTTGCAGCGCTTCCGGCGTGTGTTCACCACTCAGCTCAATCTCCGCCACTGCCAGGGTCAGATGACCACGCAGATAGCCGCCAGCAAACAGCTCATCATCGCTGGCGTGATCGACCATGTCATCAATCAGGGCCAGAATGCGGGTCTCAAATTCTACGATCATCTCTTCCTCTCTTCTTATATCCTTTGCGGATTATAGATCTTCCGGCCAAGGGAATTGTGCCGCCGTCAGTGCCGGCGTGCCGTAATACTGGATTAACGCCTCGATAAAACGTGCCGGTCGCGGCGGAATGCCCTGCTCCAGATAAGTCATCACCTGTGCATGAACCTTGCGCTGAAACGCTATGCGATCTGGCTCACAATCGCCTTCGAGATTGTCACAACTTACATTGAAGGGAAAGCCCACCGCAACGCAGAACAACCACTCCAGCGCCTGCGGTTTAACTTCCACCGCTTCAAACTGGCTCTGCGTTTGCGCATTGCGGCCGTCCGGGCAGTACCAATAGCCAAAATCCACCAGTTTGCGGCGTGCTTCACCGGCAATGCACCAGTGGGAAATTTCGTGCAACCCGCTGGCATAGTAGCCGTGCGCGAATACCACGCGATTCCACGGTGAGGTTTCATCCGCTGGAAGATAAATAGGTTCGTCGTCGCCTTTAATTAGACGGGTCTGAAAATCGTCAACAAAGCAGCCATCAAAGATGGCAATCAGCTGATCGTAATGGTGTGTTGTACTCATAATTTTTAATCTTTAAAAAAACCGGCGCCATTGTCGCATTGGCAGCCGGTCTTGACGAGTATTGGATTACAGCGTTGCCAGCCAGGCCATCACTTCGCTGCCGTGGCTATCCCACAATAATTTGGCGCTCATCACCGCAGAAACCGTCACCACCATCGGGCGGATCAGCTTCTGGCCGCGGCTCAGCACCAGCCTGGCGCCGAGGCGCGCGCCGATAAAGGCCCCAAGCAGCATAATCGCGCCGGTGCCCCACACTACTTTTCCGCCGAACATAAAGAACAGCAAACTGCCAAAATTCGAAGTGAAATTTAGGATTTTGGCGTGGGCGGTGGCTTTGGCCAGATTAAAGCCGCACAGCGTGACGAAGGCCAGCGCGTAAAAGGAACCTGCGCCTGGACCAAAGAAGCCGTCGTAGAAACCGACGCAGCCGCCGCCGACCAGCGCATAGGGCAAACCCTGCAGGCGACGTTCGCGATCCGCTTCTCCCAAACGTGGCATCAGCAGGAACCACAAACCAATGCAGATCAGCAGCAGTGGCAAGATTTGGCGCAGCACATCCGCTTGCAAATGCTGAATCAGAACGGTGCCAGCTATCGCGCCGAGAAAGGTCATGACGATATTCAGCCACTGCTCGTTGAGCTTCACCGCACCGCGACGGATGAAATAGAGGCTGGCGGAGAAGGATCCGCCGACCGACTGCAGTTTATTGGTGGCTAGCGCCTGCGCGGGAGAAAGCCCGGCTGCCAGCAACGACGGCACGGTGAGCAAACCACCGCCACCGGCGATGGAGTCAATAAATGCCGCCAGCATCGCCACAAAAAACAGCACGCCGATAATCAGCGGGCTGACAACAAACCAATCCATTTTATTCCTCAAATAACCGCGATCCTTTGAGCTGCAGCTGCGTTGGCTGCGCTCGCTCACTCCAGTCACTTACTCAAGTAAGCTCCTGGAGTTGAACGAACTTGCCGCCTTGCTGCAACTCAAATTCTCACAGTTATAGTAAGTGATGGTCTAATAAAGACTGACATGACGGCGGCAATGGCGGCGGCGTCTTTTTCACCGGCGGCGTGCTGCCAGGTTTTTTCGGCAGGAACCAGCTATCCAGCTCGGCACCACAGCCATCGCCTGGCGGCTGTGCGGCTTGATCCTCGCACTCCAGACTGCCGGCCGGACAGCGCAGACGCACGTGCATATGCGCGCGATGGGCAAACCACGGACGCACTTTATTTAACCACGCGCGATCGCTACCCGCATCGGCACACAGCTGCCGTTTAATCGCCGGGTTGACGAAGATACGTGTGACTTCCTCATCTTTCGCTGCCAGTTTAATCAGGCTATCAATTTGGGGTTGCCAGTGACGCGCAATGACCTGCTTATCATCCGCAGAGACCAGATCGAGCGGCTGCGGCTTCAGCAATTGCTGCGCCGTCCAGCGGGTTTTCGGTAGCTGCAGCCAGATATCAACGTCGAGACCGGTTTGATGGCTGGCGTGGCCGCTGCTGAAACGTCCACCTGCTGCCATACCCATATCACCAATCAGCACTTGTCCCAGCTGCAGCTGATGAACCCGGGTACTGAGGCGCTGGATAAAGGCGATGAGATCGGGATGACCGAAATAGCGGCGCTGATCCTGGCGCATCACCTGATAATTTGCTGAGTTAAGCGGCAGCTGTTGCGCACCCACAATACAGCCGTTGGCGAAACCGCCAATCGACTGGGGAGTGCCGGCAATCGGCTGATGGATTTGCTGCCACGGCGTCGCGGCAACGGCGGCCGCACTGCACAACAGCGCGGCACAGGTGATGAGCAGACAGCGCATCATCGGGCTTACCAGCGCGGAACGCTGCTGTTGACGTCACCGTTTTGCGCGCGCTGGCGCAGCAGGTGATCCATCAACACGATCGCCATCATCGCTTCGGCAATCGGTACCGCACGGATGCCGACGCAAGGATCGTGACGACCTTTAGTGATCATCTCCACTTCTTCGCCGTCACGTGTGATGGTGTTGCCTGGCACGGTAATGCTCGACGTTGGTTTCATCGCCAGATTGGCACTGATGGTTTGGCCACTGCTGATGCCGCCTAAAATGCCGCCCGCGTGGTTGCTCTGGAAACCGTTCGCGCGAATTTCATCGCGATGCTGGCTGCCACGCTGGTTGATCACCGCGAAACCGTCGCCGATCTCCACGCCTTTCACCGCGTTGATGCTCATCAGCGCATGCGCCAGATCCGCATCCAGACGATCAAACACCGGCTCGCCTAAGCCCGGCGGCACGTTTTCGGCCAGCACGGTGACTTTGGCACCAATGGAATCGCCCTCTTTTTTCAGGCCGCGCATCAGTTCATCCAGCGCCTCCAGCTTGGATGCATCCGGGCAGAAGAACGGGTTCTCTTCCACGATGCTCCAGTCTTTCAACTCGCAGGCCACGTCGCCAATCTGTGCCAGATAGCCGCGCACCACAATGCCGTGCTTCATCTGCAGATACTTCTTGGCAATTGCACCTGCCGCTACGCGCATCGCGGTTTCACGTGCGGAAGAGCGTCCGCCGCCGCGATAGTCGCGCAGGCCATATTTCTGCTCGTAGGTGTAATCGGCATGACCAGGACGGAACAGATCTTTGATGGTGCCGTAATCCTGCGAACGCTGATCGGTGTTTTCAATCAGCAGGCCGATCGAGGTGCCGGTGGTGACGCCCTCAAACACGCCGGACAAAATTTTCACCTGATCCGGCTCGCGGCGCTGGGTGGTGTAGCGCGAGGTGCCAGGACGACGGCGATCGAGATCGTGCTGAATATCGGCTTCGGTGAGCGGAATGCCGGGTGGCACGCCATCAACGATGCAGCCCAGCGCAATACCATGCGACTCGCCAAAAGTGGTTACGCGAAAAACTTGTCCGATGCTGTTTCCGGCCATGCTGGTTCCTTGTTGCGATGTTGCGGGCGAGCACTCGCCCGCGTATTTAGTCTTTAAAGAATGAGAAGTGATGCTGTGCTGCGACAATTTGCTCACGCGTCAGCATAAACACGCCGTCACCGCCGTTATCGAACTCCAGCCAGGTAAACGGCACATCTGTATATTGATCGATCATGTGCACCATGCTGTTGCCGACTTCGCAAATCAGCACGCCCTGCTCGGTGAGGTATTCTGGCGCACAGGCCAGAATGCGACGCACCAGTTTCAGGCCGTCGCTACCCGCAGCCAGGCCAAGCTCCGGCTCGTGGCGGTATTCGTTCGGCAGATCGTCCATATCTTCCGCATCCACGTAAGGTGGATTGGTGACGATCAGATCGTATTTTACCGGCGGCAAGTTGCGGAACAGATCGGCACGAATCGGCGTGACGTGGTTCAGCAAGCCATGCTCTTCAATGTTCTGCTCGGCGACGGCCAGCGCATCGGTGGAGATATCCACTGCATCCACTTCCGCTTCCGGGAAAGCATAAGCACAGGCAATGGCGATGCAGCCGCTGCCGGTACACATATCAAGGATGTGATTAGGCGAATCACTGATCAAACCGGCAAAACGGTTCTCAATCAGCTCGCCAATCGGTGAACGCGGCACTAATACGCGCTCATCAACGTAAAATTCGTGACCACAGAACCAGGCTTTATTGGTGAGATAAGCCACCGGAATGCGCTCGTTAACGCGGCGAATTACGCGCTCGACAATGCGATGCCGCTCGCTAGCGGTCAGGCGCGCGTTGCGCATATCTTCTGGAATATCCAGCGGCAGCCACAGCGTAGGCAGAACCAGTTGGACTGCTTCGTCCCAGGGATTATCCGTGCCGTGACCGTACCAAATGCCAGCCGCCGAAAAACGGCTGACAGCCCAGCGCAGCATGTCCTGAATGGTGTGCAGTTCATTCACTGCCTCATCGACGAATATCTTGTCCACGTAGCCCTCCGCAGGCCATAAAATCAATCGGCCGATAGTGTGCCACGAAGCCGGGCAGAATTCAGCGCGGCGAGGTGAAAAAGCTGACATTTGTTAACGCTAACGGTTAAGGTATGCCACCGGCTGTTAACCAGCCTTTTCTGAACCCATAACCGAGCCATGAGTAAGAAAACGCCGCTAAGCCAGGACGACCAGGAGATGTTCCGCCAGTTGATGAGTGGAACCCGCAAACTGAAACAGGACACTATCGTACATAAACCGGTGGTGAAAACGCGCGAACGGCCGTTGAAACGTCTGATTTCAGAACAAGCAGATAATAGCCATTACTTCTCTGACGAGTTTCAGCCGCTGTTATCCAGCGAAGGACCGGTGCGTTATGTGCGTGCTGACGTCAGCCATTACGAGCAGAAGAAATTGCGTCGCGGCGATTACACGCCGGAAATCTTTCTCGATTTACATGGCTTAACGCAAATGCAGGCTAAACAGGAACTCGGCGCGTTGATCGCCGCCTGTCGCCGTGAGCATCTGTTCTGCGCCAGCGTGATGACCGGGCACGGCAAACACATTCTCAAGCAGCAAACGCCGCTATGGCTGGCACAGCATCCGCACGTGATGGCATTTCATCAGGCACCGAAAATGTTCGGCGGCGACGCGGCGCTGCTGGTACTGATAGAAGTGGAAGAGTGGCAACCGCCAGAACTGCCGTAAAGGCTGCGGTATATCAGGATAGGGCCGCATTTGCGGCCCACAGAGAGATTAAATTGCTTTGGCCAATTTTGACGGGCTGACCTGCCACTCCAGCTTACCTTCGCAGGCATCTGCATCAAAGTTTACGCAGGCTATCGCTGAGGTGGCGAACATTGGCGGCGCTTCCTGCGGGCAAAGTTCAGACACCAGATAACCCACCAGCGGCAGATGCGAAATCACCAATGCTGACTTAACGCCTTTCTGCGCCAGCGCCTGCAGATAACAGGCCACCATGCCTGGATCGCCACCCGGCGTCAGTTCCGGCAACACATCCTGCCCTTCCGGCAACTTCAGCGTTTCACGTACCGTTGCGAGCGTTTGCTCGGCACGCAAATAGGGACTGACTAAAACCCGATCGATTTCTGGCGTTTTGCCGTTGAGCCAGCTCGCCATTTGACGCGATTCGTCACAGCCACAGAGGGTGAGAGGACGAACTGAATCACTCGCTGCTTCCAGAGCTGCGTCGCCATGACGCATGATAAAAACTTGCATAAAGCACCGCTGTTGTTTGTCGATATCGCCCGGTACCACAGCACCAGACGCTTCATTCTGCGAATGAACGGTGTGTTTTACCCCAATGGCTTCAGTATAGTCAACCGGTTGTTTATTAAATAAGCATATCTCAGAATGGTGCCGCACAAGCCGCTGCGCGTCCACCATACTAACCCGCTGAATCTGTGCGCCTATTCATGATTGTGCAGAAGTGTAAAAATTCGTTTGTTCTTCTGACAATGCAATTAGCACCTCACAAGGCGTAAAACGTTCGCCGTATTGCTGCATTAATGACCTTAATGCTTTAACGATATCGCCAACACTGCGCTGATCCATATAGCGGAACGGCCCACCGAGAAATGGCGGGAAACCGATGCCAAACACGGCAGCGATATCCCCGTCACGCGCGTTGCGGATCACCGTTTCATCCAGGCAACGTGCCGCCTCATTTAGCAGCATCATGACGCAGCGTTCGGCAATTTGCGTTTCGCTCTGCCTCGCCTGCGGCTTGGTGTTCAACAAGCTGTAGATGGACGCATCCGCTTTGCGTTTACCCGGCCAACGCGAGCGTTGATAGAGATAGAAACCTTTGTGGTTTTTGCGCCCTTTCCTGCCGTCAGCGAGAATCGCGTTCGCAGCGGCGGGTGCGCTAAAACGTGCGCCATAAGCCTGCTCGAGAATCGGGCTGATTTTACTGCCGACATCAATTCCTACTTCATCCAGCAGCTGCAGCGGCCCAACCGGGAAACCGAATTTGACCAGCGCACGGTCGATATGCTCGATCGGCTCACCTTCCTGCAAACAGTGCAGTGCTTCATTTATATACGGTGTAAGGATGCGGTTGACGTAAAAGCCAGGACGATCGGCTACAACCACCGCAGTTTTTCCCTGCTGCCGTGCCAGCTGCACCGTATTCGCCAGCGTTTGTGCCGAGGTGTTGGCATGCGGAATCACCTCAACCAGCGGCATTTTGTCTACCGGACTAAAGTAATGCAGGCCGATAACATTTTCGGGACGCTGCGCATTGGCAGCGATATCGCCAATCGGTAATGACGAGGTGTTGGAGGCAAAAATCGTATGCGGCTGGCAATGGCTTTCAATTTCGCTAACCATCTGCTGCTTAAGCGCTAAATCCTCAAACACCGCTTCAATCACCACATCGCGCTGACTAAAACCCTGGTAATCAATACCGCCGCTAATGCGCGCCATGTGCTGCTGACGTTCGGCTGCTTTCAGCTGGCGCCGTTTCACCTTTTTACTCAGCAGATCCCAGCTGTACTCAAGAGCATGATTCACGCCGCTGAGATTGATGTCTTTAATACGCACCGGTAACCCGGCTTTCAACGCCGTAACGCTGGCAATGCCGCCGCCCATCAACCCGCCGCCCAGTACGCCAATCTGTTTTAGCGTTTGCGGTTCGACACTCGCCATCGCCTCTTTCTTTAAAGCGGTTGAGGCGAAAAACAGGCTGCGCAGCGCCGCCGATTCAGGTGTCATCGCCAACTGGCCAAAGGCGCGTGCTTCTGCTTCATGCCCGGCGGCGCTGCCCTGCTCCAGACCGATGCGTACCACCTGCAGAATGCGCTCGGCTGCCGGATAGTTACCCTGGGTTTTGCTGTGGGTTTGACGCTGGGCTAGCGAAAACAGCACCTGACGCGCAATCGGTCCCTGCAGCAGGCGATCGCGGCGCGATAGCTCCCGTGTGCCTTTTCCTTTATGGACGCGTGCAATCGCTGTATCCAGCAGAATCGATTGCGGCACCGCATCGTCAACAATGCCGAGCTTGAGTGCCTGTTTAGCCCGCAGCTGTTTGCCCGTAAGGATTAACGGCAGCGCCTGCTGCACGCCAATCAGCCGTGGCAAACGCTGCGTGCCGCCGGAACCTGGCAGTAAACCGAGCTGTACTTCCGGCAAACCGAGACGCGTTTTGTCATCCAGTGAACAGATGCGCGCATCGCAGGCTAACGCCAGTTCCAGGCCGCCGCCAAGGCAGGCACCGTGAATCGCCGCCACCACCGGAAACGGCAACGCGGCAATCATCGCCATCACATCCTGGCCCTGCTTCGCCAGCGCTTCAGCTTCTTCCGCCGTTTTGCAGCTGGCAATCATGCTGATATCCGCACCGGCAACAAAGTTATCGCGCTTGCCGGAGATCAACACCAAACCCGCCAAATCCTTATGGCTGCGTGCTTCATCCAGCACCGCTTTAATCTGTGGCACAAACTCGGCCTTCAGCGTGTTCATCTTCTCGCCCGGCACATCGATGGTAATCACACCGACGTGGTCAAGACGCATCTGTAAATGAAAAGCAGATTCACTCATTATTCAGCCTCCAGAACCATTGCCGAGCCTAAGCCCCCCGCCGCACAGGCGGTGACTAACCCTAAACCACCGCCGCGCCGCTGCAGTTCATGCAGCGTTTGTGTGATCATGCGCGCGCCGGTCGCGGCAAAGGGATGGCCATAAGCAATTGATCCGCCGAGCACATTAAAACGCTCTTCATTCACTTCGCCTAACGCATGGGGGCGATTCAGCACCTCGCGCGCAAAACGTTCATCGCGGAACATCTTCAGGTTCGCCAGCGTCTGCGCAGCAAAGGCTTCGTGCATGTCAATCAGCGTCAGATCATTTAGCGTGATACCGGCACGATCCAGCGCCAGCGGTGAGGCATACGCCGGACCAAGCAGCATATCCTGCCAGACATCAATGGCGGTGAAAGCGTAGCTGCGCAGATAGCCCAGCGGTTTAATGCCAAGCTCGCGCGCCCGGCCTTCACGCATCAGAATCACCGCCGCCGCGCCATCGGTCAGCGGCGTGCTGTTAGCAGCCGTAACCGACCCGTGGCGACGATCAAACGCCGGGCGCAGTTTGGCGTAATCTGCAGCGCTAGCGTTGAAACGAATATTGTTGTCCTGCTCGATAGGGGCTTTCCACGGTGGCACAAAAGCGGGCATCACCTCCTGCGCCAGCACACCGGATTGCCAGGCGCGCGCCGCATGCTGGTGCGAACGCAGCGCTAACGCGTCCTGCTGTTGGCGCGTGATGCCGTGGCTTTTCGCCATCTGCTCGGCGGTATCGCCCATACGTAGCCCGGTGGAGTACTCCGCCACCGCCGGTGGCACCGGCAACAAATCGCGCGGACGTAAACGACGAAGAATACTGAGTTTCTGGCTAAAGCTGCGCGCTTTATTAAGATCGACCAGGGCACGCGCCAGAGTTTTGCTGACGCCAATCGGTAACACTGAAGAAGAGTCCGCGCCACCGGCAATCGCGGCATCAATGGTGCCTGCCATCAGGCTCTCCGCCACGTTTGCCACCGCCTGGAAGCTGGTGGCGCAGGCACGACTGACGCTATAAGCATCGGTGTGTGCGCTTAATCCGCTGCTCAGGACAATTTCACGCGCGATATTAGGCGCTTCCGGCATCTGCACCACCTGGCCAAACACCAATTGATCGATCACCTCCACCGGCAATTCACTGCGCGCCATCAGTTCACTCACCACCATGCGCCCCAACTCCAGCGCGGGAATACCGTGAAAATCTGTCGCCTGGCGGACAAAAGGCGTGCGCAATCCATGGGTTATGGCGATACGTTCACCCTGACGCGTCAGCAGCGGCTGCGCTTTGCTCATTGCAATCACCTGTAATTTTCGACCAAGGCATCATTGCCAAACAGGTCTGACCTGATCATCAGTGTTAACCAGGTGTTGTTAAGTAGCCAATAACCAGAGGAAAAAAGTGCGAGGGAATACACGAAAAAGAGTTAACGCTGCCGAAGGGGGTTCCGGCAGCGGTGGAATTAGCGTAAGCCGAGCTGGAAAATCAGGGTTTCGGCCTGGCAGGCAAAGGTGAAGTCGATGGTCAGGCGCACCGCGTCGCCCTCTTCAGCAAATTCAGCGTGAATGTCACAGGGATCGGATTCTACCTGACGCGCGCGTTCAGTCAGGTGCGCGAGCATCGCATCCGCCGCATGGCGATCGGCAAATACGCCAGACCAGCTTGCGGTGCAATCGGTGTTATCCATCACGGTACCGACATCTACGCAGCAGCAGGCGGCCGTTTCATTCGCACTACATTTATTAATGGCATCAGTCATGGTTCTCTCCTGACGATAAATTCAACACAATCGGATCATTTTCTGTCGCAAAGTGTACGCCTGCTGCGTTTTCACATCCACGACCACGCCGCTAAGTGACGAATATCACACTAAAAATTGATCCATAACAAAATTGAAAGCTATGTTGAAGGCGAACCGCTAAGATTTTGTTAAGCAGATCTGATTTTATCGATCAAATTAGAAATATCTAAAAAACATTATTGCAACAAATACACAGGTCAGACCTATACTCGTCGCACTGGTCTGATATGTGGTTTTGCCATCAGTCCCTACAATTCGCCGCTCTTTGTTACGCGACGTAACAACGTTAAATAATAAATCTAGATGAGGTTGTGGTCATGAACCATAAAAACCTGTTTGCAAAGTCAGCTGTGGCAGCTGCAGTAACGCTCGTCTGTTCCCATGTTTACGCCGCAGGCTTTCAGCTTAATGAATTTTCAGCAATTGGTTTAGGTCGTGCTTATTCGGGTGAAGGTGCGATGGGTGATACCGCCGCCTCTGCCAGCCGTAACCCGGCAACCATGGCATTAATGGATCGCCCCTCTTTCTCCATCGGCGCGGTTTATATTGATCCCGAAGTAGACATCACCGGTCAGAGCCCATCTGGTCGCAGCCTTGATTCAAAAAATATTGCCCCAAACCAGTGGATTCCCAATATCCACTATGTTCAGCCAATTAACGATCAGTGGTGGATTGGCGCTTCGGCCACTTCCAATTATGGTCTGGCAACCGAATTTAATGATGGCTATACCGCGGGCGGTTACGGCGGTAAAACCGACCTAATGACCGGCAATTTTAATATCAGCACCGCTTATCGACTGAATGAACACTTCAGCTTCGGTATTGGATTTGATGCGGTGTATGCAAAAGCCAAAATTGAGCGTTATGCCGGTGAATCAGGTGCCGCGCTGGGCATTCCCGCCAATACCCAAATTGCCCATTTAAAGGGTGATGAATGGGGCTACGGTTGGAACGCCGGTATTCTATATGAAGTGGATAAAGACAACCGCTTCGGCTTCACCTATCGCTCAGAAGTTAAAATCGACTTTGATGGTGATTACAAAAGCAGCCTGCCAACCTACGTGAACTCTTTGCCGCAGGCGCAGCTGCTCGGCCTGCCTTACGGCACTGGCGGCTCAACCATCCCAGGCTCTCTGACGCTGAATCTGCCAGAGATGTGGGAAGTCTCCGGTTACCACAAAGTCGCACCGCAGTGGGCGGTTCACTACAGCCTGGCGTACACCAGCTGGAGCCAATTCCAGGAGCTGAAAGCCACCGGCAGCAACGGACAAACGTTGTTCTATAAAGATGAAGGGTTCCACGATGCCTATCGTATCGCATTGGGTACCTCTTACTTCTATGACGACAACTGGACCTTCCGTACCGGTATCGCCTTCGATGACAGCCCGGTTCCTGCCGATAAGCGTTCTATCTCCATCCCGGATCAGGATCGTCTATGGCTGAGCGCCGGTGCATCTTACGCATTTAATGAAGATGCCTCGGTAGACGTGGGTGTTTCTTACATGCACGGACAGAAAGTCACCGTCAAAGAGGGCCCCTATACCTTTAACTCTGAAGGTAAGGCCTGGCTGTACGGCGCGAACTTTAACTACAAGTTCTGATGTCTAAATAGATATTAAAAAAAACGGCGACTATCATGTCGCCGTTTTTTATTAAGAATCGATTATTGAGAATCGATGTCCTTAAGATCATCCTGAATCGCGCTGGCGTTCGGATTATCTTCCGGCTTCAGCTTACCGCCGTTGGCGATAAAGTCATGCCGCTGGAAGTAGGCATTACGAATAAAGGCGTAAGGATCTTGTTGCTGGCGCAGGATGGCATCGGAATCCAACAATTGCGCGCGCGTTTCAATACCTTCCAGCGTCCATTTACCCACCGAAATCGGCCAGCTCAGCCAGCTCAGCACCGGATAGAGCGTATCGACGAAGTCACCACCATCTTCACGAATGGTAAAACTGCCGTACGCAGGCAATTCAACATACGGGCCGTAACCCACGCCATAACGACCGAGCGTGCTACCAAAGCGGTGTGGCACTTCACGTGCCAGTTCCGGATTGGCTTTACCTGCCACGTCAATGAAGCCACCCAGCCCTAAAACAGTGTTAAGGAAGAAGCGGGTGAAGTGGATGCCCGCCTGGCGCGGTTCCCCAACCAAAATGGCGTTGACCATGCTGGCAGGTTCTTCCAGGTTACCGAGCACATTGCTCAGGCCGCTGCGTGCCGGTACCGGCACATAATCACGCCAGGCGACCGCCACCGGGCGCAGCACATACGGATCCAGCACGTTGTAGTTGAAGTTAAACATCGTGCGGTTGAAGCCTTCCAACGGATCGCTGCGCTGAGCAGGCTCCGTGTTGTCGGCCGGTTTAGAACTGGCGCAACCTACCAACAATAAACTGGCCAACGCCAAACCGGTCAGGCGGTTATTCATTCTTCTCTCCCTGTGCGGATCAGTAAGGTATCGCTTCAGGGCTGCTGTTGATTAATTTCCACAGCCAATTGCTGATGACCATCCCAGGGTGTGACCGCGCTTAAACCAAACCAGTCGCCAGACTGGGGATTGGCACTGCCGTCGCGCGAAATGCGCACCCTGACTTGCACCTGATGCTGCGCCGAAAGCAGGCGATCGGGCATCATGGCATTGCTGTCATCTAGCGTAAGCGATAACGGGAAGTGGCTCAGCGGTAAACGCTTCACAGCCACAGGCACCGGTGAAACACCGTCAGACACAGAAATATACATCACTCCGCCTTGCGGTAACATTTTTTCTACCTGCGGCGTCAAACTCACCGTCAATGCCAGCTGGCTATTTTGCTGCCCCGCATCGGTTTTCGCTTGTTCAATGCTGCGTTCGATCATGGTGATGCGCCGATCGCCCGGCGGTAATAGTTTCAACATCACCTGCCAGGCGCCAATCGCTTCATTGTACTGCTGCTGCTCAAAGGCGTTAAATGCCAGCAGACTCAACGTGCGCACATCGCTGTGATCGCGTTTCAGCAACTCTTTCAGCATCACGTTGGCCTGGCGGTTGTCCTGCGGATCGCTGGAGCGCGTCAGCACTTCGGCGTAATCCTGCTGCAACTCCAGATTGTCTGGCGCCAGCTGGAGCGCATGTTCAAAAGCCTGGCTGGCATCGGTAGCATTATTCAGCACCATGCCAAGACGACCGAGCATCGCCCAGTCATTGAGATTATTTGCGTCGTTCTGCAGCGAGTTGCGCAGCCCGAGCTGCAAGCGCGCCAGCTCTTCCATGGTTAACGGCTGGGCTTTAGGATCCATGACGCGCGCACGCAAGGCAGGATACTCCTGCTGTACGCTGACAAATGCCGTCTGCTGCGTTAAGCCACCGGTTTTCAAATACATCCCCACCGACACCACCAACAGCACGATGACGCCCGGCAGCAATACCCAACGGCTGCTGTGATGAATAGTGGCTGCATCCTGCTGAGGAACGTCGGTTAACAACGTTTGTTGCAGTTCACGCACCATTTCTGGGCGCTCAGCCACCACGCCCTCTTCTTCATCATGCTCCAGCTCGCGCAGACGCTGTTGATAGAAATCGGTATTGAGGCGATCGCGATCGCCGGTTACGGCTTCGCGCTGACGCCAGCCTGCACGTAGAAACAGCGCGATGGCCGCCAGCAGCAAAATAATCAGGGTAATCCAGAATCCAGTCATTACGGCTTCCCGTCACGCTTGAGTAACGCCGCAAGGCGCTGTTGTTCATTGTCGTCTAATTCGTTCCGCGCTTTGCCGCGCCGATTGCGCAGGATAATAATCACCGCGCCCAGTACCACGAACAGCGCCGGACCAACCCACAAAATCAACGTGGACGGCGTGACCGGCGGCTCATAGGTGACGAAGTTGCCGTAACGCGCCACCATGTAGTCGATGATCTGCTGACGGTTTTCGCCCTGCTTCATCAATTCGTAGACTTTGAGACGCATATCTGCGGCGATCATGGCATTGGAGTCGGCAATGCTGTTGTTCTGGCATTTCGGACAACGTAAGGATGCGGTGAGCTCGCGGTATTGCTCTTCCTGCTGTACCGAGTCGAACTGATAGGTATCAATCGCTGCCCACAGGCTGGTACTGAGCAGAATGCCCGCCAATAAAAGAAGCAGTCGTTTCACGCACCCGCCTCCTTGTTGTATTTGTCCCACAGCGGTTTCACTTCTTCCAGCCAGACGCGATCGTTCATGTCGCCGGCGTGGCGATAGCGGATAATGCCTTTGCCATCGATGAGGAAGGTTTCCGGCGCACCGTAAACCCCCAGATCCAGGCCCAGCATGCCGTTGCCATCATACAGGCTGAGCGCGTAAGGATTGCCCAGCGTGTTTAGCCAGGTCACCGCTTTGCTGCGGTCGTCCTTGTAGTTCAGCCCCACCACGCGAATGCCTTTTTCCGCCAGCGTATTGAGGTATTGATGCTCCGCGCGGCAGGTGGGACACCACGTCGCCCAGACATTCAGCAGAATCGGTTTGCCGTCATTCAGCACCTGTTGATCGTAGATTTTGCCCGGTTGATCGAGCGCCTCAAGTTTGAACACCGGCACAGGTTTGCCGATCAGCGCTGATTCGAGACGCGTTGGATCATCGCCGTTAGCATTGCGCGACAGCTGCCACAGCAGCGCCGTCGCCAGCAGCAGAAACAGAACTAACGGAATAAACAGGATTTTTTTGTTCATGCCAGCTCCTCGCGTTGCGCTTTTTTACGCGAGCGATAGCGCGGATCGAACAAACAGAACAAGCCGCCGACCGCCATAAACACGCCGCCGTACCAGATCCAGCGCACAAAAGGTTTGTAGTAAATGCGTACTGCCCACGAGCCGTCATCCAGCTCTTCGCCGAGTGCCGCATAGAGATCGCGCGTAAAACCTCCGCTGATCGCCGCTTCGGTCATCATGGTACGCGCGGCTGCATAGAAGCGTTTCTCCGCCTGCATCACCGCTTCCGGCTTGCCGTTGCGCGTCACTTCAATAATCGCCTCACCGCCGCTGTAGTTCGGGCCCTGCAGGTTACGAACGCCATGGAAAATGAAGTGATAACTATGAATATCGACGCTATCACCGGCCTTCATGCGCACATCACGCTCAACGCTGTATTGGGTGCTAAACGCGATACCCACCACCGTCACCGCCACGCCAAGATGGCCCAGCACCATGCCCCAATGGCTGCGCGTCAGATGGCGCAGGCCTTTGAAGAAGGAGTGACGATGAGTGGCGCGCTCGTGCAGCTCCATCAATGTCAGCATGATCACCCAGATAGACATCAGCAGCCCGATCACTGTCATTGCTTCGATACGATCCTGCAGCAGCCACGGCAGCGCGATTGAAAGAATCAGCGTGACCAACAAGCCAACGCCAAGACGTTTCCACAATTTTTGCGGCTGATCGCGACGCCAACGCACCAGCGGACCAATGCCGAGCATCAGGGCAAACGGCGCCATCAGCCAGGTGAACATGGTATTAAAGAACGGCTCGCCCACCGAGATACTGCCCAGACCGAGCTGCTTGTGCACCAGCGGTAACAGCGTACCCAGCAACACCACCAGCATCGCCGCAATCAGCAGCACGTTGTTGCCCAGCAGGAAGGATTCGCGTGACCAGATTTCACTCTGCACGCGGCTGCGCACCTGACCACCTTTCAGCGCGTACAACAGCAGCGAACTGCCAATCACGATCACCAGGAACGCGAGAATAAACATGCCGCGCGCCGGGTCCGACGCAAACGAGTGCACCGAAACCAGCACGCCAGAACGTACGAGGAAAGTGCCGAGCAGACTTAACGAGAACGCGGTAATCGCCAGCAGCACCGTCCACGACTTAAAGCTGCCGCGTTTTTCCGTCACCGCCAGCGAGTGCATCAGCGCCGTGCCGGCCAGCCACGGCATAAAGGAGGCGTTTTCGACCGGATCCCAGAACCACCAGCCGCCCCAGCCGAGTTCGTAATAGGCCCATGCGGAACCGAGCACGATGCCAATGGTCAGAAACACCCATGCAGCGGTGGTCCACGGACGTGACCAGCGCGCCCATGCGGTATCCAGTCGACCCGCCATCAGAGAAGCGATAGCAAAAGCGAACGCCACCGAGAAACCAACGTATCCCATATACAGCAGCGGTGGATGGAAGATCAGCCCGATATCCTGCAACATCGGGTTGAGATCGCGCCCATCAATCGGGAAGTTTGGCAAAGTACGGGTAAACGGATTCGAGGTGAGGATGATAAACAGCAGGAAACCGAGGTTAATCATGCCCATCACCGCCAGCACGCGTGCCAGCGCATCCTGCGGCATACCGCGACTGAAAATCGCGACTGCCAGCGTCCAGGTACTTAGCAGCAGCACCCACAGCAGCAGTGAACCTTCGTGCGCGCCCCAGGTTGCAGCAATGCGATAGTAAACCGGCAACAAGGTATTGGAGTTAGTGGCGACATAGCCGACGGTGAAATCATTTACGATAAAAGCGTGAACCAGTACCAGGAAGGCGGCAGTGACGCAAGCGAACATGCCCCACGTCAGCGGACGCGCCATCGCCATCAATCGCGCATCCTGACGCGCGGCGCCCCACAGCGGATAAACACTCAGCAGTAGCGCCAGTCCCAGCGCCAGGCACAGCAAGAAGCTGCCAATTTCCGGCATCATGATTGCGCTCCCGCCTGCTGATAGGCTGTTGCTGGTCCGGTGTGATTCTTCTTCATCGCATCTTCAATTTCCGGCGGCGTGTATTTCTCATCGTGCTTGGCCAGCACCTCTTTGGCGTTCACCAGGTTGCCCTCTGCCAGCACACCTTGCGCGACGACGCCCTGCCCTTCACGGAACAGATCCGGCAGGATGCCTTCGTAGCTGACGCTGACCACGCCATTGGCATCATACAATTTGAAAGAGACCGCCAGCGTGTTGGGATCGCGCTTGACGCTGCCCGGCATCACCATGCCGCCGATGCGCAGACGCTGGCCCGGCTCAGGCTTCTGATGATCTTCGCCCTTGCCGTAAAGAATTTCACTCGGGGTATAAAACAGGTCGATGTTGGAACGCAGCGCATACATTACCAGCGATGTCGCGAGGCCAAGGCCAATCAACACCGCTAGCGCGACATACAGGCGGTTACGACGACGGATATTCACACGGATTCTCCCGCTGCTTCACTGGCAGCTTTTTTCGATTTCGCCGCGCGAATGCGGCGCTCCCTGGCCTGGCGCTGGCGAATATCGGCCAGCAGTCGGCGACGGAACAGCACGGTGTGCAGTACCAGACCGCATAAAGGAATCAAGGTGAGGATGACGGCGAGCCAGACGTAAAAGGCATAGCCGCCCATGGCGAAGAAATCACTCCATGATGCGAAAGCTGGCGTCATGATTGGCGTCCTCCCTGTGCGACGTCAATCGCCCACGGACGATGGCGCTCGGTAAACAGAATCAGGTTACGCAGGCGCATCAAGGTGAGCGCGCCGAACACCAGCAAATAGCCGAGAATCGACCAGCGCAGCGGGGTGCGCATGCTCGGGTCAATCGCCTGCTGCAGAATGCCCGAAGAGCCCTGATGCAAGGTGTTCCACCACTGCACCGAAAAGTGAATGATTGGCAGATTAACCACGCCAACCAGGATCAAGATCCCCGCAGCACGACCGGCAGTGCGACGATCGTCAAACGAGTGGTAGAGCGCGATGACGCCCATATACAGGAACAGCAGCACCAGCTCCGATGTCAGACGCGCATCCCAGATCCACCAGGTGCCCCACATCGGTTTACCCCAGGCGGAACCCGTGACGAGCGCGATAAAGGTAAACACGGCACCGATGGGCGCCATGGCCGCCGACACCAGATCGGCCATCTTCATCTGCCACACCAGGCCGATAAACGCGGCGATTGCCATCGACGCATAGACGCCCATCGACCACATCGCCGCGGGCACGTGAATGTACATAATTCGGAAGCTGTTGCCTTGCTGATAATCCGCTGGCGCAAAGCCGAAGCCCCACACCCAACCGAGCAGCAGCGAAGCAACGCCCAGCACCGCGAACCAGGGAATCAAGCGCCCGCATAGCTGGTAAAGCCGTTCAGGCTTCGCCCACTGATGTAACCATTTCCACATTTTTGCATCGCTCACAATAAACAGAATTCAGGTTTCGGCCGCTCTGGGGCGACACGAATTAATGCAGACTAATACGCAAGGCCGCCGCCGTCGCAAAGGGCGCTAGCGTGGCGCTTAGCGCCAGCATCGCGCCCAGAATCGCCAGATAACCACCAATCGGCAATCCCATGCCGGCGGCATCAATCGCAGCGCTGGCAAAAATTAAAACCGGTATCGATAAGGGCAACACCAGCAAACTGAGTAGTACACCGCCGCGGCGCAGCCCAACGGTCAATCCGGTGCCGATTGCACCAAGGAAACTCAGCGTTGGCGTACCGAGTAATAGCGTCAGCGCCATGGCGCGCCAGCCGGCAAAATTGAGCGACAGCAGTAATGCAGCCAGCGGTGATAATAAAATCAACGGCAGACCGGTAATCAGCCAGTGAGCAATCACTTTGCCCAGCACGGTGACCGGTAGCGGCGTCGGCAACAGAAGTAGTTGCTCAAGCGAACCATCAAGAAAATCATCACGAAACAGCCGTTCCAGCGCCAGCAAGGAGGCCAATAGCGCGGCAACCCACGCGATGCCCGGCGCAATGCGCGCCAGCTGTTGCGGTTCCGGCCCGATACCTAACGGAAACAGTGTGATAACAATCAGGAAAAACCACAGCGGATTGATCACTTCTGCGCCACTGCGAAAAGCGATTTTTAATTCACGCTGAATAACCCGGCCAAGCATCAAGCCCACTCCGCAGTAAGTCGAATTTTACGCACCCGAGCGTGGCTTGCGGGCAGATCCTGATGCGTAGTCAGAATCACCGCTCCACCGTTATCGGCATGAGCGGCGAATCGCGCCATTAATTTTTCTACGCCGCCTTTATCAATGGCGGTCAACGGCTCGTCGAGGATCCACACAGACACCGGGCTGAGCCACAGTCGCGCCAGTGCCACGCGCCGCTGCTGTCCGGCGGAAAGTTGCGCCACCGGCACCTCTTCAAAACCCAGTAAATCCACCTGCTCAAGGGCGTCGAAAATCGCGTTTTCATCGCTGCTACCATGCCAGAAGCGCAGATTCTCCAGCGGAGAGAGTACTGATTTCACTCCCGGGTGATGACCGAGATAGAGCAGATTTTGTTGCCATCTTTCACGCTGTTGCCGAATTGGCCGTGCCTGCCACAAAACTTCGCCCTCTTCTGCGCGGCTTAATCCGGCCAGCAGGCGCAGTAACGAGGTCTTTCCAGCCCCGTTCGGCCCTTCGATTTGCACAATGTCACCCGGTTGCACACGGAAGCTCAATCCATGAAAAAGCGTTCGCTCATCACGAACACATGAAAGATTAATGACTTCGAGCATAGAAGGGAGAATCACAGCAATGAATGAGGCGGCGATAATACCACATTGAATCTGTGGGCCGAAGTCTGTGAGCTGGCTCCCACTTACCCCAAATGGGGTATTCGTGCGCATCAGATCAATAAATCGCTCAAAAAACCACCTTCGTTAAAACTTCGTTACTCTTAATTTGAATCTTCGTAACAAATCGCCCTTGATAAAACCGGCTACGCTTATTACGCATTGGCATTATCACCAGGGGAAAACATGAAACATTCACCATCGATTTCAAACAGTGACAACGATGTAGAGAGCGACGAAAAAGATCAGGGCAAGGAGATTGAAGTCGATGAAGATGCCCTGCCCTCGCAGGCGGCGGCGATTCATGAGGAGATTCGCCACGACGGTGAAAAGGAGTTAGAGCGCGATGGCATGGCACTGCTTTGGTCTGCGGTGGCGGCGGGACTATCGATGAGCGCCTCGCTGATGGCGAAAGGCATTTTTCAGGTCCATTTAAAAGGCGTGCCCGGCGCGTTTTTATTGGAGAACCTGGGTTATACCTTTGGTTTTGTCATTGTGATTATGGCGCGCCAGCAGCTGTTTACCGAGAATACCGTCACCGCCGTTTTGCCGGTGATGCACAAACCTACTGGCAGCAATTTTGCACTGCTGTTGCGTTTATGGTGTGTGGTGCTGCTCGGCAATCTGATTGGTACTGCGCTCGGCGCATTGGCCTTCAATCATATGCCGATATTTGACGATGCTACCCGTCAGGCTTTTACCGCCATCAGCGAAAAAGTGATGGTTAATCCACCGAGCGAAATGTTTGCTAATGCAGTGATCTCCGGCTGGATTATCGCCACCATGGTGTGGATGTTCCCGTATGCCGGCGCGGCGAAAATTGTGGTGATCGTGATGATGACCTGGCTGGTGGCGTTAGGCGATTTGGCGCATATCGTGGTGGGTTCAGTGGAAGTGCTGTATCTGGTGTTTGCCGGAACGCTGCCGTGGTATGAATTCTTCTGGCCATTTGCTCTGCCAACGCTGCTCGGCAATATCACCGGCGGTACGCTGATTTTTGCGCTGATCAGCCATGCACAGATTCGTAATGACATGAGCGAAGCGGCGAAAGCCAAAGCACGAGCGGAGCAGAAGCGTAAAGAGAAGCAAAAACAGGCGTGAGTTTGGTCTTAAATTGCTGATAGATTAAGCAAACAAGCTCGGCATAGTTAAAATCAGGCGCGCGGTGCGCTATACTGCGCGCCCGGCGTCTCCTTAGTTAAATGGATATAACGAGCCCCTCCTAAGGGCTAGTTGCAGGTTCGATTCCTGCAGGGGACACCAGATTTTAATCATTATCCCGCTTAAAATAGCCATCTTGCCAAAGCAAGCGTCATACCAGCGGTACTCATCATGCCCGCCACAATCCATTTGGTCTGTTTGCTCAGCTCCTGATGAATTTTTCCGATCTCCTGATGAATCTTGCCAACCTCCTGATGAAGATCGCTTTTGGTGGCGTAATTAGATTTAATGACTGCAATATCCACTTTCATCGACGACATATTAGTTTTGATGTTGTCGATGTCAGCTTCCAGCTTTGAAACGCGATTTTCCATAATTACGCTTTCCTCTAATATTCCAAGTTAATCAATGCAATGCATGATCTTCTTGCCAGACATCCTACTCCAAAACCATTGAATATTTCACGTTGCAGAGTGGCGAAAATGGTTTTATGAGAGATAAGTTCAGAAAAGAATTGGCTTGCTTGCAGTGGATTACAGCGCTTTAGGGTCAACTCGTTATTTTTTCAGGTCTTGCCGCCATGTGGAAGGCGTGACGCCATGCAATTGACGGAAGCGGTTGCTGAAGTGGCTGGAGGAGTGAAAACCGCAGCGCAATGCGATTTCGGTTAGCGGTAAAGAGCTGAATTTCAGTAACTGTAATGCGGCGTCCATGCGGCGGCGCATCACATATTGATGCGGGGCTTCCCCGACACTGCTTCGGAACATGCGTGCAAAATGATATTCGCTCAACGCCGCTTCGCCAGCTAAATGTGCCAGCGTTAACGGTTGATCTAACTGCGCATCAATATAGGCCATGACTCGTCGCAAAACCGCCGGTGCCAGTCCGCCGCGTACTTGTGGCGCATGCCATTGCACGTCGCTATAACGCTGCAAAAGATGCGTCATCAATAAGGTTGATGCGCTACTGAGCATCAGTTGGTTGGCTGGCTGTTGCCAATCGGTGCTGAGCAGGAAATGGCGATAAAGCTGCGTAATGCGATCGTCCGCGGCAAAGATCTTTTCATGCAGATTGAGCTGCGACGGGCTGCGATCCCAGATCTGTTCGCCAAGATGGCGCAGATGTTCGTCGGTGCAATAGAGATGCACAAACGACAAATCAGCGCGAATATCCCACACCGATTCCACGCCGCTGGGCATTAGGCAAAAGCGATCCGGCCCGCCGCCGTTGCGCCAGCCATGCTGGGTTTTATGCCAGGTTTCGTAGCCGTCAGCGGTATACAGGCTAAGCGTGTGATGATTGCTAAGATTGGTGACGCGATCGCCGCTGTTAAACCAAGCCGCCAGCTTAATGCCGCCCGACAGCTGCACGCTGTCGCGCAATTGCGCTTTGTGGCGTTGTAGCATGTTGAAGGTCTGGTAATCGGCCATGGTAGCTATCACTCGCAGTTCATTAGCGCACAGTGTACGGATCTCGGCGGACAGAAAACAGGTCACAGCAGGACGCGAGGAGAAAAAGCGCAAGATTTTGCAATTGCCGCGCAAAAGCGTGCAAGTTGCGCTGTGCTTTTCACGCCACACTGCGAGCCGGATTCTGTTGGAGATCGCGTTATGAATGTGATGTTGTACCTTGCCGTGGTCATGATTTGGGGCACCACCTGGATCGCCATTTTCCTGCAGCAGGAAGCCGCTGAGACGCCGGTGCTGGTGGCGGTATTTTGGCGCTTTTTACTGGCTTCGCTGGTGATGCTGGCGCTCCTTAAACTGCTGCGTCGCCTGAGAACGCTGGACAAACGCGATCATCTATTCTGTTTGCTTCAAGGCTGCTGCGTATTTGGCTTCAACTTCGTCTGCTTCTATCACGCCGCCGCCTGGATCAGCAGTGGATTGGAGTCGGTCATTTTTTCCATGGCCGTGCTCTACAACGCGCTGAACAGCTGGATTTTCTTCCGCCAACGACCGTCATTTCGCCTGCTGCCCGCTGCGGTACTGGGCCTTGGCGGCATCGTCGCGCTGTTCTGGAATGATATTCAGGCGGCACATCCGGCGCCGCAATTATTATGGGGCGTTGGCCTGAGCGCGCTCGGCACTTTAGGTTTCTCGTTCGGCAATATGATCTCTTTACGCCATCAGCGACGTCAACGTGATGTGCTGACCACCAACAGCTATGCCATGTTTTATGGCGCCATCATCATGGCCGCGCTGGCTTTGCTAAACGGCGATTCACTTGCGCCCGTGCTAAATGTCCATTGGTTGGGTGCCATGAGTTATTTGGCGATTTTTGGATCGGTGCTGGGATTTGGTGCTTACTTCACGCTGGTGGGTCGGATTGGTGCTAGCCAGGCCGCTTACAGCACCTTGCTGTTCCCGCTGGTGGCGCTAACGCTCTCAACGCTTTATGAGGGTTATCACTGGCACAGCAATGCGATTGTGGGATTGGTAATGATACTGGCGGGGAATATGGTGATGTTTGTACGCTGGCCGACTCTGGGACGCTTGCGCACCGCCTGACATAACGAGAGCGGGCATTGCGCCCGCTCTTTTGTTCCTCTAGCGCCAGCCCTGAACGCCGATATTGAGCTGGTGAGGTTTAGTTATGGCTTTTCTGGCAATCCAGTAAAGCAGGACGCGTTCATCATCTTTGTCGCGGTCGGCCATTGCCAGTAATTTCAGCGACAATGTGGATTTATTCACTGGTTGATGCTCATCACTTAACTCGATCACCGCCTGACCGATAATGCAGCAAACCTCATCCTCGCTTGACGCGGATTCATATGCTCGGTCTTTCATATTTCCTCCTCTTGAATGAACTCTAAGCCTGGCAAACATCCCGAGCTTTGCAGGCATAAAGGCGCCATAGATACACCTGGTTACACAAGGTTACCCGCAGTAACCGCTACGCTTATGCTGAAATCCCGCGTTGTCATCGTTATGTCATTCATACCCGCTTCGCTGCATTTCATTCCGTCATCCGGTGCTTTCACGCCCGCACTTCACTCGCCCGTGCGCGAGGCGCTTATTATCTCCACATATTCCGCTTTCTCGCATGAGAGATAAAAAATGAAAACAGCTTTGACCGCGAATTATCAACGTACCCGCACGCTGACGCTTATCGGCACCATTATTACGCAGTTTGCTTTGGGCTCGGTTTATACCTGGAGCCTGTTTAATGGCCCGCTGGCCAATAAGCTGGATGCGCCAATCAGCGAGGTGGCATTCTCGTTCGGTTTACTCAGCCTGGGCCTGGCGATCGCTTCATCGCTAGCCGGAAAACTGCAGGAGCGCTTTGGCGTGCGCAACGTGACCATCGGCGCGGGCATTTTAATGGCAGTGGGATTCTGGCTAACCGCTCATGCCGATAATCTGATGATGCTTTACCTCAGCGCCGGTATTTTAGTCGGCCTTGCGGATGGAGCCGGTTATCTAATGACGCTCTCCAACTGTGTGAAGTGGTTCCCGGAGCGCAAAGGATTAATTTCCGCCTGTTCCATTGGCGCTTACGGTTTGGGCAGTCTTGGTTTTAAATTTATCTGTGGTGCACTGCTAAGCGCGCAAGGTCTGGAGAATACCTTCATGATTTGGGGCGTGCTGGCGATGAGCATGATCATTCTCGGCGCTTTGCTGATGCGTGATGCCCCGATGCAAAAGAGCAGTGGTAATAGCCAGTTGGAGGCGAAGGATTACACGTTAGCGCAATCGGTACGTTTGCCGCAGTACTGGATGCTGGCGCTGATGTTTCTGACCGCTTGCATGAGCGGCTTGTATGTCATTGGTGTGGCAAAAGATATCGGCGAAGGCATGGTTCATCTTAGTGCGCAAACGGCAGCGAATGCAGTTACGGTAATTGCGATTGCCAATCTCAGTGGCCGCCTCATTCTCGGTGTACTGTCGGATAAAATGGCGCGTATTCGTGTCATCACCCTGGCGCAGATTGTCTCGCTGGCCGGCATGAGCATTCTGCTCTTTACCCATATGAGTGAATCCACCTTCTTCCTGTCCCTGGCCTGCGTTGCCTTCAGCTTTGGCGGTACGATTACCGTGTTCCCATCGCTGGTGAGTGATTTCTTTGGTCTGAACAATCTCACCAAGAATTACGGCCTGATTTATCTTGGCTTCGGGATTGGTAGCGTATTGGGTTCATTGGTTGCCTCAGCCTTTGGTGGCTTTACCGTCACCTTCAGCCTGATTATGACCTTGCTGGTGATCTCGCTGGTGCTGTCGCTCAGCATCCGTCTGCCAAATCGTCAAAACGTAGCAGAACCTTTACTGCATAATTGACCTCTCTGGATGCCGCATTTATTTGCGGCATCCTCTCTACACAATTCCTCCATAAAAGGTATTTAATTGAGAACCACTATTATCAAGCCTTGTCTTTCAGAGTATTCGCGTTATTATAATCAGGCATTCAGCTTATTCTGATTGGCTTATTTTACTCGCCGATTTTTTTAGCATTTAATTGAAATACTCCGTAATACATCCAGTAATAAATCTACATTTCCTGCATCTTCACTCCACTATTCCCCTGTAATCTGGCTGTATTGGAACAGAGGAGGACTCTCCATGAAGAAGCTTATTAAGGTCGCATCGGTTGTCGCCATTATGACGATGTTGAGTGGCTGTATTATCGATCATCATCGTGGAGGCGGCCCAGGTTGGGGCCATCATGGTGGAGGAGGTTGGCACCATGGGCATGGCGGTTATGGACACCGCAGATAGTTGGGCAAAGAACACACACAGCACATAATAAGAAAATACAAAAAGGGCGGGAATATATCCCGCCCTATTTTTTTTAGCTTTTTACCGCGTAATTACATTGATACCAGGCTTTCTTTAAACCAGGTAAATTACTGTTTTGCGACGGCAATGATTCCACCTTATCGAACCCACGCTGACTACAATAATTCGCCAGGTCGATATCCAACGCATCTTTATTGAGCGTTTGTGGATCGTAACGGTACTGCACGGTATTTGAACTGGTGTCTTCATCGACGCGTTCAAATCCCCCGGGTTTACTGACGCTACAACCGGCCAGCATAAAAAGCGCGACTGCGCTAATAAGCATTTTATTCATTAGGGTGTCCTCTTCAGCGTCGCAGTTTAAATGGCAACGCAGCGCTCTTCTATAAGAATAAAGCGCGAAATGTCTGCTTTAAGCAAGTTTTTGCCGATTAAATCGATAAAACCAAACGGCTTCTCTTATCAAACCATCAATGACATGATGCTTTCAGACAAAACGAAGTCTGCACCACACCAGGTGAATTACATAAAAACATATTGATAGTGACCTTCATGCCCGCGCTGAGCGGGCTTTTTTTTGCCCGCTAACCGGTGAGGCTGACCATCTTACGTAAAAGATTGGCCGCTTGTTTGTCAGGCAATGCGAGAATACCGTTGTAGAGATCAATCGACATGGCGCACATCGCGCCGCGATCGACGGCGGTATCCGCGGGCATATTCAGCTGTTGCAGCCGATCGCCCCACTTTCCATACAGTTTTTCCACTACGCTTTGCAAATCACGCTGCGCTGCCGCGTGATCCAGTGGCTGCTCATTTCCGGTACTCTGCTGAAGCAAGGCTTCAAGCACTTGAGCATCACGCTGATTTAACTCAGGTGACAACACCTGTTGCAGATTGATGCCGCCATTCACCTGCGGATAGAGAAAACGAAAGCAGCGCTGCGGCTCCTGCTGCTGCAGCGCCTGCATTTCCTGTACCGACACGCGCACATAGTTGAGGATCGCCTCATCGGTGGCACGCGTTAAGCGTTGATTGATCAAATCCATCAACCAGCCACGCATGTCGCCCAGCGCCTGGTCGGCCGGCATCCCTTCCAGCCGCTTATGCAGCAGTTCGCGATTTAACAGCTGCCATAGCGCAGGCTCCTGAATCTTCAGCAAGCGATACCCTGGCGCAAGGCTAAGCTGGGTTGAGACTTCCGCCGCCAGCGCCTGCCGCTCCTGACGCGGATGCAGCCAGCTGAACCACAGCAGATTGGCCACCATCAGCGGCAGCAGAAACAGCAGCACGCCTTGCCAAAGTCGCAGAGAAGTGGTGCGCAGCAGCAGAATAATAAGCAGCGCCAGCAGCGCAAACGCCGCTAGCGTAATGGGAACAAGCGAGAGCATCGAACGCGACTAATCCTTACGTACATCAATCAAAACGGGGCAGTTAGCACGTTCAATGACCGCAGCACTGACCGACCCTTTTAACAGTCGGTTAAACGGCGACAAATGACGGCGCCCCATGATGATCATACTGACCTGCAGCTGAGTGGATTGCGCGACAATGGTTTCCGCCGCTTCACCTGCCAGAATCAATCCTTTCGCAGCCACGCCAGCGCGCAGCAGCGGCGCCAGCGCATGACGCACCACCATTTCCGCGGTGTTCTGCTCATCTTTGGCCGCGACAAAATCATCGGGATCTTCACCCGCATCAATTTCAATCGGTTGATTGCAGGAGGAATAAGCCGGATCGACGCAGCACAGCACCGTAACCTGCGCCTGATGCGCCAGCGCTTGTTCAATGGTTAGCGCAATCACTTTTTCCGCCACCGGGGAGTTATCGATGGCCATCAGCAAGGTTTTCATTAGTTGTTATCCTTCCACAGCGGTCATTTTGCCAATTTCACGAATCAATGCGTCTTTGCATTTGATGATTTGCTCACGATAGTGCGTTTCCTGCTTATGAAAACGCGCCGTCGGCACCAGTAACGAGATGGAGAAGCGGCCAAATAGCGTATCGATGGCCACCGCCATGGTCGAAATGCCCTCCAGCGTTTCACCGCGATCGATTGCCAATCCGCTGACGCGAACCTCAGCGATCAATTCCAGTAATTGTGGCAGCGTTTTCACCGTCATCTCGGTCAACTCTTTATAGGCTTCGCCTACCATCACGCGCACATCTTCATCGCTCTCCAGCGCCAGCAGCGCGCGGCCGCCAGACGTGCTGTAAAGCGGCAGATTTAATCCGATGCGCGGCACCACGCGCAGTTCGCGCGATGCCACCACATAATGCACGATGGCGAGCTGCGTTCCACTGGCACGCGACAGCGACACCGTTTCATTGATCTCTGCAGAGAGCTGCTCGAGGAAGGGACGCACGATCTCCACCACATCGCTGTGCACGCTGGAGATCAGCTTAAGCAACGCCGGACCAAGGCGTAAACCGCCTGCCCCGCTGCTGCGTACCAGTTGCGCATTGTCCAACGCGGCGACAATACGCTGCACCGTGGATCGTGGCAGATCCACCACCTGCGCAATTTCACCCAAACTCATGCCGCCGGGATGTTCACCCAACGCATTCAGAATTTTTGCCGCACGCGCGATGACCTGAATGCCACCCGCTTTTTCATCCTCACGGCTTGAGGGGAGTTCAACCATGATGCGTTCCTTTTTGGCCTGCCCTACTTTAGCGCGAATGATCGCACTTTTACACCCTGTATCACATTGCAATACAGCATATCGATATGTAATATGCCACCTGTATCACATTGCAATACACTGCATCAACCATATAACGAGAAGCTTGCTATGAACGCCCAGCCCACTGCGGCCCCGGCGCCCCACCCGTTTACTCTGCGCCTGGCGTTGGGACTGGTTGGCGTGCTGATTGCCGCGCTCACGTCGGGATTAAACGATCGCGTCACCGACATTGCGTTAGCGGATATCCGCGCCGCCATCGGCATCAGTTACGATCAAGGCAGCTGGATCATTTCCGCCTATCAGGCCGCTGAAGTGGCGGCAATGATGATTGCGCCGTGGTTCGCCGTCACCTTTTCCCTGCGCCGTTTTGCGCTCTGCGTCTCTGCGGGCTTTATGCTGAGCGGCCTGCTGTTACCGCTGATGCCAAACGCCACCTTGTTTATCGCCCTGCGCGTGCTGCAGGGCGTGTTTGGCGGTGCGCTGCCGCCAATGCTGATGACCGTCGCGCTGCGCTTTCTGCCACCGCCGATCAAATTGTACGGCCTGGCGGGCTATGCGCTGACCGCCACCTTTGGCCCGAATATGGCCGCTTCACTGGCGGCATTCTGGACCGACGATGTCAGCTGGCTGTTTGTATTCTGGCAAGTGGTTCCCGCCATGTTGATTGCCATGCTGCTGATTAGCTGGGGCTTGCCGCAGGACCCGCTGCGCCTCGAACGATTTAAGCAGATAGACCTATTTGGCATGCTCACAGGATGCTCCGGTATGGCGCTGTTAATTCTGGCGCTAACCCAGGGCGAGCGGCTCGACTGGCTCGAATCACCGTTATTTGCCGGCCTATTATTCAGCGCGCTGGCGTTGCTGACTGTGTTCTTTATTAATGAATGGTTTCACCCGCTGCCGCTGTTCAAATTGCAGATGCTAAGCAGGCGCAACCTGGCGCATGGATTACTGGTGCTGGCGGGCGTGTTGATTCTGTCGCTGTCGGGTTCGGCGCTGCCGTCGGCCTATCTGGCGCAGGTGCAGGGCTTTCGCACCCTGCAATTCGCGCCGCTGGCGTTAACCGTCGGCTTACCGCAGTTATTGATCGCACCTCTTATCGCCGCACTGCTGAATATTCGTTGGGTCGATTGCCGCTGGATGTTGACGGCGGGCGTCGCGCTGCTGGTAACGTCCTGCCTGATGGGCATGCATATCACCACCGATTGGGCGCGCCAGAATTTCTGGCTGATGCAAATCCTGCAGGCTTTCGGCCAGCCGATGGTGATTTTGCCGGTATTGATGAGCGCCACCAGCGTGGTCGCACCGCCGGAAGGGCCGTTCGCTTCAGCGATGTTTAACACCGTGCGCGGCTTCTCCAGCATCACCGCCAGCACGCTGGTGGAGTGGTTTATTAGCCACCGAGAAAAATTTCACTCCAACGTGCTGGTCGATAACGCGGCCAGCCGTTCGTGGTTGATGACGGCTCCCAACAGCGCCCAGTCCAGCAGCAGTTTGCCATTGCTGCCCGATGGCAGCGCCAGCAGCACGGAAAACCTCAGCGGCTTTGCCACCTTATTGAAACATCAGGCAATGGTGCTGAGCCTGAGTGATTGCTATCAGATGCTGATGGCGTTCGCCGCCCTGCTTTTACTGTTAACCGCCTGGCTGCCGAAACGCGTGTGGCCGCCACAAACTCTGATTCAACCTGTTACGACGACGTCGAGATAATTGATATGCAAGCTTCTGCTATGAAAAGAACGGTGCTGCTGAGTGCCCTATTACTGGTATTGCTGGCGATAGCCTTTTTTGTCTGGTCCACCATGACCGGCAACGATGGCCGCACCACCGATGCTTATGTGAATGCCGATTACACGCTGGTGGCGCCGAAAGTTTCCGGTTATATCGCCAGCGTCAAGGTGCAGGATAACCAGCGCGTTAAGGCCGGAGAACTGCTGGCGACGCTCGACGACCGCGATTACCGCGTTGCGCTGGAAACCGCGCAGGCCAATTTGCAGGTCAGCGAAGCCAAACGCCTGAGCAGCCAGGCGCAGTTGGAACAGCAACAATCCACCATTGACCAGGCGAAAGCGACCGTGGCGGCAAACCAGGCTTCCGCGCAGTACGCCGGGCAAAGTGCCGCACGTTACAACCAGCTGTATAAAAATGGCACCATTGCGGCAGACGATCAGCAAAAAGCCAGCTCGACGCAGCGTTCGGCTTCGGCCACCGTGCGTCAAAGCGAAGCGGCGCTGGCTGCGGCGATCAAGCAAGTTGGCGTATTACAGGCTGCTGTGCGTCAGGCCGCTGCCGATGTGGCCGCCGTGCAGGCCAGCGTCGACCAGGCGCAGCTTAATCTTTCCTATACGCGCATCGTGGCGCCGGTCGATGGCATGGTCGGTCAGCGTTCGGTGCGCCTTGGTGCCTACGTCAGTGCCGGCACACGTTTGCTGGCGGTGGTGCCACTGCAGCAAACCTATATCACCGCTAACTATCTGGAAACGCAGCTGGCAGATGTGCAGCAAGGGCAGAGAGTCAGCGTGAAGGTAGATGCGTTGCCGGGCAAGGTGTTTACCGGTCGCGTTGACAGCATTGCGCCAGCCACCGGCGCGACGTTCTCCGCTATTTCACCGGACAACGCCACCGGCAATTACACCAAAGTAGTACAGCGTTTACCGGTGAAAATTGTGCTGGATGCCAACCAGCCGGATCTGGCAAAACTGCGGGTAGGCATGTCGGCGATACCGGAAATTGAGACCCGCTGAAAATGTGAGCAACATCTCAGTTGTGACCTATTTATTTTTGAGACAAATCCGCGTAAATTAGCGCTCGATCCTGTTCTGGGCTTGCCTGGAGCGACCTGAGAAGAAAGCGTGTAGCGATGATGAACTCCACCTTTCTCTTATTCTGTTCGGGTTACGCGGGTTTGGGATCGCCCGCCGGGTAACCGCTCAGAGGAGTTGTTTTGTGAGATACGCCTTGATGGGAATTTCTTTCTTCCTGTTGCTTTGGGTCGGTACCTTCGTACTGATGCTGTAGAATCGCCAGGCGGGGCGACCGTTTGTCGCCCCACTTAATCCTTACTCCTCTTCTTCCAGCGCCTTAACCGTTCCCGGCAAGATACCATCGGCACGGAACATCGCTTTAATCCCCCGCACCGCCTGACGAATACGATCGCTATTTTCAATCAGCGCAAAGCGCACATGGGTATCACCGTAATCACCAAAACCAATGCCCGGCGAGACGCACACTTTGGCTTCCTGCAGCAGTAGCTTGGCGAACTCCAGCGAGCCGAGATGCGCGTAGTGATCGGGAATTTTCGCCCAGACGTACATCGATGCCTTCGGCAAATCGACCATCCAGCCCGCTTCGTGCAGGCCTTTCACCAGCACGTTGCGACGACGTTTATACTGCTCAGCGATATCGCGCACGCACTGTTGATCGCCTTCCAGCGCGGCAATCGCCGCCACCTGCAGCGGGGTGAAGGTACCGTAATCGTGGTAGCTCTTGATGCGCGCCAGCGCGGCCACCAGCTCTTTGTTGCCCACCATAAAGCCGATGCGCCAGCCCGCCATGTTGTAGCTTTTCGACAGGGTAAAGAATTCAACCGCCACATCGCGCGCGCCCGGCACCTGCATAATTGACGGTGCTTTCCAGCCGTCATAGGTAATGTCAGCGTAGGCGAGATCGTGGATTACCAGCACGTTGTACTGCTTCGCCAGCGCAATCACGCGCTCGAAAAAGTCCAGCTCAACGCATTGTGCCGTAGGGTTTGACGGGAAGCCGAGGATAATCATTTTCGGCTTCGGATAGCTTTCACGGATCGCGCGTTCCAGTTCGTTGAAGAAATCCACGCCCGCCACCAGCGGTACCGAACGCACCTGCGCCCCGGCAATCACCGCGCCGTAAATGTGAATGGGGTAGCTTGGATTAGGCACCAGCACGGTGTCGCCGTGATCGAGCGTGGCCAGCATTAAGTGCGCCAAACCCTCTTTGGAACCAATAGTGACGATCGCTTCCGATTCCGGATCGATCTCCACCTGATAACGATCTGCGTACCAGCGTGAAATAGCGCGACGCAAACGGGGAATGCCTTTCGAGGTTGAGTAACCGTGCGTGTCTTCGCGCTGCGCCACCTGGCAGAGTTTTTCTACGATGTGCGGCGGCGTGGGGCCATCTGGATTTCCCATCGAAAAATCGATGATGTCTTCGCCGCGCCGACGCGCAGCCATCTTCAATTCAGCGGTAATGTTAAAAACATACGGGGGAAGGCGTTCAATACGCGAGAAACGACGGGGTGTGCTGTTATCAGCCATGATGTCCTCTGGATTACGTAAGCGCCCGGACCGTCCGAGCGACGTGGGTCACATGAGGTGACCGCACCAAGAACATAACGTGCTGATAACAAGATTGTCGAGAGCGGAATAAAATAATTTTAATTATTTGGATTCAAGCGGCCAAACACCCAATCGCTTACCCATTGGCCATTTAGCAGATAATTATCCCGCAGCGTGCCCTCAAGCGCGAAACCATTCTTCTCCAGAATGCGGCGCGACGGCCAATTTCCCTCAATCACCATCGCTTTTAGCTTATGAAACTCTGCCTGTAGCAAAAACTCACAGAGCGCATTAAGCGCTTCGCTGCCATAACCCAGACCGGTAAACGCATCGCGCAACATGTATCCCACTTCCGCCTGGCGATACGGATGCCATTCGGCGCTGCAGCCAAACAGACCGATCGGCTCGCCGGTTTCGCGGATACGCGCCACCAGACACAGCATGTGAAAACTGCTCGCCTGCCATGGCGCCAGACGCTCGGTAAAGCGCTGGCGGATATCATTTTCGTCCGGAATTTCACTCACCCACGTCATTGTCGCGGCATCCTGATGCACCGCTTTGAAAATCTGCCAGTCTTCCGGCTGTAAGCGACTGAGGGACAAACGGGGGGTGAGTAATTGCATTGCTGGGCTCCGCTATTTTGCATACGGCAACATAGCAAACCGGCAGAGCCACAACCAGCGATCGGCGCACGGTTTCGCTAATCCTCTTTTTGTTACTCAAGCTTTCCTCTTTTAGCCGGGATGGCTCGGTCGCCATGATGAAAATTGATCCTGGCTATAAGAAACAGCTGCAGACTGTTATGGCGCTGGCGGATCGCGATCACATTTTTTATCATGGCTTCCCGAGCATGACCTGAGAGATGCCCTTGCCTTCCCACTTCGACATGCTGCTGGCGGTATTTGACCGCGCGGCGCTAATGCTGATTTGCCTGTTTTTCCTCACTCGCATGCGGGTGTTCCGTCAGCTGTTGCAAAAAGATGAGCATTCAGTGCGTGAAAAAGTGGCCGTGACCGCGATTTTCTCGCTGTTTGCGCTATTCAGCACCTGGTCCGGCATTAACGTTGACGGCTCACTGCTCAATGTACGCGTGATTGCAGTGATGTCTGGCGGCATCCTGTTTGGCCCGTGGGTGGGTATTGCCACCGGCGTGATTGCAGGTTTGCATCGCTATCTGATTGATATCGATGGCGTCACGGCGGTGCCCTGTCTGATCACCAGCATCATCGCTGGCATCGCTTCTGGCGTCATTAACCGCCGCGTCACGAAAGAGCAGCGCTGGCGCGCCGGTATTCTCGGCGGCATGCTGTGCGAAAGCCTGACCATGCTACTGATTGTGCTGTGGGCCAAGCCGATGGCGCTGGGCATGTCGATTGTGTACGAAATTGCGCTCCCAATGATCCTCGGCGCATCGAGCATTGGGTTAATCGTGCTGCTGGTGCAGAGCGTGGAAGGTGAAAAAGAGGCGATTGCGGCGCGTCAGGCCAAGCTGGCACTGGAGATCGCCAACAAGACCCTGCCGCTGTTCCGCCAGATTGATAGCCAGTCGCTGCATAAAGTGTGTGACATCATTCGTACTGATATCCATGCCGATGCGGTCGCCATCACCAACAACAAACAGATCCTCGCTTATGTTGGCTACGGCGAGCAAAACTATCACAACGGTGATGACGCCATTAGCCCGACCACCGCGCAGGCTATCGCGAGCGGCAAAATCATTATCAAGAATAACGATGAGGCGCATCGCACCAAAGATATTCACTCGATGCTGGTTATTCCCCTTTGGGAAAAAGGGGAAGTCACCGGCACGCTAAAAATCTATTATCGCCGCGCGCATCGCATCACCGGATCGCTCAAAGAGATGGCCATTGGTCTGTCGCAAATCATCTCAACGCAGCTGGAAGTGTCACGCGCTGAGCAGCTTCGCGAGATGGCCAACAAGGCTGAGCTGCGCGCACTGCAAAGTAAAATCAACCCGCACTTCCTGTTTAATGCGCTGAATGCTATCTCGGCCTCGATTCGCCTCAATCCGGACACCGCGCGCCAGCTGGTGATCAACCTGTCGCGCTATCTGCGTTACAACCTGGAACTCAACGATGACGAGTTGATCGATATTAAGAAAGAGCTGTGGCAGGTGAAAGATTACATCGCGATTGAGCAAGCGCGCTTCGGCGATAAGCTGACAATGATTTATGACGTGGATGAGGATCTGCATTTTACGCTGCCCAGCCTGCTGATTCAGCCGCTGGTGGAAAATGCCATTGTACACGGTATTCAACCCTGTCGCGGCAAAGGCGTGGTCACTTTGAGCGTGAAAGATTTAGGCGATCGCGTGCGCGTTGCAGTACGTGATACTGGCGACGGCATCAGTGAGGATGTGATGAACCGCGTGGCGCGTAATGAGATGCCAGGCAACAAGATTGGCCTGCTAAATGTGCATCATCGGGTGAAATTGCTCTCCGGCCAGGGCCTGAACATCACCCGCCATTATCCGGGCACCGAAATCGCCTTTACTCTTAGCAAGAATGGTCAGCAACTGCCTGTGCCGCTGCGCCACACCACGGAAACCTCTGCGTGAAAGCCATCATCGTTGAAGACGAGTTTCTCGCCCAGCAAGAGTTGAGCTGGATGATCCAGCAGCACAGCCAAATCAGCGTTGAGGCCTGTTTTGATGATGGGCTGGAGGTGCTGAAATATCTGCAAAACCATCGGGTGGACGTCATTTTTCTCGACATCAACATTCCTTCGCTGGATGGCATGCTGCTGGCCCAAAACATCAATCAATTTGCCCATAAGCCATTGATCGTATTTATTACCGCGTGGAAAGAGCATGCGGTTGAGGCGTTTGAACTGGACGCGTTTGACTACATCCTTAAGCCGTATCATGAATCTCGCATCGTCACCATGTTGCGTAAACTGGAAGCCAGCGCCCAGCAACAATCGCAACCGCAGAACGCGCCTGCCAGCTCACCCCAAACCGTTAATTTGCTGAAAGATGAGCGCATTATCGTCACCGATATCAACGAGATCTACTATGTTGAAGCGCACGAGAAGCTGACGTTTGTCTATACGCGGCGCGAAGCCTATGTGATGTCGATGGTGATCAGTGAGTTTTGCAGCCGCTTGCCGGAACAGCAGTTCTTCCGCTGCCATCGCTCTTACTGCGTCAATCTGAGCAAAATTCGTGAAATCGAGCCGTGGTTTAACAACACCTATTTGCTGAAGCTGCGCGATTTGGATGCGCAGGTGCCGGTGAGTCGCAGTAAGGTGAAAGCCTTTCGGCAGTTGATGAGGTTATAAGGCGAACGGCGCAAGCCGCTCGCCTGCAAAGATTACAGCTCGCGGCCCAGCACCTGGCGCAGATGTGCACCGGCACCCAGCAAGCCCGGTTGATCGTGGGTAATCATATACACCGGAATATCCACCAGATAGTCGCGGAAGCGGCCTTTATCTTCAAACGCCGCGCGGAAACCGGAGGCTTTGAAGAAGTCGAGGAAGCGCGGCACGATGCCACCGGCAATGTACACGCCGCCAAAGGTGCCGAGGTTGAGCGCCAGGTTACCGCCAAAGCGACCCATGATGACGCAGAACAGCGACAGCGCACGGCGGCAATCGATGCAGCTGTCTTTCAACGCGCGCTCGGTGACATCTTTTGGCTTGAGATTTTCTGGCTCACGCTCATCAGATTTGACGATGGCGCGATACAGATTGACTAATCCAGCACCTGACAATACGCGCTCAGCCGAGACGTGACCGATCTCCGCGCGCAGCACCTCAAGAATCTCACCCTCTTCTTCGCTGTTAGGCGCGAAGTCTACGTGTCCGCCTTCACCCGGCAAGCTAATCCAACGCTTGTCCACGTGGACCAAGTGGCTAACGCCAAGGCCGGTGCCAGCGCCATAAATCGCAATGGGTTTGCCTTCAACCGGCACTTTGCCGCCAAACTGAATCACTTCCTTTTCGCTCAGCATCGGAATCGCCATGGAAACGGCGGTGAAATCGTTGATGATCTCCAGGCTTTCCAGCGCCAGATTCTGTTTCATCGCTTTAGTGGAAAATGCCCAATCGTGGTTGGTCATCTCCACCCAATCGCCGGTGATCGGACAGGCAATGGCGATACAGGCGTGCTTGATGTCCTGCTTTTGCTCGTCGAGATAGTGGCGAATCACCGCTTCGAGATTGTCGTAGTCTGATGTTGAGAAGGTTTGGGCTTGCGAGATGGCGCCATTTTCCACCTCACACAATGCGAGACGGGCATTGGTACCGCCCACATCGCCGACCAGGGCGTATGTTGTCATTCTTCTGCTGCTCCGCTTGGGTCATAAACAATTGCAGGACACTATAAAAGCCTGCCAATAAAACAACAACGCCCACCTGCACGATGGGCGTAATCCATTCAAAGATGCTGCACAGCCTACCGATCGCCTGCCTCACTGCACAGCGGCAACTATCCGAAATTTAGCGGCTATTACGCTGATGCAGCGCAGCGGTAACCTTACGCAGCAGCGGCGGCAAGTCCTGTTTGTCCATCACCACTTCCACCAGCGACAGGCGACGATTACGCATTAATTGTGCCATTACCGCCTCCAGCTGTACCGTTTCGCTGATGCGCCAACTCTGCGCCGCGCACTGCAGGCTCATCGCCTGCGGCAGCGCAGTCCAGTTCCACTGGGCAATATCATTGTAACGTTGCTCTGCGCCGTGAATCGCGCGCTCAACCGTGTAGCCATCATTATTCAGTAAGAAGATGATCGGCTGCTGCCCATCGCGCTGCATGGAGCCCAGCTCCTGAATCGTAAGCTGAGCGGAGCCATCACCAATAATCAGGATCACGCGGCGATCGGGCTGCGCCGTTTGCGCACCAAAGGTGGCGGGTAAAGTATAGCCAATCGATCCCCACAGCGGTTGTACCAGCAGTTGTGCATCCTGCGGTAAACGCAGCGCTGCGGCACCAAAGGCGGCGGTGCCTTGATCGGCAAGGATAATATCACCCGGCTGCAGGAATCGCTGCATCGCCTGCCAGAATGCGTGCTGACTGATTACCGCCGCATCGATTTGCTCATTTTCCTCGCACTCTATCTCTGCCGCGATCTGCCAATGCGCGCAGTGACGCTGGTAAATGGGCAGCAGTGCATCCAGCGCCTGCTCCATGCTCAGCGGGGCGAATACCTCTCCGCCAACCGTCGCCTGAAACGGCTGTAGATCGATGACCCGCGCTTCCGGCAAGTTTTGCGTGAATCCGGCGGTTAAGGTATCGGTGAAACGTACGCCGACGCACAGCGTGACATCGGTATCTTCAATGGCCTGGCGTACGGCATCGCTGCTGCCTTCAGCCGCATAGGTGCCGACATAACCCGGCTGCTGCTCGTTCAGCACCCCTTTTCCCATCAATAATGTGGCGGCAGGAATCGCTCGCAGTTGGCGCAGCGTCTCCAACTGCGGCTGCAATTGCCAGCGCGAGGCGAGGAAATCGGCTAATAGCGCGACTCGCTGCGCCGGTGCCAGCAAGCGTTCTGCCGCGTCGGCAAACGCAGCGGCAATCTGATGATGACGGGGTTGCACATCGGATTTAACCGCGGGCATCGTCACTTCTGCGGCGGCCACATCCACGGCCAGCAAGAGATAGCCCGGACGATGTTGCTGCAACGCCTCGTCAATCACCCGATCAATCTCCGCCACCGCATTGTCCGCCGTCAGCACCGCAGAGGCGGCACTCACTTCCTGCGCCATACGCAAAAAGTGGCCAAAATCGCCGTCTCCCAACGAATGATGTACGCAGTCGCCCTGCTGCTGCACTTTGCTCGCCGGCGCGCCCACGATATGAATCACTGGTACATACTCGGCATAACTGCCGGCAATGCCATTAATGGCGCTGAGCTCGCCGACGCCAAAGGTGGTTAGCAGCGCGGCTGCGCCGTTGCAGCGCCCGTAACCATCTGCCGCATAGGCGGCATTAAGTTCATTGGAACAACCAACCCAGGCGATTTCCGGATGCGCAATGACGCTGTCGAGAAATTGCAGGTTGTAATCGCCGGGTACGCCGAACAGATGGCGGATGCCGCTTTGGTGTAAACGGTGCAGTAAGTACTCGCCAACATTGAGGGTTTTCATCGACAACTCCTTGTTAAGGGGATGATCAGGAGTATTAGCGATGTGGCTGAATTGGCGAGATTTTCACCGTCGTGAAACGGGGATTTGTGGCAAGCTATCGTTACGACGACAGATAATTCTGTAAGTTGCGATCTTCGGCGCGTTTCGCCTTAGTGTAAACGCATACACTGCTATGCTGATGTCACTTTCTCCCCTTTGAGACAGGAACGCTGCATGACTGCTTTTCCCCATCCCGAACGTTACCAACAAATGCAATATCGTCGTAGTGGCCGTAGCGGCCTGAAGTTACCGGCTATTTCACTGGGCTTGTGGCACAACTTTGGCGACAGTACGCGCGTGGATAACAGCCGTGAATTGCTACGTCACGCCTTTGATCGCGGCATTACCCATTTCGACCTCGCCAATAACTACGGCCCACCGCCGGGATCGGCAGAATCCAACTTTGGTCGTATCCTGCGCGAGGATTTTCATGGGCTACGCGATGAGTTGGTGATCTCGACAAAAGCCGGTTACACCATGTGGGACGGGCCTTACGGCGATTGGGGTTCACGCAAATATCTGATTTCCAGTCTCGATCAAAGCCTGAAACGCATGGGGTTGGAGTACGTGGATATCTTCTATCATCACCGACCGGATCCCGAAACGCCGCTGGAAGAAACCATGCGCGCGTTGGACCAGGTGGTGCGTCAGGGTAAAGCGCTGTATGCCGCCATCTCCAACTATCCAGCAGATAAAGCCGCCGAAGCGATTGCGATTCTGCGCGATCTCGGCACGCCGTGCCTGATCCATCAGCCGCGTTATTCGATGTTTGAACGCGCGCCAGAGCAGGGTTTGCTGGATGTGCTGGGCGAAAACGGCGTCGGCTGCATCGCCTTCTCTCCGCTGGCAGGTGGCGTGTTAACCGACCGCTATTTGCAGGGCATTCCAGAAGATTCACGCATCGCCAGCGGCAGTAAGTTCCTCAATGAGAACCAGCTGACGCAAGAGAAGATGGAAAAAGTGCGTCAGCTGCAGGCGATTGCTCAACAGCGCGGTCAGAAGCTGGCACAAATGGCCCTGAGCTGGGTGTTGCGCGATGCGCGTGTCACGTCGGTATTAATTGGTGCCAGTAAAACTGCGCAGATTGATGACGCCGTGGAGATGTTGAGCCAGCCAGAGCTAAGCACAGACGAAATTAGCGCCATCCATAATATCTTAGTGTAAACGCTTACCCGCCCGGCATTTGTCGGGCGTTCTCCGCAGCAGAAAATTCTCAATTCAGATTTACCTCAGCGTTTTCAGACTGATTCTCAAGGCTTACCTGGTCCGATGTGGCAAACTAGCGCAACGGTGGCAGAGATAAGCTACTGAAAAGGAGAAGTAATGAAACGTGCAATTTTGTTTGCCGCCTTGCTGGCAACTTTATCCCCATTAGCCATACACACAGCAGAAGCTAATAGCGCCACCATCAATTTGGGTCCCGGCGTCACGCTGCATCTTGGCGATCGCGATCGTCACGGTAATTACTGGGATGGCGGCCGCTGGCGCGAGCCGCGCTGGTGGAACGATCGCTACCAGTACAATGATAATCGCTGGTGGCGTCATGAAGAGTGGAAACGTCATCGCGCCTATGAACGTGAGCGCGAACGTCGCTGGCATGAACGTGAACGTCGTGAACATCATCGTCACGATCACCGCCATGACGATCGTCGTGGCCACCACGATCATCATCATCACTAAACAAAAAATCCCGCTATTAAGCGGGATTTTTTGTTTATCGCGCGCTTACCAACCGAGCGCTTCGCCGACCAGCAGGTAGAGATTGAGGGCGATCACCAGCACCACAATCAAGCGCCCGGCATTCTGCATCAGACGCGAGTTCACCATCTCATCGCCCATCAATTCACGGTTGCCGGTGAATGACAGCAGCGGAATCAGCGCCAGTGCAATACCAAAACTCAACAGCACCTGGCTCATCACCAGAATACGCGTTGGATCCCAGCCGGCCCAAATCACAATAAAGGACGGCAACATGGTGATGGTACGGCGGAACCACAGCGGGATGTGGAAGCGGATAAAGCCTTGCATAACCACTTGTCCTGCCAGCGTTCCCACCACCGTAGAAGAGAGACCGGCGGCAACCAGGCTTAAACCAAACACAATGGCGGCAGCCTGACCCAGCAGCGGTTGCAGCGTTAAGTACGCCTGGTCGAGATCGACAATTTTAGAGTGGCCGCTAAAGTGGAACGCCGCCGCTGCGGTGGCCATCATCGCCAGATTGACAAAGCCCGCGATGGTCATCGCAATCGCCACATCCAGCTTTGTCGAGGAGTAGCGTTCAGCTTTGCTGCCTTTATTACCGTGCTGCGTCAGCGCCGAGTGCAGATAAATCACGTGCGGCATAATGGTGGCGCCTAACACGCCGGCAGCCAGGAAAACCGCATCGGAAGTCGGCAGCGATGGAAGCGCCATGCCAACCACCAGCTCGCTGACTTTCGGCTGGGAGAAAAACAGCTCGACAATATACGCCGCCGCAACAAACAGCAGCAGGCCGCCAATCACCAGCTCCAGCGGCTTCTGCCCGCGACTTTGCAGCATCAGAATCAGATAGGTTGCGATCCCCGTCAGCACCGCTCCCTGCAGCAGCGAAATACCCAGTAATAGCTTAAAGCCGAGCGCTGCGCCGATAAACTCGGCGAGATCGGTAGCCATAGCGATGATTTCCGCCTGCACCCAATAGAACCATACCGCCGGGCGCGGAAAGCGATCGCGGATGTGCTCCGCTAAATTTTTGCCGGTGGCAATGCCGAGTTTGGCCGACATCAGCTGAATCAGCATCGCCATCACGTTGGCCCACACCACCACCCATAACAGCTTGTAGCCGTAGGCGGCGCCGGCTTGAATATTGGTAGCAAAATTGCCGGGATCGATATAACCAATCGCCGCGATAAAGGCGGGGCCCAGCAACGCAAGCTTAATCTTTCTGGCTCCGCGAGCGGCGCGCTCAGCGGTGCGGCTTTCTAGCATAGTTTTACCCTGTCTTAATGCTTGTTGACCTGAGCAGCTTAAGAGGTGAACAAGGCAGATGAAATATGGTTATAGTTATCGTATTAATAGATGGTGCTATGAAGTATAGCCATTGCTATACATTTTGGTAAAGGTGGTTCTTGCCAAAACCAGGACAACGGAATTGACTCTACGCTTGGGTCATTTTATAGACAATGTTTTTGTGGATATTTCTTGTGAGAGAATTGTAACGGGGTTGTGAGCGGTCAGACTTATCTGAGAAAAATCGCGATAGCGAATACTTATAATGTGGTTTTGATCTCGTTTTTAAGTAACGCGTTACATAGAATACGCAACAAAATACAACCCTCCTCAAATTTGGAGCCGACATGTCCCATGTTTTGCATTTTATTTTAGCACTGGTGGTGGTAGCCGTGCTGGCCTTGCTGGTCAGTCACGATCGTAAAAGCATTCGCATTCGCTATATCGTCCAACTTTTGGTGATCGAAGTACTGCTGGCGTGGTTCTTCCTCAACTCATCAGTCGGCCTCGGTTTCGTACAGGGTTTCGCCGGCGTCTTTGATCATCTGCTCAAGTATGCGGCCGAAGGGACCAACTTCGTGTTCGGCAACATGAACGAAAAAGGCCTCGCCTTCTTCTTCCTGAATGTTCTGTGCCCGATTGTGTTCATCTCCGCATTAATCGGTATTCTGCAACATTTCCGCATCTTACCGTGGGTGATTCGTGGCATCGGTACCGTGCTGTCAAAAGTTAACGGTATGGGGAAACTGGAATCCTTCAATGCCGTTAGCTCTCTGATTTTGGGACAGTCAGAAAACTTTATCGCCTATAAGGATATCCTCGGCAAGATGTCGCAGCGCCGTATGTACACCATGGCAGCGACCGCGATGTCGACCGTTTCCATGTCGATTGTCGGTGCCTACATGACCATGCTCCAGCCAAAATATGTGGTGGCTGCGCTGGTACTGAATATGTTCAGCACCTTTATTGTGCTGTCGCTGATTAACCCGTACCGCGTTGATAGCGAAGAAGACCTGCAGCTGCAGGATCTGCATAAAGGTCAGAGCTTCTTCGAAATGCTGGGCGAATACATTCTCGCCGGTTTCAAAGTGGCGATTATCGTGGCGGCGATGCTGATTGGTTTTATCGCGCTGATTTCTGGTCTGAACGCCTTGTTCGATTTGATCTTCGGTATCAGCTTCCAGGGTGTGCTGGGTTATGTGTTCTATCCGTTTGCCTGGGTGATGGGCGTTCCTTCACACGAAGCGCTGCAGGTTGGCAGCATCATGGCGACCAAACTGGTGTCCAACGAATTCGTGGCGATGATGGATCTGCAGAAAATCGCCGGTCAGCTTTCGCCACATGCGGAAGGTATTCTGTCTGTATTCCTCGTCTCCTTTGCTAACTTCTCTTCTATCGGGATTGTGGCGGGTGCGATTAAAGGTTTGCACGAAGAGCAAGGTAACGTGGTTTCGCGCTTCGGCCTGAAACTGCTGTACGGCTCAACCCTGGTGAGCGTGCTGTCTGCCGCCATCGCCGGTTTAGTGCTGGCCTTCTGATAGTCTGGGCGAGCTGCGGCTCGCCCTTCTCTTCTTAATTATTTCAATCGGTTCTATCTCGTCGCTCCGCAGCTTTCCCCGCGCTATCACCCGCTTCACCGTTAAATGCAAAACCTTTGCACAATATTGAATTTCCGTTCATACCGCCTGCGCCCGTAGTTTTTCTCCATGACGTCACTTCAGGAGAACCGCATGAGCATTCAATTCCTTGGCATGATTGGCCACCGCCTCGCTTCCGAAATCATCCCGGCCAGCGGCCCGCTGTTCGATAAAGATTACATTGCCCGTTTTGCGCGCGCGCATGAGGAAGCCGGCTTTGATCGCATTCTGGTCGGCTATTGGTCAGATCAACCGGATGGTTTTCTGGTTACTGCCCACGCCGCTGCGCATACCTCGACGCTGAAGTTTCTGCTGGCGCATCGTCCAGGCTTTGTCGCACCAACCCTGGCAGCACGCAAACTGGCCTCGCTCGACCACTTAACCGACGGCCGTTTAGCCGTGCACATCATCAGCGGCGGCAGCGATGTCGAGCAGCGGCGCGATGGTGACTTCCTGAATAAAGCCGAACGCTATGCGCGCAGCGATGAGTTCCTCACCGTGCTGAAGCAGAGCCTGGAGTCCTCGCAGCCTTACGATCATCAAGGTGCGTTTTATCAGGCTGAACAGGCGTTCTCCGCCATCAAACCACTGCAGAAAAAACTGCCGGTCTATTTTGGCGGATCGTCGCAGGAGGCGATTGAGGTGGCGGCACGCCATGCCGATGTGTTCGCGCTATGGGGTGAACCGTTGAAAGGAGCCGAAGAAACCGTGCGCAACGTGCGTGCCGCTGCCGCCAAACAGGGCCGCGAGATTAACTTTAATATCTCGTTCCGCCCGATTCTTGGCAAAACGGAAAAAGAAGCCTGGGAACGTGCTGAACATATCCGCGCCACCGCCGAGAAACAGCTTACGGAAAGCGGCTTTGCTTTTGGTAAGGCCAAGCCGCAGAGCGTCGGGGCGCAGCGTTTACTCGCTGCCGCCAACGAAGGCGATCGCCTGGATAAAGTGCTGTGGACTGGCGTGGCGAAGCTGGTTCAGGGCGGCTACAACTCCACCGCATTGGTGGGAACGCCAGAGCAAGTGTCCGATGCGCTGCTGGAATACTATCGCCTTGGCATTCATAGCGTGCTGATTCGCGGCTTCGACCCGCTTAACGATGCGGTGGAGTATGGGCGCGAGCTGATTCCTATGACGCGCGAGAAAGTTGCTGCGCTCTCTGCCGCTGATAAAAGGAGCGCCTGAGCCTCATGAGCCATTATCAGCATCACCGCCTGCGCGACTTCGTCGCTAATCTGGCCAATCTGTTAGATACCCAGCCCGCGGAAACCACGATTTTGCAGCGTGGCAGCGAATGGCTCGGCGAGTTGATTCGTCATGACGACTGGCTGGACGACGCCTTCACACAGCCCCATCCAGAACACTATCAACAATATCTGCTGCACGCTGATGCCCAGCAGCGCTTCTCGGTGGTGAGCTTCGTCTGGGGACCGGGCCAGCAAACGCCCATTCACGACCATCGCGTGTGGGGATTAATTGGCATGCTGCGCGGCGCGGAAATTTCACAATCGTGGCAGCCTGGACCCAACGGTTTACAGCCGGAAGGTGCTCCCGTGCGACTCGATCCCGGCAGCGTCGAAGCGGTATCGCCGACGGTTGGCGATATTCATCGCGTCAGCAATGCCTATGACGACCGCGTCTCCATTAGCATTCACGTTTATGGCGCCAACATTGGTGCAGTAAAACGCGCGGTCTATCGCGAAGACGGCAGCGAAAAAACGTTTATCTCCGGTTACAGCAACCGTTACTTACCGAACATTTGGGACCTTTCACATGACTAAAGCCGTTTTTCCTTTACGCCAGGCGGCGGAAATTATTGATGCCCTGCGTCAGCAGCAGGAAGTGGCGCTGATTGATGTGCGTGATGAAGCGCTGTTTGCCACCGCGCATCCGCTGTTTGCGGTTAATATTCCGCTTTCCAAGCTGGAGCTTGAGCTGCTGGATCGTATTCCGCAGTGCACCACCGCTATCACGCTGTATGACAATGGCGAAGGCCTGGCGCAAACCGCCGCTGAACGCATTGCCGCACAGGGTTACAGCAACGTTGCTCTGCTGGCCGATGATTTAACCGGTTGGCAGGCGGCAGGCGGTGAACTGTTTATCGATGTGAACTCACCCAGCAAAGCATTTGGCGAGCTGGTTGAGCACCACAATCACACCCCTTCCCTGTCAGCGGACGAAGTACATCAGCTGATTAATAGCGAAGCCAACGTGGTAGTGCTGGATGCGCGTCGCTTCGACGAGTACCAAACCATGAGTATCCCTGGCGCCACTAGCGTGCCTGGCGGAGAGTTGGTGCTGCGCGTACGTGATATCGCGCCATCACCGGAAACCACGGTAATTGTGAACTGCGCTGGTCGCACCCGCAGCATCATCGGCACGCAATCGCTGGTGAATGCCGGCGTGCGTAATCCGGTATTCGCGCTGCGTAATGGCACTATTGGCTGGACGCTGGCTGGACATGCGCTGGATAAAGGTCAGGCGCGCCGCTATGGCGAGACCAGCGAAACGGCACAGCGTCAGGCGGCGAATAGTGCGCGCAGCATCGCTGACCGTGCGGGTGTGGAACGTATCCCACTGGCCACGCTTAAACGCTGGCAGCAGGAAACGCGCACCACCTATCTGTTTGATGTGCGTGATGCCGAAGAGTATGCCGCCGGACATCTGCCCGGCAGCCGCCACGTGCCTGGTGGCCAGCTGGTACAGGAAACCGACCATTACGCTAGCGTGCGTGGCGCACGGATTGTGCTGATTGATGATGATGGCGTCCGCGCCAATATGACCGCCTCCTGGTTGGCACAGCTTGGCTGGCAGGTTTCGGTACTGGAAGAACTGCAGGCCAGTGATTTCAGTGAAACCGGTAACTGGAAGGCACAGGTGCCGCCAGTCGCTCAACCCGAATTCGTGTCACCGCAACAGTTAGCGGCATGGCTGGAAGAGGGCCAGACGCAGGTGCTGGACTTCACTACCCGCGCCAATCACCTTAACAGCCATATTCCGGGTGCGGCCTGGTTACTGCGCTCTACCCTGCAGCAGCAAGGTAAAGCGCTGCTGCCTGAGGCGCGTCGTTATGTGCTGACCTGCGGCAGCAGTCTGCTGGCCGGTTACGCGGTGGAACAAGTGGCAGAGTTAACCGGCAAGCCGGTGTTCGTGCTGGAAGGGGGTAACGCCGCATGGCGCGCTGCGGAACTGCCGACAGAGCAAGGTGAGCAGCAGCTACTTTCACCCGCGATCGATCGCTATCGCCGCCCGTATGAAGGCACCGATATTGAACCCGGCGTGATGCAGGCCTATCTGGATTGGGAGTATGGCTTGGTGGCGCAGCTGGATCGCGATGGCACACACGGTTTCCGTGTGCTGCAATTGCAGCCGCAGGCCGCAACCGCCTGATAAAAAAGCGCTGCTTACAACATGTGTAGCGGCGCATTTTAGTGCGCATTTGAATTTGAAATAGCAAAACCGCGCATTAACTGCGTCGCTATAGGTTCTTCGTGGTTATTTAATCATGCGTTCAGAACGAACAGAGATTTGGTGGAGATAAGCGGGATCGAACCGCTGACCTCTTGCATGCCATGCAAGCGCTCTCCCAGCTGAGCTATACCCCCACATCTGGAAATCATTTTTCGGTCAAACCGTTGGGAGCGGTTTGGTGGAGATAAGCGGGATCGAACCGCTGACCTCTTGCATGCCATGCAAGCGCTCTCCCAGCTGAGCTATACCCCCGAACCGAAAAACTGCCGAGTAAACTCGACGGACGGGATAATATGAAACCGACTGTTGAGTGTCAACGTCAAATTCTCGTTCTGTGTTTGATCGCTGAAAAAGGCGTCAACCCCATGCCTGCATGGCTTTTATTTCAGCACCTCATTGCCGTTTGCGCAGAGTTATATGCATTTAATCGCATGGCTTCTCAAACCCGGCCTCAACATAGCGTTAACTTCAGGTTAAAGATGTTAGTAACAGTCTTGTTTTCGTTAATAGTGCGTGTAAAACTTAGCGCGCTAATTAACCGGTCATCCTTCCAGGGATTTCTTTCAATGACCGGCCAGCAACGTCCCCCTTTGTTTAATAAAAGAAAAGTGAACTATGTCGCTGCATACACCTAAAGAAATCGCTCAGCTGGCGATTCAAGCTGGCGTGGCTAAAAGCCGCCTTCCTATCTCCACCTTATTAATTTTGGGCTTTATGGCCGGAGCCTTTATCGCCACAGGCTTCCTGCTCGATCTGCATGTGATTAACCAACTGCCTGCTGAATGGGGTTCATTCGGCGTGCTACTGGGTGCCGCCGTCTTCCCGGTAGGTTTAATTATGACGGTGCTGGCGGGCGGTGAACTGCTAACCGGCAATATGATGACCATGCCCATCGCCTGGTTCGCGCGTCGCATCAGTGGCTTTAGCGTGCTGCGTAACTGGTTTTGGGTGACCGTCGCCAATTTTATTGGCAGCGTTGCGGTAGCATGGTTTTTTGGTCACATGTTGGGCATGACCGAAGGTGACTATCTGAAGAAAACCGTAGCGATTGCACACGCCAAAGTGAATGCCGATTTCCTGCATGCGTTTATTTCCGGTGTGGGTTGCAACTGGCTGGTGTGTTTGGCGGTGTGGCTCGCCTTTGCCAGCAAAGATGTGGTGGGCAAAATTTTCGGCATGTGGTTCCCGGTAATGGCTTTCGTCGCAATTGGCTTCCAGCACGTTGTCGCCAACATGTTTATTGTCCCGGCAGCGATTTTTGCCGGACAGATGAGCTGGGCGGAGTTTGCGCCAAACGTGATTGCAGTATTCCTGGGTAATGGTGTGGGAGGAGCAATTTTCGTTGGTCTCACCTATTTCATCGCCTTCCGCCCGGAACAACCCGTCGTCAACGAAGCGCAATAACCGAATTTTGCCTTTTGTTGGAGCGCAGAAGGCATTTTCTACCCAGGTTACTTTTCCCCGTTACGTTTTGTTGTAATATGTAGAACTAATGTATTTAACAGGGACAGCATCGTGAAAAAGGAATGGCTTACCCCCGAGGAGCTCGCGCTGGAAACGGGCTACAGTCGGCAAACGGTGAATAAATGGATTAAGCGTGAAAACTGGACAACCACGCCAAAGCCCGGTGTTCAGGGCGGTAAAGCGCGATTAATCCATATTGATGAGCGCGTAAAGAGCTTTGTTCAATCCACCCGCCACGCGAACGAACCGGCGGCTAATTACGGTGCACAGCAAAATACGTTACCTGCGTTATTAATAAATTCTGTCCAGCAAATGACCGCGGCGGAGCAAGAGCAATTTGCCGCGTTGTTGTTGCGGGAAGGAATTCGCGGCGTACTGGAACGGTTAGGGATTCAGGAAGAATAAAAAAGCCGGAAGCAGATGCTTCCGGCTTTTTAACGCTCCAACGTCACATTATGCGTTAGCTTCACGCTCAGCGATGAAAGCCAGCGCCTTCTCAATGCGCGCCACGCTGCGGCTGCGGCCAATGGCTTCGACTGTGACATCCAATGCCGGTGACTGGCCTGAACCGGTCACGGCGACACGCAGCGGCATACCTACTTTGCCCATCCCCAGCGCCAGCTCATCAGCTGCAGACTGGATAGCATGGTGCACATTCTCGGCATTCCAGTCGCTATCACCGATCGCTGCCAGTTTATCGCGTACCACTTCCAGCGGCTGACGGGCTACCGGACGCAGATGCTTCTTCGCCGCGTCAGCATCAAAGGCGTCAAACTCTTCATAGAAGTAACGGCACGACGCGGCGATCTCTACCAGCGTTTTGCAGCGTTCGCCGAGCAGAGTCACCAGCTTCGCCAACTCCGGGCCGGTGCGGGTATCGATCTTCTGCTGCTCAATGTGCCACTGCAGCTGCGTAGCGACGTACTCCGGCGGCAGCGTATTAATGTAGTGATGGTTCAGCCACTGCAGTTTTTCCGTATTGAAAGCACTGGCTGATTTGCTCACCGCATCAAGAGTGAACAGCTCTGCCATTTCCGGCACGCTGAAAATTTCCTGATCGCCGTGTGACCAACCGAGACGCACCAGATAGTTGAGCAGCGCTTCCGGCAGGTAGCCATCATCGCGATACTGCATTACGCCGACTGCACCATGACGCTTAGAGAGTTTCTTGCTGTCATCGCCAAGGATCATCGAGACGTGCGCATAGGTGGGGACTTCTGCACCGATGGCTTTAAGGATGTTGATCTGGCGCGGCGTGTTGTTGATATGGTCTTCACCACGGATCACGTGAGTGATGCCCATATCCCAGTCATCCACCACCACACAGAAGTTGTAGGTTGGCGAACCATCGGTACGACGAATGATCAGGTCATCCAGTTCCTGGTTGCTGAATTCAATTGGACCACGAATCTGGTCGTCAAAGATGACGGAACCGTCCTGCGGGTTGCGGAAGCGCACCACGCACGGCTCATCGGCAGCATGATGATCATGGCTGTCGCGGCAGCGGCCGTCGTAACGTGGCTTTTCACCTTTTTCCATCTGCTCTTCACGCAGCGCGTCCAGACGCTCTTTGCTGCAATAGCATTTATAAGCCGTACCCGCTTCCAGCATGTCGTCGATCACCGCGTTGTAGCGATCAAAACGTTTGGTCTGATAATACGGACCTTCATCCCAGTTGAGGCTCAGCCAGTTCATACCATCCATAATGGCTTCGATGGCTTCCGGTGTGGAGCGCTCCAGATCGGTATCTTCGATACGCAGCACAAATTCGCCGTGGTTATGGCGAGCATAAAGCCAGGAGTAAAGAGCAGTACGAGCACCGCCTACGTGCAGATAGCCCGTTGGGCTGGGTGCGAAGCGAGTTTTGATTTTCATTCAGCATTGCCTTAAATGCGCAGGTTTCATTGTCTGGATGACAAAAAAACGGGTTAACGCGAAAAAACAGTGCGCACATTCTAGCAGGTGAGGCTGATTCCTCAATGATTGTCGCGGTGGCATCCCGGTTTGTCGTGCGCTTTTCTGCTAATAAAACCAGCACATTGGCTAAAACCGCCCCACGATGATTATTTTTAAAGCGAACGCACATTTAAGTTTTAAAAACCGTTGACTCACTTTGAAGGATCCCTATAATGCGACTCCACACAGCGGGGGTGATTAGCTCAGTTGGTAGAGCATCTCCCTTACAAGGAGGGGGTCGGCGGTTCGAGCCCGTCATCACCCACCACTCTTAAATGAATTTTTTAGAGTTGGCCCGCAGTGAACAAGAGATAAGATATGGGTGATTAGCTCAGTTGGTAGAGCATCTCCCTTACAAGGAGGGGGTCGGCGGTTCGAGCCCGTCATCACCCACCATATCTTAGTCAGATGACACTCTTGTTAAGCAGTACGAAGTGGGTGATTAGCTCAGTTGGTAGAGCATCTCCCTTACAAGGAGGGGGTCGGCGGTTCGAGCCCGTCATCACCCACCACTTCGGGTCGTTAGCTCAGTTGGTAGAGCAGTTGACTTTTAATCAATTGGTCGCAGGTTCGAATCCTGCACGACCCACCAATTCAGAGAAAAGCGCCTTTTAGGCGCTTTTTTCGTTTCTGCGCTCCAAAGGTTAGCGTGCAGGGTGAGAACCTGCAGCAGGTTCGACTGAATCGCCGGGAGCGATTCAGGCTGATGCATAAGCATCACCCGAAGGGCGAGGCCCAGGATGGGCCGAGGCATATCCTGCACGACCCACCAATTCAGAGAAAAGCGCCTTTTGGGCGCTTTTTTCGTTTCTGCGCTCCAAAGGTTAGCGTCCTCTCAAGCACCCAATCCCTACAAAACCTTTTCGCAAGCTTAACACTCCCGGCCCTCAAACCTCCTGAGCCTTTGACCGATAACGATAATGGTCTATTGCAAGGAGAAAACCATGTCTACCATCTCAAGCGTTAGTAGTGTCAGCACGGCAAGTAGCGGTGGCGGTTCTACCTCAGAAATCGCGAGCCTTAATAAACAGATTCAAACCATTACCAAGCAGCTGAAAGATCTTTCCAGCGACGATACCCTGACGGATGAACAAAAATCTGAGCAGGAGCAGATGCTGCAATCACAGATTCAAATGATTGAAGCGCAAATCGCGCAGATTGAGCAGCAGCAAGCAGAGAAAGCCCAGCAGAAGCAGGAAGCACAGCAACCTGCTGCACCCCAGGCTGATGGCATTAACCGTCCAACGGCTACCAATCAGATCAACGTTTACGTTTAAAACGCCGGTTTCATCATGCGTTGTTGCGTCAGCAGGGTTGCCTGCTGACGCACTTCTTGCCAGATGGCTTCCGCCGCGGGCGTTAGCGAGCGGTTTTTCCGCTTTATCAGCATCAAACTACGATTAATTTCCGGATAGAGACGTCGCACCGTAAGTTTGCGTCCTGATGGCAACGGCAGCGCCAGCGCCGGCAAAATGCTGATACCAATCCCCGCTTCCACCATCGGATAAAGCGTGGCGGGATGACCGATTTCCTGCACCACATTCACACTGAGCGCCAACTGTTGCAGCGCGGCATCGACCAAAACGCGGCTGCCAGAAGCATAATCCTGCAGCACCATATTACGTCCTGCCAGCATTGACCATTGCGCCTGTTCTATGCGCGCCAGCTCATCATCTGCATGGCACAGCAGTAAAAAAGGCTCCTGCAAAATCTCTTCGCTATCGAAATCGGTATCATTGAGTGGGCCGATGACAATCCCAAAATCGACCTCGGCGTTGCGTACGCTTTGCAGCACCCATTGCTGAACTCTATCGTGCAGGATCACCCGGATATCGGGATAGCGCTGCTGGCTGCTGGCGAGACATTGCGGCATTAAATGTGCAGAAGGCGTTTGGCTGGCTGCCACGCGCACTGTGCCGCGACGCTGTTCGCCATAGCTGCGCACATCCAAAACCGTGGTATTGAGATCGTCCAGCAGGCGATTAAGCCGCGTGGCCAGCTGTTGTCCCGCTTCGGTGAGCATCACTTCACGCGTAGTACGATCCAGCAAACGGACGCCCATTTCTGCTTCCAACTCTTTGATGCTGTGGCTGACCGCCGACTGACTCAAACCAATCGCTTGTCCTGCCAGACTGAAACTGCCGTGATGTGCGACTGCCACAAAGGTGCGTAGCTGACGTAAGGTATAATTCATCGATAATGCTCATAGATTGATGCAATAAATCAATTTTATTTCTAAACCCAGCGGGCGCACAATCAGCACCATCATTTTTTTAAATTTAACCGGATTTTAACAATGGGATTTTTACGCCTCGATCCAATGATGATTAAACTCATCATCACCGTGCTGCTGGCCAGCTTCATTCCTGCCAAAGGTGTATTTGTCGACATTTTCGAATATCTGACCACCGCCGCCATCGCCCTGCTGTTCTTTATGCATGGCGCAAAATTGTCGCGTGAAAAGATCATTGCCGGGAGCAGCCACTGGCGTTTGCACCTATGGATTATGTGCAGCACCTTTGTCATTTTCCCGATTATTGGCTTGCTGATCGTTTGGTGGCATCCGGTGGACGTGAGCCCGGAGATCTACACCGGCTTTATCTATCTGTGTATTCTGCCAGCGACCGTACAGTCATCCATCGCTTTCACCTCAATGGCGGGTGGCAACGTGGCCGCTGCGGTATGTGCCGCTTCGGCCTCCAGCCTGCTGGGCGTATTTATTTCGCCACTGCTGGTGAATCTGGTGATGAATGTGCACAGCGAAATGCCAGGCAATGGTCTGGAGCAAATTGGCAAAATCATGCTGCAACTACTGGTGCCGTTTGTTTTAGGGCATTTGTCGCGCCGCTGGATTGGTGCCTGGGTTGAGAAACATCGCAGCCTGATTGGCAAAACTGACCAAACCTCAATTCTGCTGGTGGTCTACTCCGCCTTTAGCGAAGCGGTGGTGAACGGTATCTGGCATCGCGTTGGCGTTGATACCTTGCTGTGGATTTTAGTGGGCAGCGTGCTGGTACTGTTTATCGCGTTGGCGATTAACCTGGCTGCATCGCGTTTGTTTGGCTTTAGCCGCGCAGATGAAATTGTGGTGCTGTTCTGTGGCTCGAAAAAGAGCCTGGCGAATGGGGTACCCATGGCCAACATTCTGTTCCCAGCCAGTTCCGTGGGGATTATCGTCTTACCGCTGATGATCTTCCATCAGGTGCAATTAATGGTGTGCTCTTTCATTGCCCAACGCTATAAGGCCGGCAATGAGAAGAGACTGGCGCAGCAGCAGTCAGTTGAAATTCAGAAATCTTAAGGAAAACGGCCCGCAAATGCGGGCCGTTTTGTTATTCGCTACGTTTGAGCGGTTTGACCAGACCTTCCAGCCCCTCACTCTTGATCACCAACGTTAACTGCATTAATTCACCTAGCTTACCGGCCGGAAATTCATCTTTGCGCGCGAACCACAACAGATACTCTTCCGGCACATCAATCAGTACCCGGCCTTTATATTTGCCGAACGGCATCACGGTATTGGCAATTTCAACCAGCTGCTGTTTATCCACGTTAGGCTCCGAGCAGACGAATCATTTCCGCTTCGTCGATCACCGGAATACCCAGCTCCTGCGCTTTCGCCAGCTTGGAACCGGCCGCTTCACCGGCGATCAGTAAGTCGGTTTTCTTCGACACGCTGCCGCTGACTTTAGCCCCCAGCGCTACCAGACGCCCTTTGGCATCATCACGATTCATCTGCGACAGTGAGCCCGTCAGGACCACGGTTTTACCGGCAAACGGACTATCAATCTCTTCTGCATTCACCACTTCAACCGGCGGCCAATGCACGCCAATCTCTTCCGTAAGATCGCGAATAACGGCGCGGTTGCTCTCTTCGTCCATAAAGTTACGCACATGCGTCGCTACCACTTTGCCCACGTCCTGCACTTCAATCAGCGCATCAAGATCGGCATTCATTACTTTTTCCAGTTCGCCAAAGTGGTTGGCGAGGTTGGCGGCAGTGGCTTCACCGACTTCACGAATGCCCAGCGCGTACAGGAAACGCGGCAAGGTAGTGAGTTTGGCCTTTTCCAGCGCATCGACGACATTCTGCGCCGATTTTGGCCCCATACGATCCAGTCCGGTTAGCTTACCGGCAGTCAGACGGAACAGATCGGCTGGCGTTAACACGTACTCTTTTTCCACCAGCTGATCGATGATTTTGTCGCCCATGCCATCAACATCCATCGCACGACGTGAGACGAAATGCTTGAGCGCCTCTTTGCGCTGCGCACCACATATCAGGCCGCCGGTACAACGCGTTACCACTTCGCCTTCAACGCGTTCTACGTCAGAACCACAAACCGGACAATGACTGGGTAAGACAATTTCGCGCGTCTCTTGCGGGCGCTCAGACTCCACCACGTTGACCACTTGCGGAATGACATCACCCGCACGACGGATCACCACCTTGTCGCCAATGCGCAACCCAAGTCGCGCGATTTCATCGGCGTTATGCAGCGTGGCGTTACTTACGATCACGCCAGCCACTTGCACCGGCTCCAGGCGCGCTACTGGCGTTATCGCGCCGGTACGACCTACCTGGAACTCGACATCGCGCACAAACGTCATCTGTTCCTGCGCCGGGAATTTAAACGCTACCGCCCAACGCGGCGCACGAGCCACAAAGCCAAGCTGCTCCTGCAGCGCTTGTGAATCGACTTTTATCACCACACCATCGATGTCAAACCCGAGCGATGGACGCTCCTGCTCAACCTGACGATAAAATGCCAGCACTTCTTCGGCGCTATGCGCCAGACGAATACGATCGGTAACCGGCAATCCCCACGCCTTAAACTGCTGCAGACGTTGCCAATGGCTGGCGGGCATTTCACCGCCTTCTAACAGACCAAAACCGTAGCAGAAGAAGGTCAGAGGACGTTTAGCAGTGATACGTGGGTCAAGCTGACGCAATGAACCCGCCGCTGCATTACGTGGGTTTGCAAAGACTTTAGCGCCGGTACGACGCGCTTCCTGGTTGAGCTTTTCAAAGCCGCTTTCGGTGATAAATACTTCGCCACGCACTTCTAAGCGCGCGGGAATGTTGTCGCCATGCAGGCGCAGGGGAATAGCATGAATGGTGCGCACGTTCGCCGTAATGTTCTCGCCGGTAGTGCCATCGCCGCGCGTTGCTGCACGAACCAGCAAGCCATCTTCGTAGAGCAAACTTACCGCTAAACCATCCAGCTTGAGCTCACAGCAGTAAGTCAGGTCGTCGGTGCTTTTAAGGCGATCCTGCACGCGTTTGTTGAAGGCAAGAAAGCCCGCTTCGTCAAAGGTGTTATCCAGCGACAACATCGGTACTTCATGGCGCACCTGTTCAAAAGCGGCCAGCGGTGCCGCGCCCACGCGTTGCGTAGGTGAATCAGGCGTAATCAAATCAGGATGAGCACTTTCCAGCTCGCGCAGTTGCAGCATTAATCGGTCATATTCTGCATCCGGAATTTCCGGCGTATCCATCACGTGATAGAGATATTCGTGGTGACGTAACGTGGTGCGCAGCGCGGTGATCTGCTCCTGAACCGATTTCATAGTCTCTTATCCGATAAAAAACCCCCGACATGCGGGGGTTGTATTTAGTTTGATTCAGTTAGCGGCGATTAACCGATAACTTCGCGAATACGCGTCTTGTAGGTTTCCAGCTTCTGTGGCGTCATCATGCGACGCTCATCATCCAGCACCACGCCGCCAACATCATCAGCGATACGTTGGGCGGATTGCAGCATTAGTTTGAAATTCTGATTCGCATCACCGTATGACGGCACCATCATAAAGATGGAGATGCCCGGCGTGGAGAAATTGCCCATTTCATCCGGATCGAAAGAACCTGGTTTCACCATGTTCGCCAAACTGAACAGCACTGGGCCGCTGCCTGCCGGGCTGAGATGACGATGGAAAATGTTCATTTCACCAAACTGGAAGCCAGCCTGCAGAATGCCCTGCAACAGCGCTTCACCGTTCAGTTCACCACCTGCATGTGCAGCGACGTGCAGCACTAACACCGCTTCTTTTTTACTGCCCGGCGCTGCAGCTTGCTGCGGCGCTTCATTGTGATGCGCGACAGGCGCTTCATGTTCCAACTCAGGCTCTTCTGCCGCCTGGAACTCTGGCGCAGGCTGAGTGGCTGAAAGCGGCTCATTATCCAATAAAGGATCAGCCTGAATCGGCTGTGCTACAGGTGCTGGGGTTGGCTTGACCGGTGGCGCCTGAAGCGGGGCAGCGGGTTTCCGGGTTTCCGGCTCATCATCAAGTAGCGGATCACCTAATAAGGGATCGGATTGGCGTGATACTGGCTGACGCGCAGGCTCAGGTGCACGTGACGGATTAACCGGACGTGGCGTAAATTCAGGCTCTTCATCAGCATCACGATGACGGCGCACGCGGACTTCGCCGACGTCATCATCATCTTCTTCGCTCAGCAGATCTTCATCGGCTTCTTCGCGCTGTTTAAGACGTTTGTGCGGGCGATCACGAAACACGGAGGAGCGCTCTTTACGGCTGGTCCACAGTCCATGAAGTAGCAGCGCTATTATGGCGATCGCGCCAACAACGATTAATATCAGACGCAAATCCTGCATCATTGTATTCTCTGTTGTTCCAATACCTTGCCACCACGGCAAACTTTATCCTCTAACTGTATTTGCCCAGCTAAACAAGTGCAAGTCTGTGCAGTATTTTCTGACAAATTAGATAGCTGCCCCACGCTTTTTTGCTGTTTTTTCGCGCAAAGCATGCCTGTAGCCGATAAAAAGCCAGGTTATGATGTTCGCGCCGCTATTTTTAGGAGAAAGGCTCGCTATGCCCGCAGTGAATTCAGTCTCAACATTTAATGGTGTTCACTACTTTGCCGAAGGATGGAAACTGGTGCGCCTGCCAGGCATTCGTCGCTATGTCATCATGCCGCTACTGATCAACATCCTGCTGCTTGGCGGAGCCTTTATCTGGCTGTTCCAGCGTCTTGGTTTGTGGATCCCTGCCATGATGTCGTATATCCCTGACTGGCTGCAGTGGTTGAGCTATCTGCTGTGGCCACTCTCGGTAATTACGATTGTGTTGGTGTTCAGCTATTTCTTTTCAACCCTCGCTAACTTACTTGCCGCACCGTTTTGCGGCTTACTTGCTGAACAGCTGGAAGGTCGTTTGACGGGTACACCGCTGCCCGATAGCGGCTGGATGGGGCTGGTAAAAGATGTTCCACGCATCATGAAGCGAGAATTACAGAAGCTCGGCTACTACTTGCCGCGAGCGCTCGGTTTATTACTGCTTCACTTCATCCCCGGATTTGGACAAACCGTCGCCCCCATTCTATGGTTTTTATTCAGTGCGTGGATGCTGTCGGTGCAATATTGCGACTATCCGTTTGATAATCACAAGGTGAGCTTCCATCAGATGCGCCGGGCTTTACGCCAGCATAAAACGGCAAATATGCAGTTTGGTGCGCTGGTAAGCCTGTTCACCATGATTCCCATTATCAATCTGGCCATTTTGCCTGTCGCCGTGTGCGGCGCAACGGCAATGTGGGTGGATCGTTACCGCCCGCAGCATGCGCGTCATTAAAGCGTTAAATTGCCTTATGCATTTTTGCATAAGGCTTATGGTTGTGCGCTATATAGATATGCGATTTCTTTCCTTCCGCACATCGGCAGAAAAGGTATGCTCTGAGGGTTCCCAATATTTCATACAGTTAAGGACGAGCTATGAGTAAGATCTATGAAGACAACTCTCTGACAATTGGTCATACGCCGCTGGTTCGACTGAACCGCATCGGTAACGGCCGCATTCTGGCTAAGGTCGAGTCGCGCAACCCGAGCTTCAGCATCAAATGCCGTATCGGTGCCAATATGATTTGGGACGCGGAAAAACGCGGTATTCTAAAACCGGGTGTTGAACTGGTTGAACCCACCAGTGGTAACACCGGTATTGCCCTGGCTTATGTGGCCGCAGCGCGCGGTTACAAGCTGACGCTGACCATGCCAGAAACCATGTCGATTGAACGCCGTAAGTTGCTCAAAGCGTTGGGCGCGAACCTGGTGCTGACCGAAGGTCCAAAAGGCATGAAAGGTGCCATCGCCAAAGCGGAAGAGATTGTTGCCAGCGATCCCGATAAATATGTCCTGCTGCAGCAGTTCAGCAATCCGGCAAACCCTGAAATCCACGAGAAAACCACCGGCCCAGAAATCTGGGAAGATACCGATGGCGAAGTGGATGTATTCATCGCTGGCGTCGGCACGGGCGGTACGCTGACTGGCGTGAGCCGCTACATCAAAAACACCAAAGGTAAGAAAGAGCTTATTACCGTTGCGGTTGAACCGACTGATTCTCCTGTTATCGCCCAAGCGTTGGCTGGCGAAGAGATTAAGCCAGGCCCGCACAAAATTCAGGGCATCGGTGCCGGCTTCATTCCGGGTAACCTTGATCTGAAACTGATTGACCGTGTTGTGGCGATCACTAACGAAGAAGCTATCAGCACCGCACGCCAGCTGATGGAAGAGGAAGGCATTCTGGCAGGGATCTCCTCGGGCGCCGCAGTTGCCGCAGCGTTGAAGTTGCAGGAAGATGAAGCCTTTGCCAATAAGAATATTGTGGTGATTCTGCCCTCCTCCGGCGAGCGCTATTTAAGTACTGCACTGTTTGCCGATCTTTTCACTGAGAAAGAACTGCAGCAGTGATACCAGAATTCTGAAACTGACGAAAAAAGCACCCAAATGGGTGCTTTTTTGTGGTGCAGATCTCACTTTTATCACCAGACAGATTGCTTTCAGTGATGGGGCTCTGGTATTTAAGCTTCCAATTATTTCGGTGCCTGAAATTAATCTCCCTTTGAAGTGGATCAAGCTGAATCGATTTACTGATTTGGCGAAACGGCGAATCACGGCATAATGAGAAGAGTGACGTATTCGTGCAGTTTTTGATCTGTCACTGTTAATGACGTACTCATTCGAGCGCATTTTTTGGTGAGCTTAATGCCATACCAGCGCACCTACACAGGCTAAAGTTACGGCTCCAGGCTAGACTTTAGATCCATAACACCAAACCTGATAAAGTTGGGGAAATAGAATGTTCCAGCAAGAAGTTACCATTACCGCACCTAACGGCCTTCATACCCGTCCTGCAGCTCAGTTCGTGAAAGAAGCAAAGGCTTTCCAGTCAGAAATCACTGTGACTTCCAATGGCAAATCCGCCAGCGCGAAAAGCCTGTTCAAACTGCAGACTTTGGGTCTGACTCAGGGTACGGTTGTTACGCTGTCTGCTGAAGGTGAAGATGAGCAGCAAGCGGTTGAGCACCTGGTCAAGCTGATGGCTGAGCTGGAGTAACCGGCTCAGTTCGCAACTAAACCGACCCCTTTGCCCCATTGAGTGCAAATATCTTGATCGCGGACAACCTGTCCGCGTTATTGCATCTTTAGAGTACTGTTCCGCGACAGTGGCGACGCATTGGGTCAATGAGCCATCGTGATTAAAAGGTAGGGTTATGATTTCAGGCATTTTAGCATCACCGGGTATCGCTTTCGGCAACGCACTGCTGCTGAAGGAAGATGAGATCGTCATCAGCCGTAAAAAAATTACCGACGATCAGGTTGAGCAGGAAGTTCAGCGCTTCCTCGATGGACGCAGCAGCGCTGCTTCACAGCTCGAAGCCATTCGCATTAAAGCCGGTGAAACCTTCGGTGAAGAGAAAGCTGCGATCTTTGAAGGTCACATCATGCTGCTCGAAGACGAAGAGCTTGAGCAGGAAATCATCGACCTGATTAAAAAAGATCACGCCACTGCTGATGCTGCCGCTCACTCTGTGATCGAAGGCCAGGCCGTTGCGCTGGAAGAGTTGGACGATGAATACCTGAAAGAGCGTGCGGCTGATGTACGTGATATCGGTAAGCGTCTGCTGCAGAACATCTTGGGTCTGCACATTGTCGACCTGAGCGCGATTGCTGAAGAATCTATTCTGGTGGCCAAAGATTTAACGCCTTCAGAAACCGCACAGCTGAACCTGAAAAAGGTGCTGGGCTTTATTACCGATCTGGGTGGCCGTACTTCTCACACCTCGATCATGGCGCGTTCGCTTGAGCTGCCTGCCATTGTCGGCACCGGCAACGTCACCGCAACCGTGAAAAACGGTGATTTCCTGATCATCGATGGCGTGAACAATAAAATTTACGTTAATCCATCAGAAGATGTGCTGGAAGAGCTGAAAGCCATTCAGACACAATACCTGTCTGAGAAGCATGAGCTGGCTAAACTGAAAGATCTGCCCGCGATTACGCTGGACGGACATCAGGTTGAAGTCTGCGCCAACATCGGTACAGTGCGCGACGTCGCGGGTGCTGAACGTAACGGCGCTGAAGGCGTTGGCTTGTATCGTACCGAATTCCTGTTTATGGACCGTGATTCACTGCCAACTGAAGAAGAGCAGTTCCAGGCTTACAAAGCCGTGGCGGAAGCTGTGGGTTCACAGGCGGTCATCGTGCGTACCATGGATATCGGTGGCGACAAAGATCTGCCTTACATGAACCTGCCGAAAGAGGACAACCCGTTCCTCGGCTGGCGCGCGATCCGTATCGCGATGGACCGTAAAGAGATTCTGCATGCGCAGCTGCGCGCAATTCTGCGTGCCTCCTCTTTCGGTAAATTACGCATCATGTTCCCAATGATTATTTCAGTAGAAGAAGTTCGCATCCTGAAAGGCGAGCTGGAGCTGCTGAAAGCGCAACTGCGCGAAGAGGGCAAATCCTTTGATGAGACCATTGAAGTGGGCATTATGGTGGAAACGCCAGCCTCGGCAGTGATTGCCCGCCATCTGGCGAAAGAAGTCGACTTCTTTAGTATTGGGACAAATGACCTGACGCAGTATACTCTGGCGGTCGATCGTGGTAATGATTTGATTTCACACCTCTATAACCCAATGACGCCGTCTGTTCTTGGCCTCATTAAGCAAGTGATCGATGCATCACATGCCGAAGGGAAATGGACCGGCATGTGTGGTGAGCTGGCTGGTGATGAACGTGCTACACTACTGTTACTGGGAATGGGGCTGGATGAATTCAGCATGAGCGCCATTTCAATCCCAAGCATCAAGAAGATCATTCGTAATACTAATTTCGAAGATGCGAAGGCATTGGCGGAGCAGGCTCTGGATCAACCGACAGCGGATGATTTGATGAATTTGGTTAACAAGTTCATCAAAGAAAAAACGCTCTGCTGATCCACGGACGCTAGCCTCAAATTACTGCTTAGGAGAAGATCATGGGTTTGTTTTCTAAACTTTTTGGCGAAAAATCAGAGAGCGCGTCAGGCACTATTGATATCGTTGCGCCTCTGTCAGGCGAAATCGTAAATATCGAAGACGTACCTGATGTGGTATTCGCTGAGAAAATTGTTGGCGACGGTATCGCAATCAAACCAACCGGCAACAAAATGGTTGCACCAGTTGATGGTACTATCGGCAAGATTTTCGAAACTAACCACGCATTTTCAATCGAGTCTGATAACGGCATTGAGCTTTTTGTTCACTTCGGTATCGATACGGTTGAGCTTAAAGGTGAAGGTTTCAAACGCATCGCTGAAGAAGGCCAGAAGGTTAAGAAAGGCGACGTGGTGATCGAGTTTGATCTGGCATTGCTGGAAGAGAAAGCTAAATCCACGCTGACGCCGGTTGTAATCTCGAACATGGACGAGATTAAAGACCTGATCAAACTCTCCGGTCAGGTAACGGTAGGCGAAACGCCGGTTATCCGTATCAGGAAGTAAGCTTCGGCTGATTCGTGAGAATTAAAAACGGCGCCCATTGGGTGCCGTTTTTGTTTGAGAGAATGGTTGAACCTACCGGCTTCTTGCCTTTATCAGCAAAAAAATGCCTGAAGAGGTTGAACACCCACGTAAAATATTAATCCTGCTTCCAGCGCGGCAGCCTTAACGTCAACTCTAATCCCCCTTCCGGGCGATTTACCGCCTGTACTTCACCGTGATGCGCCAGAATCACTTTGCGTACGATGGAAAGCCCCAATCCATAGCCTTTACCCATCAGCGGTGAATTGACGCGGACAAAGGGATCAAAAATGCTCGAGAGCTTCTCATCATCCACGCCCGGTCCTTGATCGCGCACGCTAATCGCCAGCCACTGATTTTCCGCTTGTAAGCTCACGTTGATGTGTTGCCCTTTATGCGAGAAACGCAGCGCATTACGCAGCACATTCTCTACGCCACGGCGGATCAGCTCGGCGTTGCCATGAACGGTATAATCCGCATTTTCATCAACATGAAAATCGACTTTCACACCCGGAATCTGCGCTTCGTAGCGCACATCTGTTACCACCGCATGCAGCAGGCCAGTCAGGTCGAAATACTGCTCGCCCGGCATACTCTCGTGCTCAGCACGCGAAAGTGTCAGCAACTCACCAATCATCTTATCGAGGCGGCGCGCTTCCTCATCAATACGATTGAGTGAAGATGCTACCGATTCTGGTGTCTGGCGCGCCAGTCCGGTCGCCAGCTGCAAACGCGCCAGCGGTGAACGTAGCTCGTGCGAAATATCATGCAGCAGCTCCTCACGCGCTTTTACCAGCGTATCAAGGCGCTCTACCATTGCGTCAAAGTCCTGCGCAACGTTCGAGAGCTCATCATGGCGTTTACGCATCACCGGATAGAGTCGCACCGATAAGTCGCCGCTGGAGACACGTGCAAAGCCTTCGCGCAGTTGACGCATCGGACGCGTCAGGTTCCACGCCAGTAGCAGGCTGAACAGCAGCCCGAGCGCACCGGCGAAGGTGAACATCGGTTCAGGAATATTGAGGATACGGCGCGGCCCGCCACCGCCCATCGAACTGTCTTGCCGCAAGCCTTTAACGTCGTAGCGCAGTTCATACTGTTTACCGTCCTGCCCTTTCACCCAACGCACAATGACTTCGGGAAAAGGTCCATGGAAGGGTGCGCTAAAAGTTTCAGGCGGAGCATTACCTGACATGGCAGCAGGTTTATCGTGCTGGATAACAGAAAAAAATTGACGGTCGTTGGGTTCCCAATCCGCCATCATGTCATCCAGCGAACTGAGTCCACCGCGTTCCAGAACCGAAACCGCCGATGCCATTTGCAGATTAACGATGCGGCGAATGGCGACGATCTCCGGCGGCTCATGACGATTACCCGATAGCGTAAAGCCAAGCCACAACAGTTGGCTGATGATGACAAAGACAATCCAGAAGCCCAGCAAAATCTTCCAAAACATGCGGCCGCGGTAGCTGTGTTTCATCGAATGCGGTAACCAATACTGCGCACTGTTTCAATGTTGATGCTATCGGCGGTTAAGGCTGCCAACTTTTGGCGGATGTTACTGATATGCACGTCAACGCTGCGATCGTAGGCTTCGCGCGGACGGCCAAGCCCCTTTTCCGACAGCTCATCCTTCGACACCACACGATCCGGGGCGCGCAGCAGCAGATCCAGCAAATTAAACTCAGATGCTGTCAGATCGAACGCTTTACCCTGCCATTCGGTAATGCGTGTCGCGGGATTAAGGCTAAGATCGCCCCAGCGCAATAGCTCTTTCTTGTCCGGAACCGGCACCTGATCTTCAAAGCGACGCAGGACGGCACGCAGACGGGCCACCAGCTCACGCGGGTAGCACGGTTTTGGCATGTAATCGTCAGCACCCATCTCCAGACCAATCACGCGATCGATGTTGTCACCTTTAGCCGTGAGCATAATCACCGGCAAACGGCTGTTCTGCCGCACCTGGCGCAGCACATCAATACCGCTCATATCGGGCAGCATGATGTCGAGAATCATAGCGGTATAGTTGCCCGATAACGCGCCTTCCACACCGGCGTTCCCGGTTAAAACCAGCTGCGTTTCAAAGCCTTCAGCAATCAGGTATTGGCTCAGCATGGTGCCAAGTTCTACATCATCATCAACCAGCAGAATTTTCATCTTTATCTCTCACCTAAATTGCCGCTATTTTGTCCTGAGTCCGCAACGAACGCAGCCGATTTTACGCGATCCTTACGTTGCTAACGTCAAATGATTATTACGAAGACTATAGACAAAAATGGCCTGGACGCACCATGACAGTACGTGCAGGCCAGATAACAGGCGGGAAAGAGGAATCAGTGGAAAACCCCAGTGGAGAGATAGCGGTCGCCACGATCGCAAATAATCGCCACCACCACGCTGCCAGGCTGCGCTAGCGCAATACGTAATGCGCCAGCAACGGCGCCGCCTGAGCTAACGCCACAGAAAATGCCTTCACGCTGCGCCAGCGCTCGCATGGTTTCTTCCGCTTCTTGCTGCGCCATGTCGATCACGTCATCGACTAAATCAGGACGATAAATGCCGGGCAAATAAGCCTCAGGCCAGCGACGAATACCCGGAATGCTACTGCCCTCTTGCGGCTGCAGGCCAATCACCTGCACCGCTGGCGCGAACTCTTTCAAGTAGCGACCCACGCCGCTTATGGTGCCGGTGGTGCCCATGCTGGAGACAAAATGCGTCATGCGACCGCGGGTTTGCTGCCAGATTTCCGGGCCGGTAGTGAGATAGTGACCCAGCGGATTATCGGGATTGTTGAACTGATCCAACACCCGTCCTTCGCCGCGATCGGCCATTGCCTGGGCGAGATCTCGCGCGCCCTCCATGCCTTGCTCACGCGTCACCAACAGCAATTCAGCACCGTAGGCGCGCATCGCGTCCTGACGCTCCTGGCTCATGTTATCGGGCATCAGCAAACGCAGTTTGTAGCCTTTCATTGCGGCGATCATCGCCAGCGCAATGCCGGTATTACCGCTGGTCGCTTCAATCAAGGTATCGCCCGGTTTAATCTCACCGCGGAGCTCTGCCTGATGAATCATCGACCAGGCGGCGCGATCTTTTACCGAGCCAGCTGGATTGTTGCCTTCCAGCTTTAGCCAGATTTCGCTGCCGTTGTCAGGCGTCAGACGCTGCAACTTTATCAACGGCGTATTGCCGATGGTATTTTCCAGTGTGGTCACGGTTTGATTCCAGACGAAAGAGAGGCAAATAAAACGGGCGGGAAAGTCCCGCCCGAAGGAGTGTCAAAAATATCAGGCGCTTTCGGCAAAGGCAACCGGGCGCAGCGGCGTAGTACCATGGTAAATTCGCGCCTGTTGCAGGCCGATAAACAGACGTTCGCCACGTATTGGCGCGGTATGGTCGCCGTCGAACACCACGGAAAACGCTTCACCTTGCCAGCCACTCGGCTGTACCACCAGCTGCCAAAAGTGGCCGCGCGGGCTAATTTCCAGAACCTGCACCGGCAGCGGCGTTTCCAGGCTGCTCTGGCGCGATACATCAATTTCCCATGGACGCAGGAACAGCTCTACCTCGCCCTGATGCGCTGGCGTATAGCCTAGCGGCCAACGATGCGCGGCAACATGGAACTGCGAGCCGTGCACTTCGCCATCAAAGCGATTCACTTCGCCAAGGAACTCGAGCACAAAGCGGGTAGCCGGATCGCGCCATACGTCATCTGGCGTGCCAACCTGTTCAATATTGCCCTGGCTCATCACTACCACCGTATCGGCCACTTCCATCGCCTCTTCCTGGTCGTGGGTGACGAACACGCTGGTAAACTTCAACTCTTCATGCAGCTGGCGCAGCCAGCGACGCAGCTCTTTACGCACCTGCGCATCAAGCGCACCAAACGGCTCATCCAGCAGCAGGATTTGCGGTTCGACGGCCAGCGCACGCGCCAGCGCCACGCGCTGCTTCTGTCCGCCTGAAAGCTGGGCCGGGAAGCGATTGGCCAGATGGGCTAGCTGCACCATCTCCAGCAGACGCGTTACGCGCTTTTTGATCTCTGCCGCATTCGGCCGCTCACGGCGCGGCAGCACCGTCAGACCAAAGGCGATGTTGTCGAACACCGTCATATGGCGGAACAGCGCGTAGTGCTGGAACACAAAGCCGACCTGACGATCGCGTGCATGGATGCGGCTCACATCTTTACCATTGAAATGGATCTGCCCACTATTCTGATGTTCCAGTCCGGCGATAATGCGCAGCAGCGTGGTTTTCCCGGAACCGGACGGTCCCAGCAGCGCCACCATCTTGCCGGAAGGAATATCCAGAGAGATGTCGTTCAGTACCGACGTGCGGTCAAACGCTTTGTTAATCTGTTTAATCTCAATGCTCATGATTTTCCTCCTGTAGGCGCTTCTGCTGATGCTCTAATCGCCACTGCACCACGCTTTTCAGAAACAGCGTTACAATTGCCATCAGGGTCAGCAGCGCGGCGGCGGTAAAAGCGCCTACGGTGTTGTAATCCTGATGCAGTAATTCAACCTGAAGCGGCAAGGTATAGGTTTCGCCGCGAATCGATCCCGAAACTACCGAGACCGCACCAAATTCACCAATGGCACGTGCGTTGGTCAGCACCACGCCATACATCAGCGCCCAGCGGATATTCGGCAGCGTGACGCGACGGAACATCTGCCAGCCGGAGGCGCCAAGCAGCACCGCGGCCTCATCTTCATGACTGCCCTGGCTCAGCATCACCGGCACCAGCTCACGCACCACAAACGGACAGGTAACGAAGATGGTTGCCAACACCATGCCCGGCCAGGAGAACATAATCTGAATATTGTGCGCATCCAGCCAGCCGCCTGCGGGACCGTTAACGCCCCAGAACAGCAGATACATCAAACCGGCGACCACCGGTGACACGGCAAAGGGGATATCAAACAGCGTTAACAGCAGCTGGCGTCCCGGGAAGGTAAAGCGCGTTACTAACCACGCCAGCAGCGTGCCGAATACCAGATTGACCGGCACGGTAATCAGCGCCACCAGGATGGTCAGCCAGATAGCGTGCAACATATCGCCATCTTTCAGGTTATTCAGCGAGGCAACCAAACCCTGGTTGAGCGCTTCCCAAAAGATCGACACCATCGGCACCACCAGCAGCAGGATGGAAACCAGCGCACCGATACCAATCAGCAGCCACTTGCCCCAGTTGATGGGCTGGCGTTCGGCGTGATTGATGTGTGAAATCTCCGCCATCAGTGACCTCCTAAGCGACGGCCAAAGCGGCTCTGCAAGGTGTTAATAGCGAACAGCAACAGCAGCGACGCTGCCATGATCACGGAAGCAATCGCGCTCGCCGCCGGGTAATCGAACTCCTGCAGGCGGACAAAAATCATCAACGAGGTCACTTCCGTTTTCCAGGCAATGTTGCCGGCGATAAAGATCACCGCGCCAAACTCACCAATGCTGCGGGTAAACGACAGCGCGGTACCGGCCAACAACGCTGGCGCCACTTCTGGCAGCACCACGCGACGGAAACTCTGCCAGCGGGTTGCTCCCAGGGTTTCTGCCGCCTCTTCATATTCCGGACCAAGCTCTTCCAGTACCGGCTGCACGGTGCGCACTATAAACGGGATACTGGTAAACGCCATGGCGACGGCGATGCCGAGCCAGGTATAGGAAACTTTGATATCAAAATGCGCCAGCCATTGACCGTACCAACCGTTGACCGAAAACAGGCCCGCCAGCGTTAAACCCGCGACTGCGGTGGGCAATGCAAACGGCAGATCCATCAAACCATCCAGCAGCGTGCGGCCCGGGAAGCGATAACGCGTCAGAATCCACGCCATCAACATACCGAACACCGCATTGAACAGCGATGCGACACCCGCCGCCAGAATCGTCACTTTATACGCGGCAATCAGCTGCGGATGGGTAATTACATCCCAATACTGCGCCAGCGTCATCTGCGACAGCTGCATCAGCAACGCGCTGATCGGCAGCAGCAGAATCAGGCAGGTGAACAGCAAGCTGGTACCAAGGCTCAGTCCAAAGCCTGGCAAGACACGTTTTTGCGTCAGCGCGAACATTAACCGCGCCCCGCTGCCAGCAATTTATCCAGCTCACCGTCGCTGGCAAAATGCGTTTTCATCACGTTATCCCAACCACCAAACGCATCGTTAACATTGAACAGCTCGGTCTGCGGGAAACGATCTTTCTGCTCGGCCATCAGCTGCGGATTGTTCACGCGATAGTAGTAACGGGTGATAATTTTCTGCGCTTCAGGCGAGTAGAGATAATTAAGATAGGCTTTGGCGGCGTCAGTGGTGCCGTTGTGCTCGACGTTCTTGTCGATCCACGCCACCGGGAACTCCGCCAGAATGTTGTTTTTCGGTACGATGACTTCGTATTCGTCTTTGCCGTACTGATTACGGATGTTATTCACTTCCGATTCAAAGCTGATCAGCACATCCCCCAAACCGCGCTCGGCAAAGGTGGTGGTAGCGCCGCGACCACCGGTATCAAACACCTCGACGTTTTTGAGGAACTTCGCCATAAAAGCTTCGGTTTTGGCTTTATCTTTGCCATCAGCCTGATCGGCAGCGCCCCACGCGGCAAGATAGGTATAGCGCCCGTTACCTGAGGTTTTGGGATTAGGGAAGATCAGCTTTACGTTGTCGCGCGCCAGATCGGCCCAGCTATGGATCTGCTTCGGATTCCCTTTACGCACCAGGAACGCCATAGTGGAGTAAAAAGGTGAACTGCTGTTGGGCAAGCGTTGTTGCCAGTCCGCCGGAATCAGCTGACCTTTGTCATGCAGCACCTGCACATCCGTCACCTGATTGTAGGTCACCACATCGGCGCGCAGGCCTTGCAGAATCGCCAACGCCTGCTTGGAAGAACCGGCGTGCGACTGTTTGATAGTCAGCTTGTCGGTGGGATGCGCGGCGTCCCACTGCTTCTCAAAAGGTGCATTCAGGGCGACGAACAGTTCGCGTGAAACATCATAAGAACTGTTGAGCAATTCGGTCGCTTGCGCCGCACTCGCGATACTCAGCGAGAGCGCGATACCGCCAAGCCATTTTTTCGAAATCGGAAGTGTCATGCAGCACCCTGAAAGACGGCGATTAAGCCAATGTCATTAGATGCTGTCAGTGTATTTATAACTCAGGTGAAAGCTGTAACGGTTTTATATATCGTTTAGGGATTTCAAAGTCTAAAAAGGCATAAGACGTCGGGAGAGTTTATGCAGGGAGTGGAAATAATAGGGACGACCGGGTAGCCGTCCACGTGTCGCCTAGCGCTGCCAAACGAGTTTAGTGATTTTCCAGCTTTTCAAGGTATCGTCCGACGGCATCAAGCCTTCGGGACCATGCCATTCACCGCTATAAATGTAGGAAATGTGCTGGCTGCCCGGCGCACGGCACTCCACATCACGCGCATCCAGACCACTGACCATTTTGCAGTTATTAAAGGCTCTGCTGAACTTAGCGCTGAACAGATCGCCGATTTTGCTGCCGTCCGCCGCTGTGGCATCGGCATCCTGCACCTCAATACGCTCAACGCGGGTGCTGCCGTTAATCACCAATTTAACCTTGTCGCCATCCAGCGCCTGCCAGAAATCGACCACCTGACCATTTTGCGTGCGCATACCCTGACGCAGTTTGTAGTCGCCGTTCAGCGCTTTATTGATGGCCTCTTCCGACATCGAGGTGGTGCTCGTCAGCCCCGCGACGCCTTGTTCGGTCACTTCCAGCGATCCGCCAAACCAGCCCAGCGGGTTGAGCGCTGACCAGTGATAGCTGAGCGGATTGTACCAATGGCTTTCGTTGGCGCTGGTTGAGGAACCTGAACTGGCGCAGCCGGCCAGAACCATGCTGCTAACCAGCAATGCGTGACGAACAACTTTCATGAAAACTCCTTGATCTGCTGAGCCGATTGGCGTGCCTGTTGGAGTCGCAAACCGGCAAAAAGTTTACTCGATATGCTGATGCTCCGGCAGAAAGCAGTCGCGCAGCCGCTGCTGGGTTTGCAGCCAGAACAGTGCGAGCAAATCGAATAGCGTCAATAACAGTGGCAGCGGGGAATCCGGGAAGGCGCCTTGCAGCAAACTTGAACCCTGCCACAGCAGGCTAATCAGCAACGATGCACTCAATACGTGACGCCAACGCTGCCACAGGCGCGGCCAGCGCTGACGATAGCCGGTCAGCAGCAAACCCATAGCGGCCGGAATGCCTAGCGCCAGTCCCAGCCAGAAGCTTTGGCGATCGGGATAGAAGAGCGCCAGCAGATCATTACCCTGCTGACGTGATGCGCCCGCCATCACCAGCAGCAGCCAGGTGCGCGCCTGCAATAATAGAATCAGCCAGAAAAGAAACGGCAGCCGCAGCTGCCCTTTTGCATCGTACTCTTCAGGAAGGTATTTCAAACCGATCATTAATACTCACGATCTTCGATCAAACGTTTGCCCAGCAGCAGCGAATCCACCGGCTCGTACTCAAGCTTTTCATAAAACGCCACCACCTGATCGTTCTCTTCGCGCACCATCAAATTGATTTTTGGACAGCCGCGCGCAATCAACTTCTTCTCCAGACGATTCATCAGCGCATTGGCAAAACCACGGCCCTGATAATCGGGGTGCACCGCCAGATAGTAGACGGAACCGCGGTGGCCGTCGTAGCCGCCCATTACCGTGCCGACCACTTCGCCGCCGACTTCCGCCACCAGAAACAGTTCCGGGTCGTGGTTCATTTTACGTTCGATGTCCAACTCTGGATCGTTCCAGGGGCGCAACAAATCGCAACGCTCCCAGAGCGTAATCACTTCTTCAAAATCTTCCTGGCGGAAAGAACGGATTTCCATCGACGTTACCCTGCTGTTAGGCACAATTCGCTGATTATCACGCATTCTTTGCCTGGCGCAACCCTCACGCGTGACAACGGCGCAAAAAAAGCGCGACATGGCTGTTCGTTAGTTGCAATAGAAAGTAAACAGTTGAAATAGTTACGAGGTCGCCGCCTGGCCATTGTTACGCTATAACACTGGGCAGGATTTACCTGCCAGGGACCCATTAATGAAGAAGATTTCACTGCTTAAGCGCCTTACCAATCGTCGCCAACTGATTCTTTCCGGTTTAGCGTTGGCGGTGTTATCGCCGCGCGCCGTGCAGGCAACGGAAGAGAACAGCACTCTGCGCGTCAACTCGCGCCACACGCCACCAAAACCGGCGAGCAGCGGCAAACGCATCGTAATGATTGATCCCGGCCACGGCGGCATTGATTCTGGCGCGGTAGGCGAAGAGGGTTCGGAAGAGAAACACATCGTACTGGCCATCGCTAATACCGTGAAGACGCTGCTGCAGTCGCATCCGCGCATTGAGGTGCGCCTGACGCGCGACAGCGACCACTTTATTCCGCTCTATCAGCGCGTCGAAATTGCCCATCAGCACGGCGCTAACCTGTTTATGTCGATTCACGCCGATGGCTATACCAGCCCGGATGCCAACGGTGCTTCAGTGTTTGCCCTCTCCAATCGCGGTGCCAGCAGCGCAATGGCGCGGTATTTGTCGCAGCGTGAAAACGATGCCGACAAAGTGGGCGGCGCCGAGGTGCAGGACAAAGATCATTATCTCAACCAGATCCTGTTCGATCTGGTGCAGACCGATACCATCCGCAACAGCTTAACGCTCGGCAAACACGTGCTGGATCAGATTCGTCCGGTGCATCATCTGCACAGCCAGCACACCGAACAGGCCGCCTTTGCGGTGCTTAAATCGCCGTCGATTCCGTCAGTGCTGGTGGAAACCTCGTTCATTACTAACCCGCGCGAAGAGCAGTTGCTTGGCACTCAGGCGTTCCGCCAGAAAATCGCCAGCGCGATTGCCGATGGTATCGCCCGTTACTTTGATGAGGTCGATCGCCGCGAAGCGTAGCGTTTATCCTGTGGTAGAATCACGGCAAATTTCTGGAACGAGTGACTGATGAGCAATCCCGATATTTCCCGCGTCAAAGCCTTTTTGCTGGCGCTGCAGGATGATATTTGCGCCCAATTAGCGGCGGAAGATGGCAAGGCGAGCTTTGCCGAAGATGCGTGGCAGCGTCCCGGCGGCGGCGGCGGACGCAGCCGCGTGTTGCGCGATGGCGCAGTCTTCGAGCAAGCGGGCGTTAACTTCTCTCACGTGCATGGCGACCAAATGCCGGCTTCTGCCACCGCGCATCGCCCCGAACTGGCGGGCCGCAGCTTTGAAGCGATGGGCGTGTCACTGGTCGTCCATCCCTCCAACCCGTACGTGCCCACCAGCCACGCCAACGTACGCTTCTTTATTGCGGAAAAACCGGGCGCCGATCCGGTGTGGTGGTTTGGCGGCGGTTTCGATCTCACGCCCTATTACGGTTTCGAAGAGGATGCGCTGCACTGGCATCAAACCGCGCACGATCTATGCCAGCCGTTTGGCGAAGATATCTATCCACGCTACAAAAAGTGGTGCGACGATTACTTTTACCTCAAGCATCGTGACGAGCAGCGCGGCATTGGCGGGCTGTTTTATGACGATCTGAACACCCCCGATTTTGACTACTGCTTCGATTTCATGCAGGCAGTCGGCAACGGTTTCGCCCAAGCCTATCTCCCGATTGTGGCGAAGCGCAAAGCGCTGCCGTGGGGCGATCGTGAGCGCCAGTTTCAGCTCTATCGTCGCGGTCGCTACGTTGAGTTCAATCTGGTGTGGGATCGCGGCACGCTGTTTGGCCTGCAAACCGGCGGCCGCACCGAATCCATTTTAATGTCGATGCCGCCGCTGGTGCGCTGGGAATATGATTATCAACCGGAAGCCGATTCGCCCGAAGCCGCGCTATATCGCGATTTTTTGCCGGTGAAGGCGTGGTTGAAATAATCCGTGGGTCGCCATTCATGGCGTAATGCTCGTCAGTTAAGCAGCGCACTTGCTCTGCATGGGTTACCTGGTCGCCATGAATGGCGACCCTACAGGCGTTACAGCGATGATGATTCAGGAATAGGCATTGCTGCTGCAGCGCGGGTGTTGAGGCGACATCCCAGCCCGCTGAGCGAGTGAGGGATTCCAGGGCGAGCCGCAGGGATGCGGCGAGAGGCGGCGCTGAGCAGGAGCGAATCGCCGCCGGTCCGTCAGGAATCGCGAGGGAGCGAAGGCACCGCGAAGCGGCGGGATGGGCTGGCGCAGGGCCCGGAGTGCAGAGGGCGTGGCCAGACGCCCTCTGCTCGGTCGCCGCACGACATAGCTGAAACTGCCCCAGCCGATGGCGAACGAAAGTCGCTCAGCGCTTTACTAATCGGCATTATGCCATTCATGGCGACCTGGTTTTATAACGGCTCGGTCTGCGCCTCCACTACCGCTAACGCCACCATATTCACAATGCGCCGCACCGAGGCGATGCGCGTCAACACATGTACCGGCTTGCTAATCCCCATTAACACCGGCCCCACTGTTACGCCTTCAGAACAGGAGACGCGCAGCAGGTTATAGCTGATGCGCGCCGCCTCCACGTTTGGCATGATCAGCAAATTAGCCGTGCCTTTCAGCGGGCTATCAGGCATCAGCTCGCGGCGAATAGTCTCCACCAGCGCAGCATCGCCGTGCATCTCACCATCAATCTCTAAATTCGGCGCACGTTGCTGGATCAGCGCCAGCACTTCGCGCATCTTACGCGCGCCCGGCGCGTTTGAGGTACCAAAGCTGGAGTGAGACAGCAGCGCCACGCGCGGCTCAATACCAAAGCGGCGCACGGTTTCCGCCGCCAGCAGCGTAATATCCGCCAATTGCTCCGCGCTGGGGTCTTCATTGACGTACGTATCAGCGATAAAGGTATTGCCGCTCGGCAGTAACAGCGCATTCATCGCGCCCGCCACTTTCACGTCATCGCGCAGGCCAAACACTTTCTCCACCACGTCGTAATGTTCCTGATAATCGCCAATGGTGCCGCAGATCAGCGCGTCCGCTTCTCCGCGATGCACCATGATCGCGCCAATCAGCGTCGGATTGCCAATCACCGCACGCTGCGCGGTTTCCGGCGTGACGCCGCGCCGTTTCATGATCTGGTAATACTCGCTCCAGTACGCTTTGAAACGCGGATCGGATTCGTTATTAACGATCTCAAAATCCTTCCCCGCTTCGATTTTTAATCCCTGCTTTTGCAGGCGCATAGCGATCACGTTGGGACGACCAATCAAAATCGGCTTCGCCAGCCCGAGCGTCACCAGCTCCTGGGTGGCATGCAGCACGCGCACCTCCTCACCTTCTGCCATCACCACGCGTTTCGGATCTTTACGCGCCTGCGAAAAAATCGGCTTCATAAACAGGTTAGTTTTGTAGACGAACTCGGTGAGCTGCTCGCGATAGGCATCGAAATCACTGATGGGCCGCGTGGCGACGCCCGACTCCATCGCCGCTTTCGCTACCGCTGGTGCAATCTGCACAATTAATCGCGGGTCAAAGGGTTTAGGAATCAGATATTCCGGGCCGAAGCTTAAATCCTGATCGTCATACGCTGAGGCCACCACATCGCTCTGTTCCGCCTGCGCCAACGCGGCAATGGCGTGCACCGCCGCCAGCTTCATCTGTTCGTTAATGGCGGTGGCGCCCACGTCCAGCGCGCCACGGAAGATAAACGGGAAGCACAGCACGTTGTTCACCTGATTGGGGAAATCAGAGCGCCCGGTGCAGATAATGGCGTCGGGCCGCACCTGCTTCGCCAACGGCGGCATGATTTCCGGTTCAGGATTAGCCAGCGCCAGAATCAGCGGATCCTGCGCCATCTTCTGCACCATCTCCGGCGTCAGCGCTTTCGGGCCGGAACAGCCAAGGAAAATATCTGCGCCGCCAATCACCTCATCCAGCGCGCGTGCGCCGCTATCGGCAACCGCATATTCGGCTTTGGTCGGTGTCATATTCGGTTCGCGATCGCGATAGATCACCCCTTTGGAATCGCATACCACAATGTTGTGCTTCTGCATGCCGAGCGCCACCAGCAGATTCAGGCAGGCGATGGCCGAGGCGCCCGCGCCCGATACCACCAGCCGCACATCGCTAATGGCTTTTTTGACGATGGTTAAACCGTTGAGTACCGCGGCGGTGCAGATGATTGCCGTGCCGTGCTGATCGTCATGAAACACCGGAATCTGCATGCGCTGGCGCAGCTGCTGTTCAATGTAAAAACACTCCGGTGCCTTAATATCTTCAAGATTAATGCCACCGAAGGTGGGCTCCAGCGCAGCAATCACCTCAATGAGCTTATCGGGATCGTGCTCATCAATTTCGATATCAAACACGTCAATACCGGCGAACTTCTTAAACAGCACGCCCTTGCCTTCCATCACCGGCTTGCTGGCCAGCGCGCCAATGTTGCCGAGCCCCAGCACCGCGGTGCCGTTGGTGATCACCGCCACCAGATTGCCGCGCGCGGTGTATTTCCGCGCGGCCAGCGGGTCGGCAGCAATTTCCAGACAAGGCGCGGCCACGCCGGGCGAATAGGCCAGCGCCAAATCGCGCTGCGTAGCTAACGGCTTGGTGGGTGAAACCTGAATTTTTCCGGGGGTGGGAAATTGGTGAAAATCGAGAGCGCTTTGCTTGAGTTGATCGTCCATTAGGCATCCTGTGGCGCAGCTAAATGAGCGTTCAGTATAGGAATCTACGCCACAAAGAAGGGTGAAGGCGCTCAAAGAACCCGCAGTCTTAAAGGCACGGATTGCTACCGCTTCGCCTGCGGCTTTGCCACAGCCTGCTATCCTTATTGATGGCAAAAAGCGTAGCTGAACCGATTAAGGCCCGTCCTCCTTTCACTATCGCACCTCTTAAGCGCCACGACGGCACAATCAGAGAAAACGCATTTTCTTCGTGCAACGTCTGTAGCACTGTGTTGGACCACGACTTAACAGGAATGGGTGCAACACCTTTGCCCACATTATTGCTAATCAAGGAGTTAAGCGATGAACCAGCTAGACGCACTAAAACAGTACACCACCGTGGTGGCCGACAGCGGCGATATTGAATCTATTCGTAATTATCACCCGCAAGACGCGACCACTAACCCATCACTGATCCTAAAAGCTGCCGGTCTCGAGGGTTACAAACATCTGATTGATGACGCCATCGACTACGCGAAAAAACAGGGCGGCAGCAAAGAGACGCAAATCATCAACGCCAGCGACAAAGTGGCGATCAACCTCGGTATGGAAATTCTGAAAAGCATACCGGGCCGTGTTTCGACCGAAGTGGATGCGCGCCTCTCCTTCGATCGTGGCATGTGTGTCACCAAAGCTGAGAAACTGGTGCGCCTGTACGAAGAGTACGGCATTGACCGCTCACGCATTCTGATCAAACTGGCTTCCACCTGGGAAGGCATCAAAGCCGCTGAGGAGTTGGAGAAGAACGGCATTCAGTGCAACCTGACGCTGCTGTTCTCCTTCGCGCAGGCCCGCGCCTGTGCCGAAGCCGGTGTATTCCTGATTTCACCGTTTGTTGGCCGTATTTATGACTGGTACAACTCACGCAAGCCGATCGACCCGTATGTGGTCGACGAAGATCCAGGCGTGAAATCTGTGCGTCGTATCTACGATTACTACAAAAAGCACCGTTACAGCACCGTCATCATGGGTGCCAGCTTCCGTAAAGTAGAGCAAATTCAGGCGCTGGCCGGCTGCGACCGCCTGACCATTTCGCCTAACCTGCTGGAAGAGCTGGCCAACAGCGATGCGCCGCTGGAACGTAAGCTGGAGCCATCAACTGAAGGCTTCCATCAGCCGGCTTCACTGTCAGAAGCGGAATTCCGCTGGGAACATAATCAGGATCCGATGGCGGTTGAGAAGCTGTCAGACGGCATCCGCCAGTTCGCTATCGACCAGCAGAAGCTGGAAGACGTCCTCTCGTCACGTCTGTAACCCGCAATCACTCTTATGGCGGATGAGCAACGGCTTGTCCGCTATCGCCAAATCACAAGGGAGAACCTTATGTCTTCACGCAGAGAGTTGGCTAACGCCATTCGTGCACTCAGCATGGATGCGGTACAAAAAGCAAATTCCGGCCACCCCGGCATGCCGATGGGTATGGCTGATATCGCCGAAGTGTTGTGGCGCGATGTGCTGAAACACAATCCGAATAACCCGGCATGGGCCGACCGTGACCGCTTTATTCTTTCCAACGGTCACGGTTCGATGCTGCTTTACAGTTTGCTGCATCTCACCGGTTACGATCTGCCGATGGAAGAGCTGAAGAACTTCCGTCAGCTGCACTCAAAAACGCCGGGCCACCCGGAAATTGGCTATACGCCGGGCGTAGAAACCACCACCGGTCCGCTGGGCCAGGGCTTAGCTAACGCGGTGGGTTTGGCAATTGCCGAACGTACACTGGCGGCGCAGTTCAACCGTCCCGGTCACGACATTGTTGACCATCACACCTACGTGTTTATGGGCGATGGCTGTTTGATGGAAGGCATCTCGCACGAAGTGAGTTCACTGGCGGGTACGCTGGGCCTCGGTAAACTGATTGGTTTCTACGATCACAACGGCATCTCAATTGATGGTGAAACCGAAGGCTGGTTCACCGATGACACCCATAAACGCTTCGAAGCCTATAACTGGCATGTTGTGGGCAGCGCCGAAGGCATTGACGGCCACGACTCGGCAGCGATCGCCGCCGCCATCAAAGAAGCGCAAAGCGTCACCGATAAGCCGTCACTGATTATTTGCCGCACCACCATTGGCTTCGGCTCGCCGAATAAAGCCGGTAAAGAGGAGTCGCACGGCGCAGCGCTGGGCGAAGAGGAAGTGGCGCTGACGCGGCAGAAACTGGGCTGGCACTATCCGCCGTTTGAGATCCCAAAAGAGATTTACCAGCAATGGGATGCCAAAGAAGCAGGTGCGCAGCGTGAGAAATCCTGGGATGAGAAATTTGCCGCGTATAAATCGGCGCATCCTGAGCTGGCGCAAGAGTTCTCGCGTCGCCTAAACGGTGAAATGCCGGCGAACTGGGAGAGCGAAGCGCAGAAGTTTGTTGAACAGCTGCAGGCTAACCCGCAAAAAATCGCCAGCCGCAAAGCCTCACAAAATACGTTGGAAGTGTTCGGTAAACTGTTGCCGGAATTCCTTGGCGGTTCAGCCGATCTGGCGCCAAGTAACCTCACCATCTGGTCGGGCTCGAAATCGATCAAAGAGGATACCGCCGGTAATTACATTCACTACGGCGTGCGTGAGTTTGGCATGACGGCGATTGGCAACGGTATCGCCCATCACGGCGGTTTTGTGCCTTACACCGCCACCTTCCTGATGTTCGTTGAGTACGCGCGTAATGCGGTGCGCATGGCGGCGTTGATGAAAGCGCGTCAGGTATTGGTGTATACGCATGACTCGATCGGCCTTGGCGAAGATGGCCCAACCCACCAGCCGGTTGAGCAGATCGCCAGCCTGCGCGTGACGCCAAATCTCAGCCTGTGGCGTCCATGTGACCAGGTAGAAACTGCGGTGGCGTGGAAAGCCGCCGTTGAGCGCCATCATGGCCCAACCGCGCTGATCCTGTCGCGTCAGAATCTGCTGCAGCCGGAACGCAGCCAGGAGCAGGTAGCGAATATCGCACGCGGTGGCTATGTGCTGAAAGACAGCGCAGGCACGCCGGACGCGATCATTATCGCCACCGGTTCGGAGATCGAAATCGCGCTTGGCGCGGCGGAGAAACTGACCGCGGGCGGCCACAACATCCGCGTCGTTTCACTGCCGAGCACCGACGTGTTTGATAAGCAGGATGCGGCGTATCGCGAATCGGTGCTGCCATCCGGCGTAAAAGCGCGCGTGGCGGTGGAAGCCGGCATTGCCGATTACTGGTACAAGTATGTCGGTCTGGACGGCGCGATTGTCGGCATGACCACCTTCGGTGAGTCAGCACCGGCCGGCAAACTGTTCCCGGAATTCGGTTTCACCGTGGAGAACATCGTTAGCCACACTGAAGCCTTACTCAAGCCGCACTAATCGATCTGGCCCTGCGTCTTTTTGGCGTAAGGGCCATTTTTTGATCACAGCCTGATACAGAAAAAAATCCGCTCTGCCCCCTTCACGCCTCGCTCAAACTGATTACTATAAGCTTTCCTCCGATTCTCATAGCGGACGCTTTCCCGTTGAAAAAACGTACTCCTTTTTTACTGGCCTTAATGGTTTCAGTGCTTCCATTAAAAAGCATGGCGCAGTCGTCACCCGATCCGCTGCTGGCATCGCAGATTGTTGATCGCTATGCCGAGCACATTTTCTATGGCAGCGGCGCAACCGGCATGGCGCTGGTCGCGATTGATGGCAATCAGCGTGTCTTCGCCAGCTTTGGTGATACGCGTCCTGGCAATAACGTGCGTCCGCAGCAGGATTCGGTGATCCGTATCGCCTCGCTAAGCAAGCTAATGACCAGCGAAGTGATGGTAAAGATGGCCGAACGCGGTCAAATCCGTCTTGACGATCCGCTGAGCAAATACGCGCCGCCCGGAGCACGCGTGCCAAGCTATAACGGCCAACCGATTCGCCTGATTAACCTGTCAACCCACACCAGCGGCCTGCCGCGCGAGCAGCCTGGCGGCAAACCGCATCGTCCGGTGTTTGTCTGGCCGACCAAATCCGATCGCTGGCAGTGGCTCAGCGGTGCTGAACTGAAAGCAACGCCCGGCTCGCGCGCGGCTTATTCTAATCTGGGATTTGATCTGCTGAGCGATGCTTTAGCCAAAGCGGCGGGCACGCCTTATCCAGCGCTGCTGCAGCAGCTGGTGACGCGTCCGCTCGGTATGAAAGACACCACTTTCACGCCGTCACCAGATCAGTGTCAGCGTTTGATGGTGGCGGAAAAAGGTGCCAGCCCGTGTAACAACACGCTGGCCGCGATTGGCAGCGGTGGCGTTTACTCGACACCAGACGATATGGGACGCTGGATGCAGCAGTTCCTCAATTCGGCGGTTAATCACCGCACGCCGCAGATCGATCGTCTGCAAACCCTGATTTACCGTCGCGACCAACTAACGAAAGTTGAAGGCATGGATGTACCGGGCCGCGCCGACGCGCTGGGCATGGGTTGGGTGTATATGGGGCCGAAGGAGGGTCGTCCGGGGATTATTCAGAAAACCGGCGGCGGCGGCGGTTTCATCACCTATATGGCGATGGTGCCACAGCACAACGTTGGTGTATTTGTGGTGGTGACGCGTTCGCCACTCACGCGCTTCACCCCGATGAGCGATGGCGTAAACAACATGCTAACCGAACTGGTGGGCAATCAGTCCGGTTCACCGATGACGGTGCAGGCAATTCGGTAACTGGATGGTGGATGGCGGTCGCCTGCCTCGGTCCGTGCTGGCTGCCCCCCACCTCGGTCCTCCCCCATAAATGGGGGAGGAAGACTCTGCTATATGTAAGTTTTGGAGCTACATGTGGCAACGTCTCCTTCCCCCATTTATGGGGGAAGGCCGGGATGGGGGACAGCAAGCACATTTTAACTACAGCGAGCAAACTGTTACCCATCTGCACGATTTGTACCTTTATGCGCACCTGGTTAACGCGATTGCACCGGATTCTGCGGTTCGCTGATCCATAACGTAGGCCAATCCTCACTGCTGTGCCAGGCATCGCAGGTTTTCTCTTCTGCATATTCTGCCAGCACAAACTCACTGCCGTCATACTGCCAGCGCGTCGCCACACCGCAATCGCCCAATCCCCGCCCTTTACTGAAGGTATAAAGCAACCCATTGCTGGCATCGAATTCCGCATTTACCAGCTCCAGCTGCGTGTCGCTACGGGAAGGCGGGGTAAACGGCAGCGTTAAACTCAAACCTCGCGATACATACGGCGCGCTGCGCGTCACTTCAAATGCCAGATCGATAACGTTGTAAGCGCCGGTTTCGCAACTGACCAGCAGCAGCGCTTTGCTGTCAGTGAGCGGCGATACGCTCACTTCGCGCCGCAGCGGATCGAGCGAGCAGTTATCGGTATTCACGCGCCAGGTGCCGTAATCAATCAATCCACTGGTCTCTTCCTGGGTTAACGGCGCTGGCGATGGCAACGGTGCAGGGAGCTGCGGCAGCATCGGCTGCGGCGGCACATCCCATTGCACACGGTCGCCACGTTTCACCCAGGCACTGGCACCGTTCACCCTGCCCTGCACGTCATCCATGAGTAACAGCGCTGCCTTCATCCCGCTGAGGGGAACGGTAGCGCTCGCTTTGTAGGTTAATTGCAGATTCTGCGCATCCAGCGTCTGCGCCAGGAACTCATCGATGGCGATAGCATTGCTGGTTGCAAGATGATGCGGTTCCACCGTCCAGTGTTTGAGATCGGGTGTCAGACGGCGCTGATCGAGCAGCAGGTTATCTTTCAGCGGACCGCCCGACAGATCGCCACTGTAGGCGCTGCCGTAATCGATGCGCAGCAGCGGGCGATCGTTGACGCCAGCATGACGTGAGAGAGTCATCACCAGGCCATTATCCCCGGGGAAACTGCGAGCCACGCAAAAAGCCGCATTGTTGCAGGTCAGCTGCCAGTCAGAAAATGACTTTTGCAGTGGCTGAGCCTGCACGCACGCGACAAAGAGAAAAGGCAATAAAAGCAGTAATTTCATCCAATACGACATCAAAAAAATCGGTCCCCAAATTCCTGGAAAGAAAATGATAGCGCAACGGGAACGCTGTCAGCAGGCCTAAACTGTGAGCCGGCCCTAATAGTGAGGTTAACTGCTGGAAAAGCAGGCACCTTGTGGCGATCGGGTACTGGATGATGCAATGCCTTCATCATCCGTTTTGACCGATTACTGCTCAATCGGATTCGTCGCACTCTTGGTGCGCAATCACAAAACGGTCAAATACACACAAACGGTCATAACCGGTCATGTCGGCTTAATTGTATGCTGGCAGCGTTCAACGCGCGTAGCGCGTTACTCCCGGCGCATTAGCGGTATTTTTGTGATGAATATCACTTAATTTTGATAACCAGACATCTCATTTACATTAATTACAGATCCAAATCACTCTAATCAGCTCAGGCATTTTCACCTCCACGGACTCGTGTGCAGTCCACACTTTCCTGCGGCGCAATCCAGTAATTTATAACCATCGGAGGGCAGTTATGTTGCCGATTGAAAGACAGCAGAGAATTATTGACGAATTAAATTTAAATGGTCGGGTCATTGTCGCTGAATTAGTCACGTTATGTCAGGTTTCACAAGAAACCATTCGTCGTGATTTAACTCAGCTGGAGAAACGTGGGCTGCTGCAACGCAGCCACGGCGGTGCGGTACCAGCAAAACGACAGGCTGCCAACATTCAGGGGAATACACGTGGTGTTAACGAGTTTGAATTATCTTTCCGCCAGAGAATAAATGAACATGTTGATGCCAAGATGGCGATTGCCAAACGCGCACTCGATTTCATTAGCCCCGGCGATTGTATATTACTCGATAGCAGCACCACATGCTGGTATTTAGCGCGACAGCTACCGGATATTGAATTAACGGTATTAACCAATTCCATCAGAATTGTGCAAACCCTTGCGGCGCGCGGCAGTATCCGCACCATCTGTCTGGGGGGAGAATATTCTGACCGTTATGAAGATTTCCACGGCGTAGTCGCCGAGCAACCGCTCAGGGAATTTCAGATTAATAAGATCTTTTTTTCCTGTAGCAGTTTAGGCAATGACGGTTATTTACGTGAAGGTAACGAAAACAACGCACATTTAAAACAGCAAATGTTATTAGCAGCAGAAAGAAAACATCTGCTGCTGGATGGAAGTAAATTCCTGCGGCCCTCATTCGCGCGTATTTGCCACTATCGCGATGTGGACTTTCTCATTACTGACCAATTAAAAGACAAAGAGCTGGAACAAGAATTAGCGTGGAACGGCGTCAATGTTATTGATTGCTCCCAGCGCAGCCATTCTATGCAGCTAATAAAAAATTAAATCGGAGTCTTTATGAAAAAACATCTTATCGCCTGTTCTCTCCTCGCACTGTTTGCCGCCACCGGGGCGCACGCTGCTGACAAATTACGTATGGGCATCGTGGTGAAGATTGGCGGTATCCCGTGGTTCAACGCCATGGAGGCGGGCATCAAGAGTGAAGCGGCCAAGCGCGGTATTGACGCGTGGATGGTGGGTCCAACCGCAGCCGACCCCGCTTTGCAGGTGCGTGCTATCGAAGATTTGATTGCGCAGAAAGTCGACATCATTGGCGTGGTGCCGAATGACCCGAAAGTGCTGGAGCCGGTGCTGAAACGCGCGCGTGATGCCGGCATTGAAGTCATTACCCACGAATCACCAGATCAGAAAGGTGCCAACTGGGACTTTGAACTGGTAGATGCGCCAACGCACGGCATCAACCACATGAAAGCGCTGGCGAAGTGCATGCATGAAGAGGGCAAATATGCCATGTACGTCGGCAGCCTGACCGTGCCGCTGCATCAGCAGTGGACCGATGCCGCGCTGAACTACCAGAAAGAACACTACCCGAAAATGCAGATGGTGACTGACAAGTTCGGCGTGGGCGAATCGCTGGATGACTCGATTCGCACCACCAACGAACTGATGTCTAAGTACCCGGATCTGAAAGGCATTATGGCCTTCGGTTCACAAGGCCCAATTGGCGCCGGCCGCGCGGTAATGAACCGTAACAAGATTGACCAGGTTTGCGTAATTGGCGCCTTCAGCCCGGGCCAGGGCGCATCGCTGGTGCAGCGCGGTGCCATTAAAGGCGGCTATATCTGGAATCCGCAAACCGCTGGCGAAGTGTTTGTGCGCATCGCCGACATGATGCAGAAAAAAGAGCCAATCACCGACGGAATGACCATCGAGGGTTTGGGCAAAGTGAAGGTAGACGAGGCGACGCACACCATCCTCGGCAATAACACCGAAAGCCTGGACAAAGAGAATCTGCCAAAACTGGTGAAAATGGGGCTGTAATGATGAATGAGGTGATCCCACAGACGCTAATTGCGCTCGACAACCTGTCGAAAACATTTGGTGGCAATCGCGCACTGAGCGATATCTCGCTGACCCTACTGGCTGGCGAAGTGCACTGTCTCGCTGGCACCAACGGCTGTGGCAAAAGCACCTTAATCAAAGTCATTTCCGGGGTGCACGCCCCGGATAGCGGCAGCCGTATTACGCTGGGTGAAGGCCCCAGCTTCCCGCGTCTGACCACCCGTCAGGCGCGTGACTTCGGCATCCAGGTGATTTACCAGGATCTGTCGCTGTTCCCCAATCTCAGCGTGGCGGAAAACATCGCCTTTGAGCACAACCTGAATAGCCTGCTCGGCTGGCATCGCCAGGGCAAACTGCGTGCAACGGCACAGCGCATCATTGATGAACTGAAGTTCGAACTCAATCTGGATGAAAAAGTGTCGTCCCTGTCGATTGCGCAGCGCCAGCAGGTGGCGATTTGTCGCGCGCTGGTCGCCGATGCGCGGCTGGTGATTATGGACGAGCCAACGGCATCATTAACGCGTACCGAAGTAAATCAGCTGCTGCGCACCGTACGTTACCTGAAAGACAAAAACATCTGCGTGGTGTTCGTCAGTCATCGCCTGGATGAAGTGCTGGAGATCTCCGACCGCGTTACGGTAATCCGCGATGGGCGCAAAATGGGCTGCTGGCCGGCTAAAGAGATGACGCCGCACCATCTCACCGAACTGATGACCGGGCTGAAGCTCGACTATCAGCTAAAAACGCCGACCCGCAATGACGATCGCTTGATTCTCGAAGTCGAGAAACTGACGCGTGCCGGCCAATATCACGACGTCAATTTCAAACTCTATCAGGGCGAAGTACTCGGCCTGTGCGGCCTGCTTGGCTCCGGCCGCACCGAACTGGCATTGTCGCTGTTTGGCATGACCAAACCGGACAGCGGCAAGATCTGGCTCGATAGCAAACCGGTGCGCTTTCGTGGCCATGAAGATGCCATTAAGGCCGGGATCGGTTATGTCTCCGAAGATCGCCTCACCCTCGGTTTGGTGCAGCAGCAATCGGTGGCCGACAACATGGTGCTGCCGATCCTCGACAAGCTGCAGAACCGTTTTCACATTATTGATGAGTACCGCAAGAACAAGTTGATCCTGCAGTGGATTCAGCAGCTCGGCGTGCGCGTCGCCGATCCCAATCTGGCGATCTCCACGCTCTCCGGCGGTAATCAGCAGAAAATCGTGCTGGCGAAGTGGGTGCTGACGCAGCCACGTATTTTGATTCTTGATTCGCCGACGGTCGGCGTAGATGTCGGCGCTAAAGCCAGTATCTATCAGCTGATTCATGCGCTGGCGAAGGAGGGGCTGTCGATCATTCTGATTTCCGATGAAGTGCCCGAAGTTTGGTACAACTGCGACCGCATCCTGCACTTCCGTGATGGCACCGTTCATGCCGAATACCAACCCGATACCGTTGAGCAACACCAGCTGGCGGAGGTGATTAATGCCTGATTTTTCTCGTTTACGCCCGCACTCCAGCCAGGGCTGGCTCGCCTGGGTACTGCTGGCTTTTATCCTGTTCTTCTCCGCCGCCAGCGACCAGTTCCTGACGGTGCAAAACCTGCTCGATCTGGCGGAAAGCTACGCCGTCACCGGCATCTTCGCGCTCGGCCTGTTTGTGGTGCTGGTGACCGGTGGCATCGACATCTCCTTCGCGGCGGTGGCGTCGGTGGTGCAATACCTGATCGCCTCGCTGTTTGTGCAGTTCCAGTTTGATAACGCCGTGCTCAGCATCTTGCTGGCGGTGGTGTGCGGCACGCTGTTTGGCGTGATTAACGCCCTGCTGATTACCACGCTGCGCGTGGTGTCGATCATCATCACCATCAGCATGCAGTCGCTGCTGTTTGGTCTGCTGATGTGGGTGACCGGCGGCAAAAGTCTCTATTCATTGCCGGATTGGTGGATCACCCTGCGCAGCGTGCTGCCGTTTACGTGGCAAGGCAACAGCTTCCAGCTTGGCTTGCCGCTGGTGACCATGTTGGTGATTGCCGGATTGACCGCGCTGCTGCTGAACAAAACCAATCTTGGTCGCCAGCTGTATGCGGTAGGCGGCGATGCCGAATCAGCGCGCCGTATCGGTATTCGCGTGGGTTTGATTCATCTGTTCGCCTACGGCTGGCTGGGTGCGATGGCGGCGATTGGCGGGCTGGTGCAGGTCTATCGCATGGGTGAAGTGGTGCCGAATGCGCTGGTCGGCGGCGAGCTGGATGTGCTGGCGGCCACCGTACTCGGCGGTGCCAGCCTGATGGGCGGCAAAGGCACGGTGAGCGGTACGCTAATGGGCGTCTTCCTTATCGCCATTCTGAAGAACGGCCTCAACCTGATTGGCGTCTCCAACTACTTCATGAACATCGTGGTGGGCGGCGTGATCATGGTGGCCATCGCCGTGACTCATTACAAAAAACGTAAAGAAACTGACGTCAGTTTCGTCTGACCACAGGAGCAAAAAATATGAAATCACTCTCTGCTCTGCGTCCGGACGGCACCAATATCGGCCTGATGCTGCTGATTGCGCTGGCGCTGGCGATCTTCACCGTCATGCTGCCAGGCCGCTTTCTCACCGATTCCACCTTTATGAGCATGGCGTTTCAGCTGCCCGAACTCGGTTTGCTGACGCTGGCGATGTTTATCGCCATTCTCAGCGGCGGCCTCAATCTGGCGATTATTGCCACCGCCAACCTGACGGCGCTGTTTATCGCCTGGACGCTGATGAGCGCCCTGCCCGCCGATGCTGGCACCGGCATGCAGCTGCTGTGGCTACTGATGGCAATTATTGGCGCAATGCTGATCGCCACGGTGATTGGCGTGATTACCGGCGTGATGGTCACGCGCATCGGCGCGCACCCGATTCTGGTGACGCTGGCCACCATGATGACGCTCAACGGTATCGGCATCTGGCTGACCAAAGGCGCGGCGGTGAGCGGCATGCCGTCGGTGGTGCAGGCGCTCGGTTCCGATACGCTGCTCGGCGTCCCGCTGCCGCTGTGGGTATTTCTGATTGCCGCCGCGCTGCTGGCGCTGTTCCTCGGCAAAACCCGCGCCGGTAAATGCATCTACATGGGCGGCAGCAACATCAATGCCACCTGGTTCAGCGGTATTAATACCCATCGTATGGTGATTCTGGTGTACGTCATCTCCAGCCTGCTGTGCGTGTTAGCCGGATTGATCATGATGGCGCGCTTTAACTCGGCGCGTATGGGCTACGGCGACGCTTACCTGCTGTTAACGGTGCTGGCGATCATCCTCGGCGGTACCGATCCCAACGGCGGTTTTGGGCGCGTCACCGGCGTGGTGCTGGCGCTGATCGCGCTGCAAGTGCTCTCCACCGGTTTCAACCTGATGAACATCAGCCAGCACGTCAGCCTGGCGATGTGGGGCGCGGTGCTGATTGTGGTGCTGGCCTTCAAACAATTTAAAACCCGCTTTAACGAACATCGTGCCGTCAAGCTCAGCAAACTGGCTGCGGCGCTTAACCCTTTGACCGAAAAAAAGGAAGTATGATGCGTATTCAAGTCTCCCCGTCGTTGATGTGTATGAATCTGATGGAGATCAAGCACCAGCTCGCCGTGCTGGACTCCCGCGCCGACTTCCTTCACATCGATATTATGGATGGTCACTACGTGAAAAATATCACGCTGTCGCCGTTCTTCATTGAGCAGATTCGCCCGTTTACCAAGGTGGCGCTGGATGTCCATTTGATGGTCGAGCAACCCACCGATTTCATTGAAGTGATTGCGAAAGCCGGTGCGGATTACATCTGCCCGCACGCCGAAACCATCAACCGCGACGCGTTCCGTGTGATCAATATGATCCGCAGCTTCGGCAAAAAAGTCGGCGTAGTGCTGAACCCGGCCACACCGGTCTCTTTTATCCATCACTACATTCATTTGGTGGATAAGATCACCGTGATGACGGTCGATCCGGGCTATGCCGGACAGCCGTTTATTCCGGAAATGGTGCAGAAGGTGCAAGAGCTGAAAACGCTAAAGCAGGCCAACGGCTATCACTATCTGATTGAGATTGACGGCTCCTGCAATACTCGTACTTACAACACGCTGGTTGGCGCTGGCGCAGAAGTGCTGATTGTCGGCACCTCCGGTCTGTTCAATATTCACGACGATCTGGAAACCGCCTGGAACATGATGCGCGAAAGCATTGATGAGGCTCAGGGATTGGCGCAGGTATCCGCATGAAAAAATGCTGGCTCGGTATCGACATTGGCGGCACCGGCACACGTCTGCAGCTGATGGAAGCCGGCCGTATCTGGTCAAGCTTCCGTAAAGTGCCGACGGCCAGCTGGGCACAGCAGCCCGATGCCTTAAGCGCATTGGGGCAGTTGATCAGTGAGACGCTGGAGCAGCAGCCGGTCAGCGGCGTGATGCTTGGCTTGCCCGGCATTCTCAGCCGCGACCGCCAGCAGGTGATTTCGCTGCCGTTTATCCAGGCGCTGGATCAGCAACCGGTTGCCGCGCTGCTCACCGAGCGGCTTGGCGTACCGGTGGCGATGGACAAAGATGTTAACCACCTGATGCTGTGGGATTTACTGCAGCTGGAGCAGCTGCCGGACAGTGCCGTGGGCTTGTATCCAGGCACCGGCATGGGCAACAGCTTGTGGCTTAACGGCCAGTTTTATCACGGTCAGCACGGAGGTGCCGGTGAACTCGGCCACGTGCCGATTGCCGGTAACCATCTGCCCTGCCCGTGCGGCAATCACGGCTGTGCGGAAACGGTGACCTCCGGCCACTGGCTGAGCCGTTGGGCAGCCGTCAACGTGCCAGAAACCGCCATGTCAGCGCTGTTTAGCCAACATCGCGAACATGCGGAATTGCAGGCTTTTGTACAGCGGCTGGCGCAGCTGATTGCCACCGAAATGAACATCCTCGATCCGGAATACCTGATTCTCGGCGGCGGCGTGCTGGCCATGGCCGACTTCCCGCTGGCGCAGCTGCGCAGCCAGATTCAGCAGCATTTACGTCCACCCGCTACGCGTGACGGCCTGAAGATCGTGTTTAGCCAATCCACCGATCACACCGGGTGCCGCGGTGCCTGTTTAGCCGCCGAACGTCTGTTCAGGAGTGCATGATGAAAGGAAAAGTGTGTGTGTTTGGCTCGTTCAACCTCGACGTGGTGGCGGTGATGAACCGTTTCCCGATGCCCGGCGAATCGCTCACCGCCCATACCAGCATGATGGGACCGGGCGGCAAAGGCGCCAACCAGGCGACGGCGGCGCTGCGTGCCGGGGCGCGCGTGCACTACATCGGCAAAATAGGTAATGATGACTTCGGCATGTTTGCGCGCCGTCATCTGGAAAAGACCGGTTTCGATGCCATTACCTTGTTTACCTGCAAAGAAAAACCGACCGGCAATGCGCTGATTTACGTGGCGGGCGACGATGCCGAGAACATGATTTCGGTCTATCCTGGCGCCAATACCACCGTGACCGCTGCGGAAGTGGCGCGCTGCCAACCCACGGTGGCTGCCGCCGATATTCTGCTGGTTCAGCTGGAGAATAACCTCAGCGCCATTCAGCGCATGATCGACAATGCGCGCGCCGGCGGCACCTTTGTGATCATGAATCCCGCACCGTGGCAGAAAGTCACGGATGCGCTGCTGGCGAAGGTGGATTTGCTGACACCTAACAGCACCGAAGCGATGCAGCTGACTGGCGTGAAGGTAACCGACTTCATCAGCGCGCAGCAGGCCGCAGAAGTGCTGCACCGCAAAGGCGCACGTCAGGTCATCATTACGCTGGGGATTGCGGGTGCCTTGCTCTCTGTTGCCGGACAACAGGCATTACGTATTCCGCTGTTTCCGGCTCAGCCGCTGGATAGCACCGGCGCGGGCGATGCTTTCAATGGCGCACTGGCGGCGCGTCTCGCTTCCGGCGATGAGCTGCCGCAGGCGGCGCTGTTTGCCGCGGCTTATGCTTCGCTGTGTGTGGAGCGTTCTGGTGCGGCACACTCGATGCCCTCTTACGCAGAAGCGCTGGCCAGGTTGCAGGCGTATCCGGATTGCATTCTGGAAGCGTTGGGTGAGTGTGTTTGATGTCGTGCGGTGAATGACCAGGTCGCCATGAATGGCGACCCTACGATAAAAACGTGCACGCTGTAGGGGCGCCATTCATGGCGACCTGGCCGAAGTTTACGCCTGCAACCAGCCGGCGATCTGCGCATGCTGCAGCAGCATAATGGCTTTGCCATCGCGAATGCGGCCATCTTTTACCATCATCAGCGCTTCCGGGAAACTCAGCTCCAGCACGGTAATCTCTTCATCTTCGACGCCGCCGCCCTTGTTGGCACGCTGCGCATCGCTGTATTCCGCCGCGAAGAAGTGGATCAGTTCGGTTACGCCGCCCGGCGACATATAGGCTTCAAAAATTTTCTCCACTTTTCCCACTTGATAGCCGGTCTCTTCAATCGCCTCTTTACGAATGCAATCTTCCGGCGAATCGTCATCCAGCAATCCGGCACAGGTTTCAATCAGCTCGCCGCTGGTATTGCCATTAACATAGGTGGCGATGCGGAACTGACGAACCAGCAGAACGGTATTTTTTTCAGTGTTATACAGCAGGATAGTTGCGCCGTTGCCGCGATCGTAGACTTCGCGTTTATGACGCACGACTTCGCCGTTGTTGCGGGTGAGTTCGTAGGTGAAGTTGCGCAGCACAAACCAGTTTTCTGACAACAACTTATCTTTGATGATGTTGATCTTTAACGACATAGCCGCTCCACTGCAGATTTGAGGGAGCCTGAGATAATAGGCCGAAGCGGTACGGAAAACTATCTGAATTGTGAGGTTGGACGTTTGATAAAAAACCAGGTCGCCATAAATGGCGACCCTACGGTTGAAGCTTGCACGGTTTACCTATTAAAAACCGTTGGGCTGGTCTTTCATATCCGGCAAATGATGCGCAATGCCTTTATGGCAATCGATACAGGTTTTCCCTTCCTCAATGGCTTTGGTGTGCATCTTCGCCGCCACGGTTTTCTGCGCGGTTAAATCCATATAATCGAAGTTGTGGCAGTTACGACACTCCTGCGAGTTGTTGTTTTGCATCCTGCGCCATTCGTTTCTCGCCAGCTCAATGCGATGATCCTCGAACTTTTGCGGCGTATCAATGATGCCGAAAATCTTGGCGTACACCTCTTTGCTCGCCTGAATTTTACGCAACATCTTCGGGCCCCACTCGTGCGGCACGTGACAATCCGGACAAGTGGCACGCACGCCGCTGCGGTTGTTGTAGTGCACCGTCTGCATATACTCCTGGTAGACGTTATTGCGCATCTCATGGCAGCCAATACAGAACTGCTCGCGGTTGGTCATCTCCATCGCGGTGTTGAAGCCGCCCCAGAAAATAATGCCGCCGGCAAAGCCCAGAATCAGCAGCGTGCCCAGCGCCAGACGGCTTGGACGTCGCCACCAGCGCCAGATGCGCAGAAGTTTCTCTTTCATCATTTCCTCACTTACCGAAGCCATCAGCCGGTTTGAAGGTGTTCTCCACCACCGGCTTAGCATCGGTTTGCGGCACGTGACACTGCAGGCAGAAGTAGCGACGCGGCGATACGGTGTTGCTCACCAGACCATCGCGATCGGTGAAGTGCGTTGGGCTAACGCGCGGCGCGCCGGTGGTGAGGTAGCTCTGCGTACCGTGGCACTGCAGGCAGCGGTTAACGTTTTTCGTCACCTGATAGCCATCCACGCTATGCGGGATCACCGGCGGCTGATTCACGTAGTTGAGCGGCTTACGGCTCTGCTCTTTGGGCTGATGAATGGTGCCCTGCTGCGTAGCGGTCACTTCCGGTGACTGATTGAGAACGACGCCGTTATTAGCGTAGACCGTGCCGCCGAGCATCAGGGCGGCCAACGTAACGAGTGTGATTAAGGGTTTCATTGCATCCTGCCTTAAATTTTAACCAGCTTAACGGCGCATTTTTTGTAATCGGTCTGCTTCGATAGCGGATCGGTAGCATCCAGCGTGACATTATTCGCCAGCACGCCGGCATCGAAGAACGGCATAAACACCAGGCCTTTTGGCGGCTGATTACGACCGCGCGTTTCGACGGTGGCAATGGTTTCACCACGGCGTGACACCACGCGAACCTTTTCACCGCGACGGAAATTGCGATCTTTGGCATCAAGCGGATGGATATAGAGTAGCGCCTGCGGCACCGCACGGTGCAGTTCAGGCACGCGACGCGTCATGGTGCCGGTGTGCCAATGTTCCAGCACGCGGCCGGTACAGAACCACAGATCGAACTCGTCATCCGGTGATTCCGCTGGCGCTTCGTACGGCAGGGCGAAAATGGTCGCTTTGCCATCCGGCTTGCCGTAGAAACGCACACCTTCACCGGCTTTAACGTAGCTGTCGTAACCTTCGCGATAGCGCCAGCGCGTCTCTTTGCCGTCAACCACCGGCCAGCGCAGACCACGCGCTTCGTGGTAAGCATCAAACGGGGCGAGATCGTGGCCGTGACCCCGACCAAAGCTGGCGTACTCTTCGAACAAGCCTTTCTGGATATAGAAGCCGAACTCGCGGGCTTCATCATTCAGTCGATCATCCGCCACTTCGCTCAGCGGGAACTGGTTGACCTGGCCGTTGGCGTACAACACGTCAAACAGCGTTTTGTCGCGCAGTTCCGGATGCTGCTCAATCATCGCTTGCGGCCAGACTTCAGAGACGTTGAAACGTTTGGAGAAGTTAACCAGCTGCCACAGATCGGATTTCGCCTCACCCGGTGCCTTCACCTGCTGATGCCAGAACTGGGTACGACGCTCGGCATTGCCATAGGCGCCCTCTTTCTCTACCCACATGGCGGTAGGCAGAATCAGATCGGCTGACAGTGCGCTCACGGTTGGATAGGGATCGGACACGACAATGAAGTTGCGCTCATCGCGCCAGCCCGGCATACGCTCCTGCGTCAGGTTCGGACCGGCCTGCATGTTGTTGTTGCACATCACCCAGTAAGCGTTGAGCTTGCCATCTTTCAGCGCGCGATCCTGCGCTACGGCGTGCAAACCAATTTTGGCGGGCACGGTGCCCTGCGGCAGCTTCCACAGCTTCTCGGCAGTAGCGCGGTGTTTGTCATTATTGACCACCATGTCAGCTGGCAAGCGGTGCGAGAAAGTACCGACTTCACGCGCCGTGCCGCACGCCGACGGCTGACCGGTGAGCGAGAATGGACCGGTACCCGGACGCGAGATTTTGCCGGTTAATAAGTGCAGGTTGTAGCACAGATTATTGGCCCACACGCCGCGCGTATGCTGGTTGAAGCCCATGGTCCAGTACGACACCACGTTAACTTTTGGATCGGCATACAGTTGCGCCAGCGCGATCAGCTGATCCTGCTCGACGCCGCTCATTTCGCTGGCTTTTTCGACCGTGTACTCCGAGACAAATTTGGCAAATTCATCAAAGCTCATTGGCGTCGATTCGCCGCTGTCGGGGTTCTTCGCTGCAGCCTGGCGTGGATCGGTTGGACGTAAGCCGTAGCCGATGTCAGTCACGCCTTTGCGCAGCGTCACGTGATTATGCAGGAAGGTTTTATCGACCTTGTTGTTCTGAATAATGTAGTTGGCGATAAAGTTGAGGATCGCCAGATCGCTCTGCGGCGTGAACACCATGCCATTATCGGCCAGCTCAAAACTGCGATGACGATAGGTGGAAAGCACCGCGACTTTGACGTTGTCACTGCTGAGACGACGCGCCGTAATGCGTGACCAGAGGATCGGATGCATCTCGGCCATGTTGGAGCCCCACAGCACAAAGGCGTCGGCCTGCTCGATATCGTCATAGCAGCCCATCGGCTCATCCATGCCGAAAGTGCGCATAAAGCCCACCACCGCTGAAGCCATGCAGTGACGCGCATTCGGATCGAGGTTGTTGGTGCGGAAACCGGCTTTCATCAGCTTGGATGCGGCGTAGCCTTCCCACACCGTCCACTGGCCAGAACCGAACATGCCAACCGAATCCGGGCCGTTGGCTTTCAGCGCGGCTTTAAACTTCTCTTCCATAATATCGAAGGCTTGATCCCAGCTCACCGGGGTGAATTCGCCATCTTTAGCAAATTTACCGTCGGTCATGCGTAACAACGGCTGAGTCAGACGATCTTTTCCATACATGATCTTCGGCAGGAAATAGCCTTTGATGCAGTTCAGACCCCGGTTCACTTCTGCTTGCGGGTCGCCCTGCGAGGCCACCACGCGGCCATCCTGGGTACCAACCAGCACGCCGCAGCCGGTGCCGCAGAATCGGCATGGCGCTTTTTCCCAGCGAATCGGTGCAGCCAACGACGTAGCGGCTTTGGTGACGGTGGGAATGGTGAGTCCTGCAGCCGTGGCAGCAGCCGCCGCCGCATTGGCCTTCATAAAATCACGACGACTTATGCTCATGATGCTTCCTTACAAGGTTCTTCAATTTCGTCCTGCTGGTGATACACCAGCGATACCGCTAACACGCCAGCGATGTTGCGGCTCTCTTCAATATTGCGCAGCAGCGCGGCGCTATCTGCCGCACCGAGTGTCACCGCCAGCGTGCCGCGTGCGGCGTCTTCGGCCGCGATGTCGCTATCGGCAAAGGCCAGCAGCGCACGTTTTACGCTGGGAATCGACGCCGGTCGCGCCTGAATCACCAGGCCGCAAACGTGCCAACTGTTTTCATGGTTCATGATGTAATCCTGTGGCTGAAACCGGACATGGCGCGATACACGCGCCGCAACCGGTGCAGTGCTGCGGTAAGGTTTCAGGCTGTGCGATGCCGTTGGGCATCAGTTGGAAACGAATAGCTTGCTGCTCACAACTCTCCTGACAGCTGCGGCAATTCACGCCGAGGAGAGTGATGCAGCGATTGTCGATGCGAATACGCTGGGGAAAGGGTGCGGTATTACGTGCGTTGAACAGCGGCTGTGGACAGATTTCCACGCAGGCCGCGCAGAAGGTGCATTCGCCCTGCATAAAATCGAGGTGCGGCTCTTCTGCGCGATTAAGGCGGATAATGTGGGTTTCGCAGGCAGCCACGCATTTACCGCAGCCGTCACACCCTTTCTCCCCCCGCCACCACGGCAAAGCAATGCCGTCAGCAGACGCTACGCGCTGCCCGGTAAAGAGTTCACGTCGCGACAGCGCCATCGGTTCACCTTAATCGGGGGAATGAGAGATGGTGCGTAAAATAACCTGACGCTAATGAGGGCTATATCACCCCAAAGGGTTAAATCCCGATGTGGGATCAAGGGAAGGTGAATTGAAATAAAAACGGGGGCCAAAAGGCCCCCGTAGATGAGAATGGCTACGATTAACGCGCGTTATCGTCCGCCAGCGTTGGCGCTGTATCATCCTGATCGTCAGCATGATGTTCATGCTCTTTCATCGCTTCAGCATTGACGCGTTTACGTACGCCAAACCAACCCAGCACCAGCACCACGGCTATCAGCGGGATCGATGCAATGGTGTAAGTGCCGTTCGGATAATCGAACGCCATCAGCACCAATACGCTCACCAGGAACAGCAGCGTTAGCCACGAGGTGAACGGTGCCCACGGCAGCTTGAAGCTGACATCTTCCGCCTTGCCCTCTTTAATCGCCTTGCGCAGACGCATCTGGCACACCACGATAAAGCCCCACGACGAGATGATGCCGAGTGATGCTACGTTCAGTACGATTTCAAATACCTGCGACGGCACGTAGTAGTTCAGCACCACGCCGATAACGTAAACGGCAATGGTCACCAGGATACCGGCAAACGGCACCTGCTGTTTGCTCATCTTCGACATGAATTGTGGCGCAGATCCGCCCATCGACATCGAACGCAGAATACGCCCGGTAGAGTAGAGGCCTGAGTTGAGGCTCGACAGCGCGGCGCTCAGCACCACGATGTTCATTACGCTACCAATATAAGGCACGCCGAGTTTGGAGAAGAAAGTCACGAACGGACTTTGTCCCGCCTGATAAGCATTCCACGGCAGCAGCAGCACCAGCAGCACTACGGAGCCGACGTAGAACAGACCGATACGCCAGATCACGCTGTTAATGGCTTTCGGCAGCATGGTTTTGGGATCTTTACACTCCCCCGCCGCCGTCCCTACCAGCTCAATCGAGGCGAAGGCGAATACGACGCCCTGCACCAACACCAGCGCCGGCAGCAAGCCATGCGGGAAGAAACCGCCGTTATCGGTGATCAGATGGAAGCCGGTGGTGTTGCCGTCCAGCGGTTTACCGGTACCGAGGAACACCACACCCACGATCAGGAACACCACGATAGCCAGTACTTTCACCAGGGCGAACCAGAACTCCATTTCGGCAAACCACTTCACGCCAATCATGTTCATGGTGCCGACAATCGCCAGCGCGCCGAGGGCAAACACCCACTGCGGTACATCGCCAAACGCGCCCCAATAGTGCATGTAGAGCGCAACCGCGGTGATATCAACGATACCGGTCATCGCCCAGTTAACGAAGTACATCCAGCCTGCAACATATGACGCTTTTTCCCCAAGGAATTCACGCGCATAAGAGACAAAGCTGCCGCTGGAAGGACGGTGTAATACCAGTTCGCCCAGCGCACGGAGGATAAAGAAGGAGAAGATACCGCACACCAGATAAACCAGTGCCAGTGCCGGACCGGCCATTTGCAGGCGCGCGCCAGCACCGAGGAACAGACCGGTACCGATAGCACCGCCGATGGCGATCATTTGTACCTGACGATTACCCATAGCTTTGTGGTAACCGCTGTCGTGAGAGTTGAGCCAGCGTCTTTTCGCAGCGCGTTGTTCGGCTGCGGTTTTTTTAGTTGATTTCATAGCTATCCTGTTTGTCCTGACCATCAATCACCGCCTAACCAAACGATTGCGTATGGCGATGCGAAATGGGGTAAAACCCGGTGCCAGCGCGGCGGAACGATGTCGCGAGACGGGGCGGGAATTTACGGCGATGAATCCTACCCGTTCTGCATGAACGAAGCAAAAAATACCGCCAGGCTGCACGAGTTGAATTGTAATAATCCGTCGCGGTGCACAAAAAAACCGGCCAGAGGGCTGGCCGGAAAAGGGATTGCTACAGGGATAACTACTGGAGGGAATTAACGGTAAATCTCTGCGGTGCCGCTCCACAGGCTGGAATCGCCTGGGTTTTGCACACCGATAACGCGATAGTGGCTGGCACCTTGCTCTTCTGCTTTTTGCGACAGATGGCGTGTTGCATCATCCAGCGAACCGCGCACGCCGCTTATGGAAACGGTGCCCGCGCTTTGCAGGTTTTGTGCCTGAGTGGCGCTCAGTGGATCGGCTGCCAGCGTCGAGAAACTTGCGGTGGCAAGCAGTGCAGCAGTCAGAACGGCATAACGTGTCTTCATGAGATGCTCCTGTTGTCTTCCGTAGGGTTTAAGCGTGACAGGACTGATTATCACGCACGCAATGAAAACCAGGTTGAGCATGCGGTAAAGCCGTTCAATAATTCGCCAGCTAACCGCGAGTTTTCCAGGGAAAGGTAAAGAGAACTGGTTTTCTCTGCTAAAAGTAACCTGATGTGACGAGATCTGACTCGCCGTCACCGCGCGGCTGCCCTATAATCCCCCGCTCTTAAAAGGGTTATTACCGTGATTGTGAAACGTCCCGTTACTCGCACCATTGCGCGTGCGCTCAGCGTTATTGTGCTGTTATCGCTGCTGACCACCGGGCTGGCGCTGATGACGCTCTCCAGCAGCCTGCGCGATGCCGAAGCCGTCAACGTTGCCGGCTCGCTGCGCATGCAGATTTACCGCCTGGCGTGGGATAGCGCGCGCGATCCACAGCAATTGGCACTTCACACGCAACTCTATCGGCAAACGCTAGACTCTCCAGCCTTACGGCATCTTGAGCGCCCGTGGGTGCCGCTGGAAGTCAGCAGCCGTTATCGCTACCTGCGCGACAGCTGGCCAATGCTCCAGCAGACATTGCAACCCGAACGGGCGCAGATTTATCAGCAACGCGTTGCCAGCTATGTCAGCGAAATCGACCGCTTTGTGTTGGCTTTACAGCACTATGCTGAGCTGAAAATGCATCTGGTGGCCGCCAGCAGCCTGTTTGGCTTTTTGGCGATTGTCGCACTGGCGCTGTGGACGATTCGCTTCATCCGCCGCAACGTGGTACGACCGCTTAATTCGCTGGTTACCGCCAGCCAATATGTCGAGCAGGCGAATTTCAGTTTTCCGGCGTTGCAGGTGGAACAGCCAAACGAGCTCGGCGTATTGGCGCAGGCCTTCACCACCATGGCGGAGCGGCTGCATTCACACTATCGCCTGCTGGAGTGCGCGGTACGGGAAAAAACTGAAGATCTTACCGCTGCTAATCGCACGCTGTCCCTGCTGTATGAGAGCTCACAAATTCTCACCAGCAGCCCACCCAATCCGGAACTTTTCCAGGGCCTGCTGCGCCTGGTGCAACGCCGTGAAGCGTTAATGGTGCTGAAAATCTCCAGCGAGGGCATTGAATTTCAGGCCGGCGTGGCGGCGGATGATGTGAGCTGGCAGCGTTTGCCGCTGCTGCAGGAAGAGCAGCGACTGGGCGAGCTCTGCTGGCAAACTCGCCGGGCACCGCCTGCCGATGAGCTGATGCAGAGCCTGGCGAACATGCTGGCGCGCGCACTGTGGATTTGGCAGACGCAGAAACAGTATCAGCAGATGCTATTAATAGAAGAGCGCGCCACCATTGCGCGTGAACTACATGATTCGCTAGCGCAATCCCTCTCCTTCCTGCGTATCCAATTGGCCCTGCTGCGCCGTAATGTTGATGACACGCAGCCGCAGGCCCAGGCGATTATTGCCGATTTTGATCGCGCGCTGTCGGAAGCCTATCAGCAGCTGCGCGAGTTGCTGACCACTTTCCGCCTGACGATCGAGCAAGCAGATTTGGTACAGGCGATGCAGGCGATGATTGCGCCGTTACAAGAGCAGTCGCAGGCGGCGATCGACTTTGATTATCAACCCGGCCTGCAGATGCTGGATGCCCAGCAGCAGGTGCATGTGCTGCAGATTGCGCGCGAAGCGCTGCTCAATGCGATTCGCCATGCCCAGGCGCAGCACATTCAGATTCACTATCAGCGTGTCGCTGAAGAGGACCACTTGCTCACCATTGAAGATGACGGCTGCGGCATTAGCAGCCTCGAAGAGCCGCCGGGACATTATGGTTTGACCATTATGGCGGAACGCGCCGCGCGGCTCTCTGGCACTCTGATGATTACCCCGCAGCCGCAAGGCACGCGGGTTACGCTGCGTTTTCCGCCACGCCCCGCGCACCGGCTGAGTTAACATTGCGCATCAGGTCGCCATGCATGGCGACCCTACGAAATTTGATACTGGAGACCTTATGGCTAACCCTTCCCTGACAATAATGATTGTTGACGATCATCCGCTGATGCGCCGAGGTATTCGCCAGCTGCTGGCGCTGGAGCCACGCCTGGAAGTGGTGGCCGAAGCCAACAACGGTACCGAAGCGCTGGCTGAAGCGCGCCGTTTGTCGCCGGATGTCATCCTACTGGATCTCAACATGAAAGGCATGTCCGGGTTGGATACGCTGAAAGCACTGCGTAATGAAGGCATTGCCGCACGCATTCTGGTGTTGACCGTATCTGATGCGCGCAATGATATTTATGCCATGGTAGATGCGGGCGCCGACGGCTATCTGCTGAAAGACAGCGAACCCGAATTGCTGCTGGCGCAGGTGATGCGCGGCGCGAAAGGTGAGAATGTGTTTAGCGCAGCGGTGGCGGACTATCTCGCTACGCGTCAGCCGACGTCGAATCCGTTTAAACAGCTCACCGAACGTGAACTGGATGTGCTGCAGGAAGTGGCGCGTGGTTTATCCAATAAGGAGATCGCCACCACGCTGCATATCTCGGAAGAAACGGTGAAAGTGCACATTCGCAATCTGCTGCGCAAACTGGATGTGCGTTCGCGCGTTGCCGCGACGGTACTGTGGCTGGAGAGCCGCCATGTGTAGCTGCGTACAAAAATCCGTCATTGCATTTACACTTTCTCCATAATTTACTCACGATTCTCTAATTTACGCCGCGTAAAGTAACTGCAGCAGGCGTTTTCGAGAGAGCACCTTGCACTCCGCCAGCGTGAAGCCTTCCGCGCATCACGCTCATCATAATAAAAGTAAAAAATACGCAGTTGAGGAGTGTCGGTTCCATGTCGAATTTTTTTATCGACCGCCCCATTTTTGCCTGGGTTCTGTCTATTTTACTCTGCTTGTGCGGCACGCTGGCGATCATCTCGCTACCGATTGAGCAATATCCCGATCTCGCGCCGCCCAACGTGCGCATCACCGCCAACTATCCCGGCGCATCAGCGGAAACGCTGGAGAATACCGTTACGCAGGTTATCGAACAGAACATGACCGGTATCGATAATTTGATGTACATGTCCTCGAACAGCAGCAATACCGGCCAGGCGCAAATCACCCTCACCTTTACCGCCGGCACCAATCCCGACGAAGCGCGTCAGCAGGTGCAAAACCAACTGCAAAGTGCGCTACGCAAACTGCCCGCGGCGGTACAGTCACAGGGCGTGACGGTCAATAAAACCGGTGATAGCAATATCCTGATGATTGCCTTTGTCTCTACCGATGGCAGTATGGACAAACAGGATATTTCAGATTATGTCGCCAGTAACATTCAGGATCCGCTCAGCCGTATCGATGGCGTCGGCCAGGTAGATGCCTACGGCTCACAATATGCGATGCGTATCTGGCTCGATCCTAACAAGCTGATTGCCTACGCGCTGACCACCGAAGATGTGGTGAGCGCCATTGAATCGCAGAATGCGCAGGTTGCGGTCGGCCAGGTCGGTGGCTTGCCGTCGGTGGATAAGCAGGCGCTTAACGCCACCGTGAATGCGCAGTCGATGCTGCAAACCCCCGAACAGTTCAAAGCGGTCACGCTGAAGACCAATAGCGACGGCTCGGTGGTGACGCTCGGCGATGTGGCGGAGGTGGCGATGGGCGCAGAGAAATATGACTTCCTCAGCCGCTACAACGGCCAGGCAGCATCCGGACTCGGCATCAAGCTGGCTTCCGGCGCCAATGAGATGAACACTGACAAACTGGTGCGTGCGCGTATTGCCGAGCTGTCGAACTATTTCCCGCACGGGCTGGAAGCCAAAGTCGCCTACGAAACCACCCCGTTTGTTAAAGCCTCGATTAAAGACGTGGTGAAAACCCTGCTGGAAGCGATCCTGCTGGTTTTCCTGGTGATGTATTTGTTCCTGCAAAACTTCCGCGCCACGCTGATTCCCACCATTGCGGTGCCGGTGGTGCTGCTCGGCACCTTTGCGGTGCTCTACGCCTTTGGCTACAGCATCAACACCTTGACCATGTTCGCGATGGTGCTGGCGATCGGATTATTGGTGGATGATGCCATCGTGGTGGTGGAGAACGTCGAGCGCATCATGAGCGAGGAAGGCCTGTCGCCGCGCGCTGCGACGCGCAAATCGATGGGGCAGATTCAGGGCGCGCTGGTCGGCATTGCGCTGGTGCTGTCGGCGGTGTTTGTGCCGATGGCGTTCTTCGGCGGCACCGTTGGTGCCATCTATCGCCAGTTCTCGATCACCATCGTGTCGGCCATGGTGCTGTCGGTGTTGGTGGCAATGATTCTGACGCCCGCGCTCTGTTCGACGCTGCTGAAACCGCTGCAGCAAGGCCATCATCACGGTCGTCGCGGTTTCTTCGGCTGGTTCAACCGTACCTTCAACGCCAGCGCAGAGCGCTACGAGCGCGGCGTGGCCAAAATCCTGCGCAAAGGCGGCCGCTGGCTGCTGCTCTATCTCGCGATTATCGGCGTAATGGCCTTTCTGTTTATCCGCCTGCCAACCTCGTTCCTGCCGCTGGAAGATCGCGGTGTGTTCCTGACGCAGGTGCAACTGCCCGCCGGGTCAACGCTGCAGCAAACCTCGGACGTGGTTGCCAAGGTCGAGAATTACTACATGACCGCCGAGAAAGATAACGTGGTTTCGGTGTTCTCCACCATCGGTGCCGGCCCTGGCGGTAACGGCCAGAACGTGGCACGCCTGTTCGTCCGTTTGAAAGATTGGGAAGAGCGTCCAGGTAGCGATCGCACTTCTTTCGCTATCATCGAGCGAGCCACCAAAGCCTTCCACAAAATTAAAGAGGGTCGCGTCATCGCCAGCAGTCCACCGGCGATTACCGGCATGGGCAGCTCGTCCGGCTTCGATATGGAGTTGCAGGATCACGGCGGCATCGGCCACACCCAGCTGATGGCAATGCGCGATAAGCTGCTGGAAATGGCTGACAGCAATCCGGCGCTGTCGCGCGTGCGTCACAACGGCCTCGATGACAGCCCACAGCTGCAGATCGATGTTGATCAGCGCAAAGCGCAGGCGCTTGGCGTGTCGCTGGATACCATCAATGACACCTTAACCACCGCGTGGGGCTCAACGTACGTCAATGATTTCCTCGATCGTGGACGCGTGAAAAAAGTCTACGTGCAGGCTGCCGCAGAGTTCCGCATGCTGCCGGAAGACGTGAATAAGTGGTACGTGCGCAATAATAGCGGCGGCATGGTGCCCTTCTCCGCGTTCGCCACCAGCCACTGGCAAACCGGTTCGCCGCGTCTGGAGCGTTACAACGGTTACTCGGCGCTGGAAATTGTGGGCGAAGCGGCTAACGGCGTCAGCAGCGGTACGGCGATGGACGTGATGGAAAAACTGGTGGGCCAGCTGCCGCTCGGGGTTGGCTTCCAGTGGACCGGCGCCTCCTATCAGGAACGTTTGTCCGGCTCGCAGGCACCGGCGCTGTATGCGATTTCGCTGCTGGTGGTGTTCCTGTGCCTGGCGGCGCTGTATGAGAGCTGGTCAATTCCCTTCTCGGTGATGCTGGTGGTGCCGCTCGGCGTGGTCGGTGCGCTAGTGGCGACCTGGATGCGCGGGCTGGAAAACGACGTCTATTTCCAGGTCGGTTTGCTGACGGTCATCGGCTTGTCGGCGAAGAATGCCATTTTGATCGTTGAGTTCGCTAATGAGATCAACAGCAAGGGCCGCGAACTGCTGGAATCGACGCTGGAAGCCTCGCGTCAGCGCCTGCGGCCGATTCTGATGACCTCGCTGGCGTTTATCTTCGGCGTGCTGCCGATGGCGATCAGCAGCGGCGCGGGTTCCGGCAGCCAGCATGCGGTCGGCACCGGCGTGATGGGCGGGATGATTTCGGCCACCGTGCTGGCCATTTTCTTCGTACCGCTGTTCTTTGTGGTAGTACGTCGTCGCTTCCCGCTGAAAGAGAAGCCGCACGATTAAGTCTATTAGGTCGTCATAAATGACGCCCCTACGTCCGTGCATACCCCAACCGTAGGGTCGCCATTTATGGCGACCGTTTTAAAGGCCCGTGACGACGCAATAAAAAAGCCGCCATTGCATACATGGCGGCTTTATTGTTGTGTGTGGTAAGAATTACAGCAAGTTGGGAAATGCCCTGCTTTTCTCTTCACGCGTTACTTACGTAACATCGCTTCGATAAATTCTTTCCAGTTTCCCATTTCGGTGTCGACCATAAAATCCTCTCTTATTGTAGTGGCGATTCTACGCCGTTTTTTTCTACAGGTGAATACGCTTCCACCTCTCATCACTATCGGCAAACGCGCGCAAAAGCTGTAATTTTCTGAAATTGCGTAGTGACGCACATTTCAGCAACTGCATAATGCGTCAGGAAAAAAGCCCAACTTAAATCGCGTAGCACAAATTGTCGTTTAGGATAATCCTTAGTGGCCTGATGATGCCGTGGGCAATTACGGATGGGATTGATGAAAGCGTTTTCTGGATCTAAGTAATAAAATTTATAACGGCAAAAGTGTCATGAAAAAAAGCGGCAATCGCCGTCAACGCTCACGACACTTAGATCGCTGTGGTAAACTCGCGCTTTATTTTTAACAAAATGGGAATAAGCGATGACAGCGCAGTGGGTGATGTACGGAATTAAAAATTGCGACACGATTAAAAAAGCACGCAACTCTTTAGAGGCTTCCGGCATCGACTATCGTTTTCATGATTATCGCGTGGATGGCATTGACGACGCGCTACTGCAATCGTTCATTGACCAGCTTGGTTATGAAGTGCTGTTAAACACGCGCGGAACCACGTGGCGCAAGCTGCCGGAAGCCGATCGCGCAGCGGTTAACGATGCGGCCAGTGCCAAAGCGGTAATGCTCGCGCAGCCTGCCATCATCAAGCGCCCCGTGTTAGCTGCACCCAATGGCGATCTGCTGGTCGGCTTCAACGATTCCCTCTATTCCGCGTTTATCCAGGAGAAGTCATAACATGTTCTGTCCGGTCATTGAGCTGGCTCAGCAGCTTATCCGTCGCCCCTCTCTCAGCCCAGATGATGCCGGTTGCCAGGCGCTGCTGATTGCGCGTCTGGAAGCCATCGGCTTTAACGTTGAGCCGATGCACATTGGCGATACGCTCAACTTTTGGGCGACGCGCGGCCAGGGCGAAACGCTGGCGTTTGCCGGACATACCGATGTGGTGCCGCCGGGCGACGCCAATCGCTGGATCAGCCCGCCGTTCGAGCCGAGCATCCGCGACGGCATGCTGTTTGGCCGCGGTGCGGCTGACATGAAGGGCTCGCTGGCCGCAATGGTAGTGGCAGCGGAGCGCTTTGTTGCCGCCAATCCACAGCATAAAGGTCGTCTGGCGTTTCTGATTACCTCCGATGAGGAAGCCAGCGCGGTTAACGGTACGGTAAAAGTGGTTGAGCGTTTGATGGCGCGCAACGAGCGTATGGATTACTGCCTGGTCGGCGAACCGTCGAGCACCGAAATCGTTGGCGACGTGGTGAAGAATGGTCGTCGCGGCTCAATGACCGCCAATCTTACCCTTCACGGCGTGCAGGGCCACGTCGCTTATCCGCATCTGGCGGACAATCCGGTGCATCGCGCCATGCCTGCGCTGAATGAGCTGGTGGACACCGTGTGGGATGAAGGCAATGAATTCTTCCCGCCAACCAGTATGCAGATCGCCAACGTGCAGGCCGGTACCGGCAGCAATAACGTGATCCCCGGTGAATTCTTTGTGCAGTTCAACTTTCGCTTCAGCACCCAGCTCACCGATCAGATGATCAAAGATCGCGTGGCGGAACTGCTGGATCGTCATCAACTGCGTTATACGCTGGAGTGGAATGTTTCCGGTCAACCGTTCCTGACTTCACGCGGCAAGCTGGTTGATGCCGTGGTAAACGCCGTAGCGCACTATAATGAGATTAAGCCACAGTTGCTGACCACCGGCGGCACCTCGGATGGGCGCTTCATTGCGCGCATGGGGGCGCAAGTGGTGGAACTGGGCCCGGTGAACGCCACCATTCATAAGATTAATGAGTGCGTGAAAGCGTCAGATTTGCAGATGCTGAGCCGTATGTATCAGCGCATCATGGAACAACTGATCGCCTAAACGCGCCGAAGGAGCAAGGGATGGAATTCTTTAAAGAGTACTGGTGGATCCTGGTGATCCTGCTGATGGTCGGTATTTTGATGAATGTTTACAAAGACCTAAAACGTATCGACCATAAAAAGTTCATGGATAACAAACCGACTTTGCCGCCGCATCGAGATTTTAACGATAAGTGGGACGATGAAGAGGATTGGCCGAAGAAGAAATAACCCCAGTTAAATCAGTCTCCTTACCCGTAGCGGCGCGATTTATCGCGCGTGTTTAGCAGCAGTCTCGCTGTAACAATGTGCGATAAATCGCGCCGCTACGAAGTGTGCAGATATAAATTTAGATCATCATCACCACATCATCATCGCCGGGCTTAGCGCCGCTCAGCGCTTCATCGAAGTAACGACGCGGCACGGTATAACGCAGATGATTGAGCGCCAGCTCCATGCTGCGATCGTCAATGGCGTGCGGCAGATCCTCAACCACATCCAGCGTCACATCGCCACCTAGCAACATCAGACGTTGCTTCGCCTCCTCTGCGTGCTTGAGCGGAATCTGCTCATCGTAATCGCCATGAATCAGATGGATAGTGTTGCGGGTGGATGCGCGCTGCGGCAGCGTGGCATAGCGGCCGCTAAACACAATTGCTCGCCCGGCCAAATCTGGCTGCGCCTTAACGCCTTCCAGCACCATGGTGCCGCCCTGCGAAAAACCGACCAGCGCAGTTGCTTCGGCGCGTACCCCGCTTTGCTGCTGCCAGTAACGCACCGATTCCACGAATTCTGGCATCACCGCATCCACGCCCTGCTGCTCCGAGCGATCGTGCGCCGGAATATCGGCAAACCACAGGCGTCCCTGAGGAACGCTGCTGGCAGCGTAAGGTGCGCCAACGGAAACCACCAGCGCTTGCGGGAACGCCTTAGCGAACCAGCTGCCAATCTGCGCCATCGAATCCGGGTTGTCGTTTACACCGTGATACAGCAGGAACAGCTGCGCTGCACTGCTGGGTTGCTGAACAATTACATATCGTAGTGCCATAAGATCCTCCTCAAATCACTATACGCCGCTGCTCGCACAGAGATACCGGGAAAATTTGAACGAGATAATGGATTTATTGCAACGAAGGGGTCTGCGGTGCCGCGTCAGGATTGAGCTGAATCAGGGCCTCGGCAACCTCAGATCGCAGCTTGTGCATCAACGCCTTGCGCCCGCTAAGTCCCGCATTTTGCGCCGCGCTGCTCAGCGTCTGTTTTTGCAACAGAATGGCATGCAACAAGGGTGAAGAAGCGTGGCGCACCAGGCGCTGTAACACCGCAAAGCTGGCTTCAAAAGGGCGCTGTGCCCAGGCGAAACCCGCCAGCAGCGACCAATCGTCATCATTGAGCAATTGGCTGTCATCGCTTGCCAGCGATAACGGCAGTTCAATGATCTCCTGCAGCCACAGCCAGTCGCGCGCCAGGCGCTGCGCTGCCTGCTGTTGTAGCGCTTCGCCTTTTGCAGTCATCGCCAGCATCGCCATCGCGGCATAGCAGCCGCTGCTGGCTTCGCGCTGCGAACCCATCCGTACCAGCGTAAACCCGCAGGCGCGCCAGAAGTGCCACAGGGATTCGGTGTAGCCGAAGCTAACCGAAAGATAATCACAGCCCCGCGCCTGCTGGCGTGCCGTTGCGACTAAAGCTTTGCCGATACCGCGCTGGCGCTGTGCCGCCTGCACCGCAATCCGGCTAATGCGTTGTGAACGCAGCGTCGCCGCCTGCGCAAAACCCGCATGCGCCGCCAGCGATTGCGCCACCAGATTGCCACGCGGCCGGCGGTAACCCGCCCATATCGCTTCTGCTAGCGCCTGATCTAATCCGCCCTCCTCCACCAGCCACAGCGCGCCGGTGATGTGTTCACCTTCTCCGGCTAACCAAAAACGCATGCCAGGTGCATCCAGCATGCGGCGTAAATCCAGCGGTGACGTGCGGTAGTGCGCGCTGGCCAGCAGGCGGTAACCCGCTTCCAACGCAGAAAAGTTTTGCTGTGGTGTCGCCGGGAAAATTGCGACGTCGGCGTTTACGCGGCTTTCCTGCGCATCCTCAAACAGCAACGCCTGACTGAGCCACTGCTCCAGCGGATCGTTGGGCGACCAACGCAACGGCTCGTCGAGCTGGAAGTAATGGACATCGGGCAAGGTGGCGCAGAAGCGCAGCATAAAACCGCGTCCGGTACCTTCATAACCTTGCACGGTGGTGGTGAGCAGCACACGCGGAAAACGCTGCACCAGCTGCTGCAACAGCGGCGTGGGAATCGCTGCCGCTTCATCGACAATCAGCCATTGCGCCAGCGGCGTCTGTTCTCGCGCCAGAATGGCATCCGGTGCCATGAAGCGGAAATGCTCACCCGCAAAGTCGGCCAGCACCTCGGTTGAGACTTTGCCGGGCGCCGTCACTAAACAGTGCTGATTCTGCTGCGCCAGCATGCCAGCCAATGCAGATTTGCCGCGACCGCGCGCGGCGGTGATCACCGCGACGCCGGCAGGCATCGTTTCGAGCTGTTGCAGGATTTGCGCCTGCTGCTGTGGTGCCTGGCAGTGCCATTCGGGCAGATCAATATCGGCGGGATAACGCACAGGTTGATGCTGACGCTGCAACATTACCTGCGCATCGTCGAGCAGAAGAGATTGGAGATGATGGATAAAATGCGGTGTGGCGATCGGTTCGGCGACATCGGCCCAACGCAGGCTGTCAGCGTCTGTTTGCGTTGGCCAGCTTTTCCAGGCGGGCGTCAATAGCAATAACCAGCTGCCTGCACGCAAGGTTCCCGCCAGCGCCGCGAAGGCTTCGGCATGAAAACCTTTACGTGCATCGAATATCGCGTGCTGGAATTCACGGCCCAGTAACGTGCGCAATGCGGTTGGCGCGACCGCATGCGGCAAATCATCGCTGTCACTGAGCGTCAGCCAATCGCCTTGCAACTCCGCTCGCCATTGCGAGGCTTGCAGCCGGGCCCAATCCGCTTCGCCAGCAATCACACTCAGGCGGCGAATGCCTGCACGCTGCATCGCCGCCGTCGGTTCAATCAAGGACATCACTTGCTAGCGAAGGTGTTGCACTGACCGGGATCGCCGCTATCGAAACCGCGCTTCAGCCAGGTGTAACGCTGCTGGGATGTACCGTGCGTGAAGCTGTCCGGCACCACGCGGCCCTGACCTTTCTGCTGCAGGCGATCGTCGCCAATGGCTTCTGCCGCATTTAGCGCTTCCTGCAGATCGCCAACTTCGAGAATATTTTGCTGCTGCATATAATGGCCCCAAACACCAGCAAAGCAGTCAGCCTGCAGCTCCATCTTCACCGACAGTTGATTAGCCTGCGCCTGACTCGCGCCCTGCTGCATCTGGCGTACTTTCGGCTCAATACCGAGCAGTTTTTGTACGTGATGGCCAACTTCGTGGGCAATGACATAGCCCTGCGCAAAATCGCCGCCGGCACCGAGTTTGGTTTTCATATCATCGTAAAACGACAAATCGATATACACGGTTTGATCGGCCGGGCAATAAAACGGCCCCATCGCCGATTGGCCGGTACCACAATTGGTGCGCGTCGCACCGCGATACATCACCAGTTTCGGCGGCACGTACTGTTTGTTCATCTGCTGGAACAGCTTGCTCCAGGTATCTTCCGTGGTCGCCAGAATCACCGAGGTGAATTTGGCATCTTCATTACTCTGCGCGGTGTTCACCTGACGCTGCTGCGAAGTTGGCGCGACGCTACCGCCGCCTTCCAGCAGCGCGGTGAGGTCGTAGCCGTAATAGCCTGCAACAGCGACAACCACTAACAAGATCAGGCCACCTTTGCCGCGAGGAATGCGGATTTGCCGTCCGCCACCGCTGCCAATGCCCGGTGAATCATTGCGTCGATCTTCTACATTGTCGCTTTCACGACGCCCTTGCCAGCGCATGGCCTACTCCTTTAAACATGTTTTGGCATGATTTTAGTTGGCGGCGCAGGTTAGCACCAGTGTTGTAGTCACATAACACCGTAGGGTCGTCATTAATGACGACCTCTATTACGGGCATAAAAAAAGGTCGTCATAAATGACGACCCTACAAGATAGGTGGACAGACTTAATCCAGCTTCACACCCAAACGCTGGGCGACTTCTTCGTACGCTTCAACCAGGCCGCCGAGGCTCTGACGGAAACGGTCTTTGTCCATTTTGTCCATGGTGTTTTTGTCCCACAGGCGCGCGCCGTCTGGCGAGAACTCATCGCCCAGCACCACTTCGCCGTTGAACAGACCAAACTCCAGCTTGAAGTCGACCAGGATTAAGCCCGCGTCATCAAACAGCTTGCTCAGCACGTCGTTGGCTTTAAAGGTCAGCTCTTGCATACGTGCCAGATTGGCTTTGCTCACCCAACCAAAGGTTTCGCAATAGGATTCGTTCACCATCGGGTCGTGTTTGGCGTCATCTTTCAGGAAGAGATCAAACAGCGGTGGATTGAGCACAATGCCCTCTTCCACGCCCAGACGTTTTACCAGCGATCCTGCCGCACGGTTGCGCACCACGCACTCGACCGGCACCATCTCCAGCTTTTTCACCAGCGCTTCGTTATCCGACAGCAGCGCTTCCATCTGGGTCGGAATGCCCGCTTCCTGCAATTTGGTCATGATGAAATGGTTGAACTTGTTGTTTACCATTCCTTTGCGATCAAACTGCTCGATTCGTGCACCGTCTCCTGCTGACGTATCGTTGCGGAATTCAAGTACCAGCAGATCCGGATTATCGGTGCTGTATACGGTTTTCGCTTTACCGCGATACAACTCAGCTCGCTTTTGCATCTTGTTAACTCCAAACATGAAAGAACCCGTGTTCAGCGGTGTTTCACCGCGCGCCGACTGCGTGACGCAATCGTTTACTTCGCCGGGCGCTATTATACACAAAATCATTCGAGATGCAGGAAGGCGGCAAACGAATGACAAATCGGCGAGCCGATTTGAACAGCGCTTGCGCTGGCCCACAGGGTGAATCTTCTTAGAAGATTCATAATCCCGATGAGCTTACTCAAGTAAGTGATTCGGGTGAATGAGAGCAGCCAACGCATCTGCAGCTTGAAGGATTTGTGTATATGACAAATCAAAACAAAAAGGCCGGGTAATCTCCGGCCCTTTGGCAATTTATTTCAGCGCGCCTTGAATCACTGATACCAGCGCATCATTCTGCGTCTGGGTTAGCACGTGACCTTTCGGATCGATGAACTGCAGACTACTGCGGTTATCCAAATCGCCAACCTGCAATTTGTAATCGCCGTTTGGTAATTCCGGATCTTTCGCACCGATCTCATCCCACACGCCGCTGCCCGGCTGTTTGTAGGTGACTTTCAGGCTGCCCTGCGAACGGTTGTCGTCTGTGACTTCCATGCCCACGCGTTTCAGCGCCGCTGGCAAACGCTGCCAGGTCACGTTGAACGGTGCACGCAGAATCAACAGCGGTAAACCGGTATCGTCGGCGCCGCTCTGGACATCAATTTGTCCGGTGGCACGGTTTGCTGCGGCATCCTGGCTGGCAGAATCCACTTTATCCAGACCGGTGCTGATGTCGTTCAGCATCTGGCCGGTATAGCGTTGGATCTGCGCCGGAGAAGTGACGGCCTGACCTGACTGCTGCAGCTCGAGCAGACGTACCGTCAGCACTTGCTGATAGCTCTGATTCTGCACGCTGATCTGATAGCGACCGCGATACTGGTTATCTTCGTCAGCACGGTTCCACTGCACCCAATCGGTAGTCAGCTGCTGTGAAGCATCATCACGCTGCGCAATCGGGAACTTGTAAGACTGGACTACGCCAACCACTTGCGACCAGATCGAACCCCGGCTGCTTTCCACGGCCAGCACGCCGGTGTTACCGGTGAACTGCGCACGCGTGCCGTTCAGCAATGCCAGCGGCTGGGCTGGCGGACGAATATCCAGCTCTTTACCAACTGCGCCTTTGGCGACGCTATGCGGAACATCGTAATCACCATTCTGCAGTGGCAGAATCATGCCGGCGGGCGCTTTTAAATCCTGCAGCTCAGGCGCCTGCAGGTAAGATTCGTCGCCGCTGACCTGGCGCTTATAACGCTGATCGTTGGAACACGCTGTTAGCAGCATCAGGGTGGAAAGGCCCACTACCGTTGCCAGCGTCGAGCGCTTAACTGAATAACTCATTGATTCTCCCTAAATTATCGCAGACCCGCTTTAATCAGCGCCTGAGCCGTTTTCGCCTGACCCGCTTCGGTCAGTGGCGTCATTGGCAAGCGCAGCGTGTCATCCGCGATTAATCCTAGCTGTTTTGCTGCCCATTTCACCGGGATTGGATTGGGTTCACAGAAAAGCGTCTGGTGCAAATGCATCAGACGCTGATTCAGGCGACGCGCTTCGGCGAATTTGCCCTGTTGCGCCAACGCACAGAGTTCAACCATTTCACGTGCCGCAATATTAGCCGTTACCGAAATGACGCCTTTGCCGCCCAGTTGCATGGAGTCCAGCGCCGTGGCGTCATCACCGCTGACGATGATGAACTCATCATTAACCAGCTCTTGGATCTGTGAGATGCGCGATAAGTTCCCGGTAGCCTCTTTGATTCCGATAATATTTTTAATTTCGGCCAGACGCGCGACGGTTTCCGGGAGCATGTCGCAACCGGTACGCGAAGGAACGTTATACAGCATCTGCGGCAGATCGGTGCTTTCCGCAATGGCTTTAAAGTGCTGGAACAAGCCTTCCTGGGTTGGACGGTTGTAGTAAGGCGTCACCGTTAAACAGCCCACAACACCGCTGCCGGTAAAGCGTTTTGTCAGGGAGATGCCTTCAGCTGTGGCATTGGCGCCAGTGCCAGCGATAACCGGGATACGGCCATCGGCCAGTTCCAGGGTTTGCATGACTACATCACCGTGCTCGTCATGGCTGAGCGTGGCTGATTCGCCGGTGGTGCCAACAGAAACAATCGCCGCGGTGCCGCTGGCAACATGATAATCAATCAGTTTTTTTAGACTTTCGCGGCAGACATTACCTTTTTCATTCATTGGCGTAATGAGCGCAACAATACTTCCGGTGAACATGGGCTATCCCCTCGACAAACAAGTGCCTCATGTTACGTTTTACATTGAAAGAAAAGCAAGCGAGCCACGCCATTCCCGCGCTTGTCAGCAGTTTTTTTTATGTTTACCTTATAGTTATTAGCGAACGTACAGGAAATGCCATTTTGTCGCAGTCACAGCCTCACCATCTGGTGATCACCGCACTGGGCGTTGATCGTCCGGGTATCGTCAATACCATCACCCGCCACGTCAGTAGCTGCGGCTGTAATATCGAAGACAGTCGTCTGGCGATGCTTGGTGATGAGTTCACCTTCATCATGCTGCTCTCCGGCAGCTGGAATGCGATAACCCTGATTGAATCTACGCTGCCAATGAAAGGTGCCGAGCTGGAGTTGCTGATTGTGATGAAGCGCACCAACGCACGCGCTACGCCACCGATGCCCGCCACCGTGTGGGTGCAGGTTGAAGTCCCGGATTCTCCGCACATCATTGAGCGCTTCACCGATCTGTTCGATAAACACCAGATGAATATCGCTGAATTGGTCTCGCGGATTAAACCGTCGCAGGATGGCGTAGCCCCGACGCTCTATATTCAAATGACGGCGCACAGCCCGGCCAATCCGGTCAGCGCCCCTATCGAGCAGGCTTTCAATCAGCTGTGCGAAGAACTGCATGCACAAGGCTCAATTCGTCTTTATAGTGTGACCGACGATGCCAACAGCAGCGTTTAATCAGGCTCCGGGTTATTTCGCCACACACTCTGCCGCTGCGGCAAACCGTGTAGTGAAATAACCCTGACGGTAAACACCCCCTGGCACTTTTGTTCCTGATGGTGTATTACCCACAGCATGTAAAAAATAATGGAGAGTTGTGATGAATCCACTGAAAGCCGGTGATACCGCACCGAAATTTAGCTTGCCCGATCAGGACGGCGAACAAGTAAATTTGGCCGACTTCCAGGGACAGCGCGTTCTGGTCTATTTCTATCCGAAAGCCATGACGCCGGGTTGCACCGTTCAGGCCTGCGGTCTGCGCGACAACATGGATGAGTTGAAAACTGAGGGTGTCACAGTACTGGGCATCAGCACCGATAAAGCCGAGAAGTTGTCGCGCTTTGCCGATAAAGAGATGCTGAACTTCACGTTGCTATCCGATGAAGATCATCAGGTGTGTGAGCAGTTTGGCGTGTGGGGTGAGAAAACCTTTATGGGTAAAACCTACGACGGCATTCACCGCATCAGCTTCCTGATCGATGGCGAAGGCAAGGTAGAGAAAGTGTTCGACGATTTCAAAACGTCGAACCACCACGACATCGTGTTGGATTATCTGAAATCAGCCTGATAGTAACGGGTGCGCAAGCCGCACCCGTTCTCTTTTACTCTATTCGCGGCTCATCAAGCGCCGGTGTTTCAGGCCAGGCATGCACCACGGCTTTTACCAACGTTGCCAGCGGAATCGCAAAGAACACGCCCCAGAATCCCCACATCCCGCCAAAAATCACCACTGACAGAATGATCACCAGCGGATGCAGATTCACCGCTTCAGAGAACAGAATTGGCACCAGCACGTTGCCATCCAGCGCCTGAATCACCAGATAGATGGCGATCATGGTCCAGAAATCGCTGCCCAGTCCCCACTGGAACAGGCCAACGCCAATCACCGGAAGGGTCACCACCATCGCGCCGATATAGGGAATCAGTACTGAAATTCCGACCAGCACCGCCAGCAACAGCGAATAGTTGAGGCCCAGCATCAGAAACGCCAGCCAGGTAACAAAGCCTACCGCCACCATTTCCAGCACTTTGCCGCGAATGTAATTAGTGATCTGCTGATTCATCTCTTGCCACACCACGCCCGCCAGACCGCGATTGCGCGGCAGCACGCGACGCACCGCGCTCAGCATCTGCTCTTTATCTTTCAGCAGGAAGAACACCATCAGCGGCACCAGCACCAGATAGATCATCAGCGTCATCAAGCCCACCAGCGACGCCAGTGAATACTTCACCAGCGATTCGCCTAAGCCAGTCAGGCGGCTGCGCAGATTCTCCACGATGATGTCGATGATGCCAGCATCAACCAGTGCCGGATAACGCTTCGGCAAGCCAGCGGCAAAGAGATAGAGTTTATTCAGCATATTGGGCAAGTCGCGGGTCAGATTAATGCCCTGCTGCCAGGCCACCGGCGCCACAATCAACACCATCACCAATAAGATGCCCGCGAACACCACCAGCACCGCGCTGGTGGCCCAGGTGCGGCTACAACCGGCGCGCTGCAGGCGTACCGTTGGCCACTCAAGCAGGTAGGCGAGCACTAACGCCACCAGTAGCGGCGCCAGTAAACCGCTTAAGAAGAACAGAATACAAAACGCCGCCAGCAGAATCACCAGCAGGCCGATAGCCTGCGGGTCGCTGAAGCGGCGTTTGTACCATTGATAAAGCAGAGCGAGCATGCAAAACATCCTTGAAACGAAAACAGAAAAGCGCACGTTCCGTAGCGGTGCCATAAATTACGTCGCTACGGAACGTGCATGATAGGGGGGGTTAATGCGTAATACTACTCACCAACGCATCCTGACCGGAGATCATTACGCAGTTGCGCCCGGCATTTTTCGCCTGATAGAGCGCGGCATCGGCTTGCTTGAGGCTCTGTTCCTGCGCCCCGCCATCCGGCTGCCAGTCAGCAATCCCCACCGACAGCGTGACATTGCCAACCTGATCAATCCAGTTTTCCGCGATGCTGATACGCACGCGTTCGGCAAGAATGCGCGCATCTTCAACCGAGGTGGCGGGCAACAGCATCAGAAACTCTTCCCCGCCGTTACGGCACACCACATCGGTTTGCCGTGCGCTGTGACGCAAGGTGCGCGCCACGTGTTTGATCACCTCATCACCCACATCATGACCAAAGGTATCGTTGACGCGTTTGAAGTGATCGATATCCAGCGCCAGCACGGAAAACGGTTGGCGCATGGTAGAGAAATAGTCGAGCACGGCGCTTAAACCGCGGCGATTGAGCAGGTTGGTCATCGGATCGGTCTGGACTTCAGATTTCAGCCGGCCAATTTTGTCCTGCACTAAACCAATGCCGGTCAGCAACGCGCGCTTCACCTGCGCCGCTTCAAAATACCAGGCGCGAATGCCGCCAATCTCAGTTGATACGCCCTGCGAATCCATCTGGCTGGCTTTGCGCGCCAGCTGCCACAGCGGCAAGGCAATCAGCCGCGCCAAAATCACCGCCACCAGCAAGGTCAGCAGCGCGAACGGCACCGAGTTTTTCAGCACTTTTAATAACAAGCCAGAGAGCGGCGCCAGCGTGGCATCGGTCGGTTTCAACGCCACCACCATCCAGCCGGTGGTGGGCACGATGGCATAACCGGCCAGTTTGGCTTTGCCCTCTTCGCTTAACTGCACTTCGCCGTTGGTTTGCTGCTGGCGCTGGCGCTCGCTGATGATGGCTGGCGCACTTTTGCCAATCAGCTGGCTATTCTGGTGATACAGCACCTGATTATTACGATCCATAACGTAAACCTGGGTGCCGTCGCGATAGAACTGTTCGCCGAGCAGCGCGTTCAGGATGCTTTTCTTTTTCAGATAGATAGTGCCGCCCACATAGCCGAGATAGCGTCCGTCTTTGCTCCAGATTGGCCAGGAGACAAACACAATCAGGTTGTTAGCGGCGGAAATGCTGGGTCGGCTGACCATCGGCTGACGCTGCGCTAACGCTTCACGCGAAGACTGGCTGGTCAGCCGCATGCCTTTCAGCATCAACGATTCCGGTGAAATCGCCTTCACGATACCGTTACTGTCGACCACCGCGACCGAGTTAAAGCTGTTGGTTTGCTCACGCAGGCGATTTACTTCCTGCTGCGCCAGATCGTCATCATCAAAATCATTGCCTAACTGCGTCGCGCTGTAGTGCAGCTGCGACTGAGCCAGCTGAAAGAAGACTTCCGTGGTGGCGGCCAGTTTGGTGGCGTAAGCGCGATTAGCTTCGAGGGTGCTTTCGATCAGGACCATACGTTGCACGCGCCAGGTGGCGTACAACGCATTGGCGAGCGTGATGACGATGCTGGTGATTGCTAACAGCGCGATCAGCGTGCGCAGGTCAGTTTTTGGCCGCAGGCGCGTTAGCATGGCGCACCTGCTTTAAAGCGTAGATTCATAGATTTGTGTGCCTGACAGTCTTGTTATTGTTGGTTGCACTTGCCCTGGTGAGGGAACGAGCAATTGTACACCCACAACTCAAATTGAGCACGAAGCATCCTGTCAGCCACCGACAATTCTTTCTCACTGCTGGTGCTAATCGATCAAGCCATTGGCATCGTAAAACGGCCACGGGCCGGGATAATCGCCGATGTTTATTTGCGTCAGCCGACATTGCAGACATGCGCTAAGGATATTGAGTGACGAGCCATCAGCCGCAACTCCACTTGCAGCTGGCGCTTAAACCAAATCTAACTGTGACAGCAACATCGTGGAAAAATGACGAAGAGATGACAGCAGCGCGGGCTGCTGTCAGGCAGGCATTACAACATCAGGAAAGCGTAACCTTCGTTTTGCAGCGAAGCCACGGTGGTGCCACTCGACAGCGTGTGGGTAACGCGGGTATCAATCCAGTCGCGCTCCAGCTGATGGAATGCTACCGACTGATCGCAAATGGTTACCTTGACGCCCGCGCTTCTGAGCTCATCAATCAGCTTGAGGTTCGGGTTATCGGTGCCGTAGGTTTTGCGGAACTGTTCATTATTTAGCGCCGCGGGTACCGCATCGCTGTTGATCGACACCACAAACTTCAGCTGATTCAGTGGAACGCCCGCTGCGTAGTAGAGGTTGGTGACGCGCGCAACGCGCTCCAGACCGAGATTCGGCTGGCGAACATCCCCTTCATTACGGTTGATCTGGAAGACGATTTTGTTGCTTAAACCCGGCGTGTTGGCCGGATTGTAGTCCGGCACACTCACAAAGTGGATTTTGCCGTAACCGGCAATGGCGGGCGTGCTCCAGAAATCGGCGGGCTCGCTCTTTTTATCTGCAAACTTGTCGCTGACTTTATCAATCAGTTCCGGAAGCTGTAACACATTACCGCCGACAAAACCTGCCAGTGCCGCGATAACAATATAGGATGCTGGACGCATTTCACTTCTCCTGTGCCTGAGATTTACATCTGTAAGAGTGCATAACCCTGATTTTCCAGCGTCGACACGGTGGTCGGACTGGAGAGCGCATGAATCACCGATTGGTCGATCCACGCTTTCGGGAAGTGATGGAATGCCACCGACTGATCGCACACCGATACCTTCACGCCCAACTTATTCAGTGCGCCTATCAGCGCCAGATTAGGGTTATCTGCTTTATAGAACTGTTGGAAATGCGCGTTATCCAGCATCGCCGGGGTGGCGTCACCGGTGACCGAGACGACAAAGTGCAGGTCATCAGCTGGCACGCCAGAGGCGATATAAAGATTAACCACGCGCGCGACGCGCTCCAGACCGAGGTTCGGCCGCTTCATATCCCCTTCGCTGCGGGTAATCTGGAACACCACTTTGTTACTCAAGCCAATCACCGGCTTAAAGGCGGCGTCCGCTTCATAATGGATTTTGCCGTAGCCCTCCACGGCGGGTGTACTCCAGAAACCCTCCGGATCGGCTGGCTCGGCAGAAAAATGGCTCACAACACGCTGATACAGGTCATCACCCTTGCTCACGGTGGCGCCCACAAATCCACCCACAATGGCGATGAGGGCGTATGTGACAACAGAACGCATAGAAACTCTCCGGCATGCACTGCGCGTCAATTCACAGTCCGTTTGAATAAAGTGCCTTATCTATACCACAGCGTGCGCAGGGCAAAACGCCTGTAGTGACGGGCTGTCCGGCGTTTTGATTGCGCGAAAAATAATTAGCAGGGTTAATTGAATAAGAGTTTCGATTGTTGTGCGGCAGGAAGTGAAGAAATGGTTGGCCGTGAAATTGTGACCCCAACGCCAGTAGAATAAGTTGACGTGCGTTTAAAATATAGCCGCCATTTACTGTTCCAGAGGCCATGCGCAGCGTGAGCACGATTAAAATAACTGATGGATAAAGCGGGCCAAACCCGCTGATTTGCCACTGCTTTTCAGAGTAAACCTATAAAAATTCATGCCAAATTCAATAATTTTGAGCAACTTTACGTAACTTTAACTTTTGGCGGCCCACAGCCCGGTTTATGCCGCAACGCCCTATTCAATTTTTTGCTGCAATTTTGCGATGCTGTAACCGATTTTTCATTTATAGACCATTTAGCTTCATCATTTGCTTGTCGCAACAGTGTGGTTAAGATAGAGCGCGCGGTACCCATGCAAAATAAGCGCAGAACATTTGAACAACTTACCTGTCCAATTTCGGGTGACTTTTACAGGATCAAGGCATGTTTAACCGGTTGAAAAAATCAGTACTGGCGGCCCTTATTCCTGCGCTGCTGCTCACGCCTGCGCTGAGTGCGCGCGCCGACATTAGCGATACGCTGCCCGATATGGGCACCACCGCCGGTGCTACGCTGTCGATTAATCAGGAATTACAGATGGGCGACTTCTATGTGCGCCAGCTGCGCGCCAGTGCGCCTCTGATAAACGACCCGCTGTTGAACCAATATATTAATGAGCTGGGTCAGCGCCTGGTGGCCCACGCCAACTCGGTACGCACGCCGTTTCACTTCTTTCTGATTCAGAACGACGAGCTGAATGCCTTCGCCTTCTTTGGCGGCAATGTGGTGCTGCATTCGTCGCTGTTTCGCTACACCGATAATGAAAGCCAGTTAGCCTCGGTGATGGCGCACGAAATTTCGCACGTTACCCAGCGCCACCTGGCGCGCGCGATGGAAGAGCAGAGACGCAATGCGCCGCTCACCTGGGTGGGAGCACTGGGATCTATTCTGCTGGCGATGGCCAGCCCACAAGCGGGTATGGCGGCATTGACCGGCACGCTGGCGGGCACGCAGCAGGGCATCATCAGCTTTACTCAGGGCAACGAACAGGAAGCCGATCGCATCGGCATTCAGGTACTGCAACGCGCCGGCTTCGATCCGCAAGCAATGCCCACTTTCCTGCAGAAGCTGGCGGATCAGAGCCGCTTCTCCTCCAAGCCGCCGGAAATTTTGCTGACGCACCCGTTACCGGATAGCCGCCTGGCCGATGCGCGTAACCGCGCCAACCAGATGCGTCCAGTGGTGGTGCAGTCGTCGCAGGATTTCTATATGGCGAAAGTGCGTTCACTCGGCATGTATTCCACCGGTCGCAATCAGCTGACCGATGATTTGCTCAACGACTATGCCAAAGGCAACGTGCGCGAGCAGCAGGCTGCGCAATACGGCAAAGCGGTGCAGTTCCTGCAGGCCAAAAGCTTTGATAGCGCCAAACGGGTGATCGCCCCGCTGCTGGCGAAGCAGCCGGATAACGTCTGGTTTCTCGATATCATGACCGATATCGACATCGGCCTGAATCAGCCGCAGCAGGCGATCACTATGCTGAGCAGTAATAAAGCCAGCAGCAGCAACCCGGTGCTGCAGTTGAACCTGGCTAACGCCTATGTTGAAGCGAAGCAACCGGCTAACGCCAGCCGCATTCTCAATCGCTACACTTTCGCGCATCCGGACGATCTCAACGCCTGGGATTTGCTGGCGCAGGCCTCCGCAGCCCAGGGTTTACGCGATGAAGAGCTCTCCGCGCGCGCCGAAGGTTTAGCGCTCAACGGACAACTCGATCAGGCGATCTCGACGTTAAGCAGCGCCAGTGCGCAGGTGCCGCTCGGCAGCCTGAAACAGGCGCGTTATGACGCACGCATCGATCAGTTCCGTGAACTACAGAAACGCTTCAAGGTGTATCAAAAAGGATAAGAAACATGGTGAGCATTTATCACAACCCGCGCTGCAGCAAGAGCCGTGAAACGCTGGCGCTGTTGCAGGAAAACGGAGTTGAACCTGAAGTGGTGTTATATCTCGATACGCCGCCCGACGTGCCGACATTGAAGCGCCTGCTACAACAGCTCGGCATGCACAGCGCGCGTGAACTGATGCGTCGCAAAGAAGATCTTTATAAAGCGTTAGCGTTGGCGAATGATGAGCTGAGCGAGGATCACCTGCTGCAGGCGATGGCGGCTCATCCAAAACTGATTGAACGTCCGATTGTGGTTAATGGCGAGCAGGCGCGCATTGGACGTCCGCCCGAAGCGGTGCTGGAGATTATTTAAAGCTCCAGCGCTTCCTTAACAAAGGGAATGGTGAGTTTGCGCTGCGCACTAATTGAGGCGCGATCGAGGCGATCCAGCGTATCAAACAGCGTGCGCATCTCACGATCGAGGCGTTTCAGCAGGAAGCGCCCAACATCTTCCGGCAGCTCAAAGCCACGCAATCCCGCACGCAGCTGCATCGCCTGTAATTTGTCGTCATCCGACAGCGGCTGTAAGCGGTAAATCTGCCCCCAATCAAGGCGTGAAGCCAGATCCGGTAAGCCAAGATTCAGCTGGCGCGGCGGTCGATCGCCGGTGATCAGCAACCGCGTTTTACCGATTTCCAGAATGCGATTGTAGAGATCAAAGATCGCCATTTCCCACTCCGGATCGCCCGCAATACATTCGATGTTATCGATGCACACCAGCGCCAGATTCTCCATCCCTTCCAGAACCTCCGGCACAAACCACGTGCGTTTATCCAGCGGCACGTAGCCCACCGCCTCACCGCGCGCCGAGAGTTCAGCACAGGCTGCATGCAGCAGATGACTGCGGCCACCGCCTTCGCGCGACCAGAAATAGAGATAGCTGCCGTGTTGCTGTGAGAGTGCACCTTGCAGCGCCGCCAGCAGAGACGCGTTTTCCCCCGGCCAGAAACTGGCGAAGGTTTCATCATCGGGTAAATAGAGTGGCAGTGAGAGCTGTGCCGGCGTGTTCAGAAGTACCTCAACGGATGAGCGGGCAGAAAACCGCGCAAGTTTATCACGATCTTTGTCGGAGATGAACCGGGCTTCCCTGCCCGGTTTGTCGCCTTAACTTTCGCGCTTCTCTTCCGCATCCAGCACCACTTCTTCTGGACGTAATACGCTGATTAGACGGAAGATCAGAGCCAGGCCAACGCCAACGATGGTCGCCAGCGCCATGCCTTTCAGCTCGGCGGCACCAATGTGCACTTTGGCGCCGCTGACGCCGATGATCAGGATCACCGAGGTCAGGATCAGGTTTTGCGCCTTGTTGTAATCCACTTTGGATTCGATCAGCACACGAATACCCGACGCGCCGATCACCCCGTACAGCAGCAGCGACACGCCGCCCATGACCGGCACAGGAACCGCCTGAATCGCTGCCGCCAGCTTGCCAACGCACGAGAGCAGGATGGCAAAGATTGCCGCGCCGCCAATCACCCAGGTGCTGTACACGCGGGTAATCGCCATTACGCCGATGTTCTCGCCGTAAGTGGTATTTGGCGTTGAGCCGAAGAAGCCGGAGATCATGGTCGACAAACCGTTGGCGAACATGGAGCGGTGCAGGCCAGGATCGCGGATCAGATCTTTCTTCACGATATTGGCGGTGACCACTAAGTGGCCGACGTGCTCGGCAATGACCACCAGCGCGGCCGGCAGAATGGTCAGCATCGCCACCCACTCAAAACGCGGCGTATAGAAGGTTGGCAGCGCAAACCACGGTGCATTTTCCACCGCAGTCCAGTCCACAATTCCCATGCCGTAAGAGAGCGCATAGCCGACCAACACGCCGACTAAAATCGGGATGATGGCGAGGAAACCGCGGAACAGCACCGAACCAAAGACCGTGACCGCCAGCGTCACCATGGAGATGATCACCGTTTTGCTGTCTGGCGAAGTACCGTCAGCAGGCAGCAAGCCAGCCATATTCGCCGCTACGCCCGCCAGTTCCAGACCGATAACCGCCACAATCGCGCCCATCGCCGCCGGAGGGAACATCACGTCAAGCCAGCCGGTACCGGCTTTTTTCACGATCAACGCCACCACGCAGAACAAGAAACCACAGAGGATAAAACCGCCGAGCGCCACTTCATAACCGAGCGGCAACAGCAGCAGCACCGGCGAAATAAAGGCAAAGCTCGAACCGAGATAAGCGGGGATTTTTCCTTTACAGATAAACAGATACAGCAACGTGCCGACGCCGTTAAACAGCAACACCGTGGCCGGGTTGATGTGAAACAGAATCGGCACCAGCACGGTGGCGCCGAACATGGCGAACAGGTGCTGCAAGCTGAGTGGAATGGTTTGCAGCAGCGGTGGGCGTTCACTAACGCCAATAGCGCGACGAGTCATTATTATCCCCTATCCTCTTCATTCTTCGCGCCATGGCTGCGTTGGCTGCTCTTGTCCACCCGAATCACTTACTGAAGTAAGCTCATCGGGATGAACGCGTTTGCCGCCTTGCCCTGGCGCGAATAACTCGAGGATGACATTGTTGTGTTTTAGACAAAAAAAAGCCGACTCTCTGGCCGGCTGCTTTCTTTATTTGGTTCCGAAAATCTTGTCGCCGGCATCGCCGAGCCCGGGAATGATGTATCCCTTTTCGTTCAATCCCTGATCGACAGATGCGGTGTACAGCTCCACATCCGGATGCGCTTTTTCTAAAGCCGCAATCCCTTCTGGCGCGGCCACCAGCACCAGCACCTTAATACTGGTACAACCGGCTTTCTTCAGCAGATCGATGGTGGCAATCATCGAACCACCGGTTGCCAGCATCGGATCGACCACCAGCGCCAGGCGTTCTTCAATGTTCGATACCAGCTTCTGGAAATAGGGTACCGGCTCCAGCGTCTCTTCATCACGATACACGCCGACCACGCTGATACGCGCGCTCGGTACGTGCTCGAGCACCCCTTCCATCATGCCGAGGCCAGCACGCAGAATCGGAACAACCGTGATTTTTTTACCTTTGATCTGATCGATTTCGACCGGACCGTTCCAGCCTTCGATGGTGACGCGCTCGGTTTCCAGATCGGCGGTGGCTTCATAGGTCAGCAAGCTGCCCACTTCCGAGGCCAGCTCGCGGAAACGCTTGGTGCTGATATCATGCTCACGCATCAGGCCCAGTTTATGTTTGACCAGCGGGTGTTTGACTTCCACGATCTTCATGATTGTTCTCCCGGAATTGAGTTGAGCTAAAAAAAATCGCCGGATTATACCGCCTTTTCGCCGCCGCGCCACATGTCATCGGTCAATGGCTTGCCTGAATCAGCTCAAGAGTAAGGATTGGCGAAAATCTGACGCTGTGCAAAGGCAGCGTGAGATGGGACTCGCAAACGTTTGCCTGCGCTGTTAGAATTGCCGCGCTTAATTTTTGCCACCAACCGCAACTCGCGTGGGGATTCCGCAGTGACCGACAAAACCTCTCTCAGCTACAAAGACGCCGGTGTTGATATCGATGCTGGTAACGATCTGGTTGACCGTATTAAAGGCGTAGTGAAAAAAACTCGCCGCCCGGAAGTGATGGGTGGATTGGGTGGATTCGGCGCGCTCTGTGCGCTGCCGCAGAAGTACCGCGAGCCTGTGCTGGTCTCCGGAACCGATGGCGTCGGCACCAAGCTGCGTCTGGCGATGGATCTCAAACGCCATGACAGCATCGGCATCGATCTGGTTGCGATGTGTGTCAACGACCTGATCGTGCAAGGTGCAGAGCCGCTGTTCTTCCTCGATTATTACGCGACCGGCAAGCTGGATGTAGACACGGCTTCCTCGGTGATCACCGGCATTGCCGAAGGCTGCTTGCAGTCTGGCTGTGCGCTGGTGGGCGGCGAAACCGCTGAAATGCCTGGCATGTACCACGGCGAAGATTACGACGTGGCCGGTTTCTGCGTCGGCGTGGTGGAAAAATCAGAAATCATCGACGGTTCGAAAGTGCAGGACGGTGACGTGCTGATCGCGCTGGGTTCCAGCGGTCCACACTCGAACGGTTACTCGCTGGTGCGCAAGATTCTGGAAGTCAGCCAGACCGATCCTGAAACCAAGCAGCTGGAAGGCAAATCATTGGCCGATCACCTGCTGGCGCCGACCCGCATCTACGTGAAAAACATCCTTAGCCTGATTGAACAGGTTGATGTGCATGCGATTTCACATCTGACTGGCGGCGGCTTCTGGGAAAATATCCCACGCGTATTGCCAGACAATACTCAGGCCGTGCTGGAAGAGAGCAGCTGGCAGTGGCCTGCGGTATTCACCTGGATGCAGCAAGCGGGTAATGTTAGCCGCTTTGAAATGTACCGCACCTTTAACTGCGGCGTGGGTATGGTGATTGCGCTGAGCCCGGCAGACGCAGATAAAGCGGTGCAACTGATGAGTGACGCTGGCGAAAAAGCGTGGAAAATCGGTGTGATTAAAGCGTCTGATGCTGAAGAGCGTGTGGTTATCAACCCATGAAAAAACTGGTTGTACTGATCTCCGGCAACGGAAGCAATCTTCAGTCCATCCTAGACGCCTGCGCAAGCGGGCGTATTAACGGCAGCGTCGCTGCCGTTTTCAGTAATAAAGCCAGCGCCTACGGTTTGACGCGTGCGCGGGAAGCCGATGTCGCGCAGCATGCGTTAGCCGCCAGTGATTTTGCCGACCGTGCAGCCTTCGATCGCCAGCTCATGCAGGAGATTGACGCGTACGCACCGGATTTGGTGGTGTTGGCTGGCTATATGCGCATCCTCAGCAGCGCTTTTGTCGCGCACTATCACGATCGTTTGGTGAATATCCATCCGTCGCTATTGCCGAAATATCCGGGCTTGCATACCCATCGGCAGGCGCTGGAAAACGGCGACGAGGAGCATGGCACCTCGGTGCATTTTGTGACTGACGAGCTGGATGGCGGACCGATTATTTTGCAGGCGCGCGTGCCGGTGTTTGCGGGCGACAGCGAAGACGAGATCAGTGCGCGCGTGCAGCATCAGGAACACGCGATTTATCCGCTGGTGATCAGCTGGTTTGTCGATGGGCGTTTGCAGATGCGCGAGGGTAAAGCGTGGTTGGATGGTGAACCATTGCCGCCGCAGGGTTACGCCCACGACTGATTTCCCCGTCATACTTCAAGTTTCAGGAGCGTTGGCTTCACTTGCTCACCCCAGTCACTTACTGATGTAAGCTCCTGGGGATTCTCAAGCTTGCCGCCTTCCTGAAACTTGAATTATTTATGGGAGCGGTTTCGACAAAACGTCATCAACCAAACCTTCCCGTAATGTAATCTTCGGTGCGCCGCGCTTTTGGCGAGGTGAAGATACGATCGGTTTCATCAAACTCCACCAGCTGGCCGTTGTGCATAAACGCGGTGTAATCTGACACGCGCGCCGCCTGCTGCATGTTATGCGTCACCAGCACCAGCGTGAAATGCTGCTTCAGCGTGGTCATCAACTCTTCTATCACCAAGGTTGAAATCGGATCGAGCGCCGATGTCGGCTCATCCAGCAGCAATACCTCGGGTTCAATAGCAATAGCGCGCGCAATCACCAAACGCTGCTGCTGACCGGTAGAGAGCGTTAGCGCATTCTGTCCCAGCTGATCTTTGACTTCGCCCCACAGCGCCGCGGCACGCAGCGCACGTTCGCAGGCTTCATTCAGCACGCGTCGATCGCGCACGCCCTGCAAGCGCAGACCGTACACCACGTTTTCGTAGATCGATTTCGGGAACGGATTCGGTCGCTGAAACACCATGCCAATGCGGCGACGCAGCGCGGGAAGATCCTGGTTGGCCTGCATTACCGCATACCGATCGAGCAGAATTTCACCCTCAATGCGACAGCCATTAATCACGTCATTCATGCGATTAAAGCAGCGCAGCAGCGTCGATTTTCCGCAGCCGGACGGCCCAATCAGCGCCGTGATGCGGTTTTTCGGGATCTGCAGATCAATGTTATTCAGTGCCTGGCGGTCGCCGTACCACAGCGACAGCTGATTCACGCTCAGGGCAATGTCGTAATCGGGCGTCATCAGAAAACCTTTTTAGTGCGTCATGAGCCGGTAACGCTCACGCAACCGATGACGCAGCGCCATGGCCAGCAGATTGAGCGACAGGATGATCACCACCAGCAGCAAGGCGGTGGCGTAAACCAGCGGTCGGTCAGCATCGATGTTGGGACTTTGGAATGCCAAATCGTAGATCTGAAAACCGAGGTGCATGAATTTGCGATCGAGGTGCAGATAAGGGAACACCGCATCAACCGGCAGTTCGGGCACCATTTTCACCACGCCCACCAGCATCAGCGGCGCGGTTTCTCCCGCCGCGCGCGCCACGGCCAGAATCAGACCGGTCAGCATCGCCGGGACCGCCAGCGGCAATACCACGCGCCACAGCGTTTCTGCCTGGGTTGCGCCCAGCGCCAAGGATCCCTGACGCAGATTATCAGGAATACGTGACAATCCCTCTTCGGTGGCGACGATTACCACCGGCAGCGTCAGCAGCGCCAGCGTTAGCGCGGCCCACAGCAAGCCCGGCGTGCCAAAGGTTGGATTGGGTAACGCGCTGGAGAAGAATAACTGATCGAGCGTGCCGCCAATCAGCCAGACAAAGAAACCGAGCCCAAACACGCCGTAAACAATCGACGGCACGCCTGCCAGATTGACCACCGCGATGCGCACCAGCCGCGTCAGCGCATGGCGTCCGGCGTACTCATGCAGCCACACCGCAGCAACAACGCCGAGCGGCATGACGATAATCGACATCAACAACACCATCAGCACAGTGCCAAAAATCGCCGGAAATGCCCCACTTTCACCACCACCCGAGGTCGGTGAATCACTGATGAATTGCCAAATCTGACTGAAGAAGTGCAGCGTTTGGGTGGTTAATGTCATGGCATTGGGGTACCAGGCATCCACCACCTGCGCCAGCGGGATAACGTGATCCTGTCCCTGCACATCACGTAGCACCAGCGTGTCGCGCTGACTTTCGTGTTGTAGATGGGTTAACTGCTGCGCCAGCGCGTTAAAGCGGCGCTGTAAGGCGCTGCGATTAGCATCAAACTCTGACTGCACTTCGAGGCTGAAGGTGCCGTTACGCTGCTGTTCATCGGCCTGTTGCTGCAGGCTTTCCAGCTGCGCGTTGAGGCGTGCCATCTCAATACGGCGAATTTTACTCGCCTGGCGCAGCTGCTCATGCACCTGCTGCAAACGCTGATGCAGCAAGGCATCGCGGCTGTGCGCCGTCATCACTTCATTATCCTGGCGCAACTCCACCAGCCAGCCATAGGCATTGCCGCCGTTGCGGCGCTGCAGCACTAACACATCGGCAGGACGCCGGGTTTTCGCCTCGCCCTGGCTGTACAGCACGCGGAAATCTGGTGCAGCAAAATCACGGTTGCCGGTTTTCACTACATAGCGCCATTGCGCGCCCTGCTGCTGCTTTTGCAGCGTTTCACCCAGCACCATCACCGCATGACCTTCCGGCGGCAGGAACTGGTATTGATCAACCGGCTGCGGCCAGAAAGCGCGAACGCCCTGCCAGCCCAGCAAGCCAATCAACAAGGTAAACGCCAGCAGGCACACCGCAACCGCCCCCGCAGTAAGCCAGCGCCAGCGATCGTTTTGTTGCATCGCCTTCATCCCTGGACCTCATGCTGGCTGTAGCGTTGGCGTAACCGCTGACGAATCAACTCGGCAATGGTGTTGATCACCAAGGTAAACATCAGCAGCAGTAACGCGCTGAGGAACAGAATGCGATAGTGCGCGCTGCCGGCGGCGGCTTCGGGCATCTCAATCGCGATGTTAGCGGAGAGCGCACGCAGGCCAGCAAATAAACCGCCTTCGCTGACGGGCGTGTTGCCCGTCGCCATCAGCACAATCATCGTCTCGCCGACGGCGCGGCCAAAGCCAATCATCAAGGCGGCAAAAATGCCCGCCGAAGCGCCCGGCAGCACCACACGCGTCAGGGTTTGCCATGGCGTAGCGCCCAATGCCAGTGAGCCCTGCCCGAGCGCGCCCGGCACGCTGAATAACGCATCTTCCGATAAGGTGAAAATCAGCGGCACCAGCGCAAAGCCCATCGCCAGTGCGGCCACCAGCAGATTACGCTGTTCGTAATGCGCTAACCGCTCGCCCACGTCCGGCCAAAACAGCGTCGGCAGCCAGAGCGTGAGTAACGTCGTGACTAAAAGCACCGGCAGCAGCAGAATCACTTCAAACCCCGGACGTCGCCAGTTGGCCGGCAAACGCGGACTCAGCACGCCACACAATAATAGGGTGGCGGCGAGCACCAGCGGCAATAGCAACACGCCAACCAGCGCGCTGCTGATATGCGGTGCCAGCCAGACGCCCGCGATTAAACCAATCACTACGCTCGGTAGCGCGCCCATCATCTCGATGCCAGGTTTAACCCAACGGCGTAAACCCGGCGACATAAACCACGCGGTGTACATGGCGGCAGCCAACGCTAGTGGGGTGGCGAACAGCAGCGCCAGACTGGCCGCTTTTAGCGTGCCCAGCACCAGCGGCATCAGGCTGAACTTGGCCTGATAGCTGTCACCCGCCGCGGTGGATTGCCACACCCAATCGGGCTGCGGATAGTTTTCATACCAAATCTTCTGCCACAGGTTGCGCCAGGTGAAGTCCGGCCACGGATTATCCAGCGCGAACTGTTGCCATTGCCCGGCACGTTCAATAATCAGGCCATCCCCACGCGGCGCGAACGCCAGCGCCTGAATGCCTGGCGCCAGCTGCCGCGTCAAAATCGCGCCCTGCTGCTTGCTGGCAAACAGTTGAACCTTGCCCTGCTCATCAAAGGTGGCAAAGACGCGACGCTGCAATTCGGGCGTAATGCCGGCCAGTTTCTGGCTGCCGTTAAAGGTATGAATCTGTTGCAGGCGCGGTCCTTTATCACCCGCAATGGCAAACCATTGATGTATGCCCTGCGCATCCTGAATCAGCAAAGTACGTCCACCGGCCAGCATATGCAGGCTTTGCGGCGGCAGGTTGAGGGTTTGGGTTTCGCGTAATTGCGCGCCTTGCGGTGTGATTTGCCAGACACGCAGCAAACGCCCACTACTGGCGTAGAGCAGCGTCCCATCCGGCGACAGCAGCAGATGTTCGGCCTGCTGCTGCGGCAACACGATCTGATTAACTTTTTGCTGATTTTCCAGCGTCAGCAGGCTAATACCGGCTGCGGTTTGCGCGGCGATAAGCCACTGATTGTCGCTGAGCGACGTCAGCGTCATGTTACTCACCGTACCTTGCGGTAAACGCATTGGACGATCGCCGAGCGGGAAACGCCATTCGCCGCTGCCGTTGCGGATAACCGGTTGCATTAACAGCAGCTCGCCCTGCATATTGAGCAGCACGCTGCGGTTATCGCTGCTGGTGACCGCCGCATCAGGTTTGCCGTTGAGCGCCAGCGCAGGGCCCGCAGGTTGACCATCCAGCGGGATAAAGCGCGCTTCGTTGCGGTTGATGCGCCAGCCCAGATGACCGTCGCTGCCCATCGCTAGCATCGGCGCTTTATCCCACAGCTGCAGATTAGTGGTGGCATGCATGCCTGGCGCGCTAAACAGCGGTAATACCACCCAGATCAACCAGAAGAACAGCAGTAACATCAACAGTAAAATTCCCACGCCACAGGCCGTGACTATGCGGCGCACTAAATTATCAGTGGCGCGTCGACGACGGTCGCTAAAGTGGACGGGAATGCGATTTATGCTCATGCAGGCCAGGTTACCGGTGGAAACAAGTCGCTATGTTGCCCGTAGCTGATTGATAAGACAACCTTTGACGTTGGACAAGCCTGCCATACTCTCGCCATAATGGTGACGGACACTGAGCGGTACCGCATTTTTGCGTTTTTTCCGCCGGACATTCCGTCCAGCATCAGCATCTCGGAGTCAGAATGGGTCAGGATAAGCTGTATATAGAAAAAGAATTAAGCTGGTTAAGCTTCAATGAACGTGTGTTACAGGAAGCCTCGGATAAAAGTAATCCGCTGATTGAGCGCATGCGCTTTCTGGGAATCTATTCCAATAACCTCGAAGAGTTCTATAAAGTGCGCTTTGCCGATCTCAAGCGGCGAATTCTGATCAGCGAAGAGCAAGGCAAACCGACCTCTTTGCGGCATCTGTTAAAGAAAATTCAGCTGCGGGTGCAGAAATCAGATCAAGAGTTTGATGCACTCTATAACGATCTGCTGCTTGAAATGGCGCGTAATCAAATCTTCCTGATCAACGAACGCCAGCTGTCACCGAATCAGCAAGAGTGGCTGCGCTACTACTTCAAACATCAATTGCGCCAGCACGTTACGCCGATTCTGATCAACCATGACACCGACCTGATCGAATTCCTGAAAGACGATTACACCTATCTGGCGGTTGAAATCATCCGCGGCGACGATGTGCGTTACGCGCTGCTGGAGATTCCTTCGGATAAAGTGCCGCGCTTCATTAACCTGCCAGCTGAATCACCCCGTCGCCGCAAGCCAATGATTCTGTTGGATAACATTCTGCGTTATTGCCTGGATGAAATTTTCAAAGGCTTCTTCGATTACGATACGCTGAATGCCTATTCAATGAAGATGACGCGCGATGCCGAGTACGATCTGGTGACGGAGATGGAATCAAGCCTGCTGGAGCTGATGTCATCAAGCCTGAAGCAGCGTCTTAATGCCGAGCCAGTGCGCTTCGTTTATCAGCGCGATATGCCAGATGCGATGGTGGAAATGCTGCGCCATAAGCTGTCGATTTCGAACTACGATTCGATTGTGCCCGGCGGCCGTTATCATAACTTCAAAGATTTCATCGGCTTCCCGAACGTCGGTAAAAGTAATCTGGAAAACCGCCCGCTGCCGCAGATTCGCCACATTGGCTTTGATGGCTTCCGCAACGGCTTCGATGCCATACGCAATCGCGATGTGCTGCTCTATTATCCGTATCACACCTTTGAGCACGTGCTGGAGCTGCTGCGCCAGGCTTCATTTGACCCGAACGTGCTGGCAATTAAGATCAACATTTACCGCGTGGCGAAAAACTCGCGCATCATGGATGCGATGATTCACGCCGCCTATAACGGCAAGAAAGTCACGGTGGTGGTTGAACTGCAGGCGCGCTTCGATGAAGAAGCCAACATACGCTGGGCGAAACGCCTGACCGAAGCCGGCGTGCACGTGATCTTCTCCGCGCCGGGTCTGAAAATTCACGCCAAGCTGTTCCTGATTTCGCGCCGCGAAGGTGAAGAAGTGGTGCGTTATGCGCACATCGGCACCGGTAACTTCAATGAAAAAACCGCGCGCATTTATACTGACTATTCATTGCTGACCGCCGATGCGCGCATCACCAATGAAGTGCGTCGCGTGTTCAACTTTATTGAGAATCCGTATCGTCCGGTCACCTTCGAGCATCTGCTGGTGTCGCCGCAGAACTCGCGTGACATGCTGTACAAGTACATCGATGCGGAAATCGCCAACGCGCAGCAAGGTAATATTGCCGGTATTACCTTGAAGATCAACAACCTGGTGGATAACGGTTTGGTTGATCGGCTGTACGCGGCCTCGTCGGCTGGGGTGAAAATCAATCTGCTGGTGCGCGGCATGTGCTCACTGATTCCGGATTTACCGGGCATCAGTGAAAATATTCGCATTACCAGCATCGTTGACCGCTATCTTGAGCACGACCGCGTCTATATTTTTGAGAACGGCGGCGAGAAAAAGGTGTTCCTCTCTTCCGCGGACTGGATGACGCGTAACATTGATCACCGCATTGAAGTTGCCGTGGCGATTCTTGATCCGCGCGTGAAGCAGCGCATACTGGACATCATTGCCATTCTGTTTAGTGATACGGTGAAAGCCCGCATCGTCGATAAAGAGCTGAGTAACCGTTATGTGCCGCGCGGCAACCGTAAAAAGGTGCGTTCGCAGCTGGCCATTTACGACTACATCAAGAAACTGGAACAACCCGAATAACGCCTATGCCAATCTCACATAAAAGTACGCCGAAACCTCAAGAGTTCGCGGCAATCGACCTCGGCTCGAACAGCTTCCATATGGTCATTGCCCGCGTGGTGGATGGCGCTTTGCAAGTGCTGGGACGCCTGAAACAGCGCGTGCATCTGGCTGATGGCCTGGATGCACACAATCGCCTGAGCGAAGAGGCGATTGAGCGCGGTCTGAGTTGTCTGGCGTTGTTCGCGGAACGTTTGCAGGGCTTTAGTCCCGCGAACGTCACCATCGTCGGCACCCACACGCTACGTATCGCCAGCAACGCGGAAGAGTTCTTGCAGCGCGCGGCCGAAGTGATTCCCTATCCCATCGAAGTGATTTCCGGTAACGAAGAAGCGCGTTTAATCTTCATGGGCGTGGAGCATACGCAGCCGGAGAAAGGTCGCAAGCTGGTGATTGATATCGGCGGCGGATCAACCGAACTGGTGATTGGTGAAGACTTTGAGCCGCAGCTGGTGGAGAGCCGTCGCATGGGTTGCGTCAGCTTCGCCAATCTCTTTTTCCCGAAAGGGGAAATCTCGTCGGAAAACTTCCGCCGTGCGCGCCTCTCAGCTGCCCAGAAGCTGGAAACCATGGCGTGGCAATATCGTCTGCACGGTTGGCAATATGCGCTGGGTGCATCGGGCTCCATCAAAGCGGCCTGTGAAGTGCTGCTGGCGATGGGCGAAAAAGAGAAGCTGATCACGCCAGAAACGCTGGAGTTACTGACCAACGAAGTGCTGAAGCATAAATCCTTCAATGCGCTGAGCCTGCCGGGCTTGTCGGAAGAGCGTAAAGCGGTGTTTGTACCGGGATTAGCGATTTTGTGTGGCGTGTTTGATGCGCTCGCGATTCGTGAGCTGCGTCTCTCTGACGGCGCACTGCGCGAAGGCGTGCTGTATGAGATGGAAGGCCGTTTCCGCCATCAGGACATTCGCAGCCGCACTGCGCAGAGCCTGGCCAATCATTACGCCATTGATAGCGATCAGGCGCGGCGCGTGCTGGAAACCACCGAGCAGCTCTATTTACAGTGGCAGGAGCAGAATCCGAAGCAGGCTAATCCGCAACTCTCGGCGCTGCTGAAATGGGCGGCGCTGCTGCACGAAGTGGGATTGACTATCAATCACAGCGGCATGCAACGTCACTCGGCGTATATCCTGCAGAACTCCAATATGCCGGGCTTTAATCAGGATCAACAGATGCTGCTGGCCACGCTGGTACGTTATCACCGTAAAGCGGTGAAGCAGGATGAGATGCCACGTTTCACCTTGTTCAAAAAGAAACAGTTTCTGCCGATGGTGTTCCTGCTGCGTCTCGGTACGCTGCTGAATAATCAGCGCCAGGCAACCACCAAACCGGATTCGCTCAAGTTAAGCACCGACGATGGTCACTGGACGTTGACCTTCCCGGCGGGCTTCCTGAGCCAAAACACGCTGGTGCAGTTGGATCTGGAGCGCGAGCAAGCTTACTGGAATGATGTCACCGGTTGGAAACTGATGCTGGAAGAAGAGGAGTAAAGCGGGCTGCTGGCCCGTTGTATGGTTATGACAACACGCCCTGATAACTATTTCGCTGAAAAGTACGGTCTGACACCGACCCATTCTGAAGTCCTGGCGGCCCTTCCCCACCTTGAAGTGGGGAAAGCGCTGGATTTGGGATGTGGTCAGGGCCGCAATAGCCTGTTTCTCAATCAGCATGGCTTTGAGGTCACAGCATGGGACAGCAATCCGGCCAGTCTCGAACGCCTGAACAGCATTATCGCAGAAGAGAATTTGCAAAATCTTCACACCGAGTTGTGTGATCTCAATAGCGTACGCTTTAACGGCGCCTACCAGTTTGTGTTCTCAACGGTGGTGATGATGTTCCTGCAGCCTGCCACCATCCCGCAGCTGATTGCTGATATGCAGGCCAGCACGCGCAAATATGGCTACAACCTGATTGTGGCGGCGATGAATACCGCTGATTATCCTAATACGCAGAACTTCCCTTTTGCTTTTAAATCCGGTGAGTTAAGCCACTATTACCGCAACTGGCATATTGTGAAGTACAACGAAGATATCGGTGAACTGCACCGCCGTGACGAAAACGGTAATCGCATCAAATACCGTTTTGCCACGCTGCTGGCGCAGAAAGCCAGCTACTGATGTAACGGCCGCCCTGTGCGGCCGTTATTGTCTGATGTCGATCAATACCTTGAACCTTTTTTGCTCGTTTTTCACACAGCGATTGCTTTAGCGATCTAAGTGTGACTAAATATTGCCTCCGCCCAATCGGGTAACTATAGGAACCACCCCGCGTGAACAGCGCCATTTCTGCACGAAGACGTCCCAAAACCAGCACCATGAGCCGCATTATTTTGCTGATCAGTTTCTTTATTTTGGTTGGCCGTCTGATTTTCATCATTCCCGGTGCTATTGAGCATCATCAGCAAAAGCAAGTCATCTCTGAACCGGTCACGCTGAGCACCAGCGATTCGCGCTAACGCATCTGCGGGTCCTTGTCGCTGCGACACATTATCCTTTGAGACAATGCTGCTTTTTACGCTCTGTTACCCGCAACGCGCTACACTGTGAGCTGACTTTACAGACACAAGGAACGCGTTATGTCTGCTTCGCATTCACAAAAATTAGCTGAAACTCGCCATCACATTCTAAATCTGCTGCTTAACGAGCATGATCTCGTTGATGTCCTGCTGGATAAATCTGTCGATCTTAATGCTGCCGAGCTGCGCGATATTACCGACTGGCGCCATGAATTAGAGAGCGAACTCCAGCAGTTACATGCGGCGGATTTAGCCGACATCCTCGAAGCCTTGCCAGAAGAAGAGCGTCAGGCGCTGTGGCGTTTAGTGCCCACCGCGCAGCGCGGTCACGTGTTGGTTGAGGCTTCGGAAACCGTTTGGGCTAGCCTGACGGAAGAAATGTCTGATCGCGATATTCTGCATGCTATTGAGCCGCTGGATATCGACGATCAGGTATATCTGGCGCGCTACTTGCCGCGCGATTTAACCGGACGTCTGCTCACTACGCTGGAACCCGGTCTGCGCGCGCGATTGATGAGCGTGATCGAACTGGATCGCGATCGCGTCGGACAGATCATGGATTTCAACATCCTGACGGTGCGCTCGGACGTTACCTTAGCCACGGTGCAACGCTATCTGCGTAAAGGCAAAAAAATGCCAGACGGCACCGATAAGATCTTTATCACTGATGAGCAAAATCAACTGCTGGGTGAGTTGACCCTCACCGATATTCTGCTGAACAAACCGAAGATGTTAGTGGCCGAGGTGATGAATTCGCATCCCACCACCTTTCAACTCAACGATAAAGCGGAGGACGCCGCCAGCGCGTTCGAACGTTATAACCTGATCTCCGCCGCGGTAACCGATGCACAAGGCAAGCTGATTGGCCGTATCACCATTGAAGACGTGGTCGATTTGGTGAATGAAGAGAACGAAAGCAACATCCGTAAAATGGGCGGTATCAGCCAGGGTGAAGACGTGTTTGCCCCGGTGCGCAAAGCGGTTGGCAAACGCTGGGCGTGGCTGGCAGTAAATCTGTGTACCGCTTTCGTTGCGTCGCGCGTGATAGGTCTGTTTGAAGCGACGATTTCACAGCTGGTTGCACTGGCAGCGCTGATGCCAATCGTTGCAGGCATCGGCGGCAATACCGGTAACCAAACCATCACCATGATCGTGCGTGCATTAGCGCTGCATCAGGTTGAACCGGGTAACTTCTCGTTTCTGATTATGCGTGAACTCGGCGTGGCGATAATTAACGGCCTATTCTGGGGCGGCATTATGGGCGGCGTAACCTGGCTGATGTACGACAACCTGCAGCTGGGCGGCGTGATGATGCTAGCGATGGTGCTGAATCTGCTGCTCGCGGCGCTGATGGGCGTGCTGATTCCGTTAATCATGACCAAAATGAAACGCGATCCCGCCGTGGGTTCCAGCGTACTGATTACCGCAATCACCGATACCGGTGGATTCTTTATCTTCCTCGGTCTGGCGACGATATTTTTACTACACCACTAAGGCTTTAAACAGTGTGCGTAACGTTGCAGCATCTGCTGTAAATTGAGTTGCAACGTTGCGCGCGCCAGTTCACTCAATGCTGGATTGACCCGTGTTGAACCACGCTGATTTAACCACTCCAGCACATCGATCAAATGCCATAACGCTGTTTTTCCATCATGTATCGGACGCGGAAACTGCGGGCTGTGGCTGAGCATCAGCTTGCGCATATTCTGCCGCGAAACCCCTATTAACTCCGCGATATCCGTCAGCCCAACTAAGTCCGGCGCGGCTTCAATCAGTTCAGCATCGGGCAAGGCCTGAAAAACATCGTCTAACGCGCTGCGCACCGCTTCCTGTGCAGTAATGGCTTCGCGACTGAATGTCATGCTTAATTTTCCCGCCACGCCCGCGCCAATAAGCGCATCAGTGCAGCCATTTCCACCAAGTCGCTCTAGTGCTTCATTGGCGCAAATCTCATCATTGAGTTGAAATCGCAGCGTAAACTCAAATTCCATGTTCTGTTCCTCGTCACTTAACCCGCTTAGGGCTTCTACTGCAGTTATCCACCACACGCCGCAAAAGCCTGGCATGCATTTCGGGATTTTTCGGCGTACTCCAGATGCAGGTAATGCAGTAATCTCCACATCGACACTCGGCTGAGTTGTCCGGACAATACATCTTTCCCCACGCATGATGGCCGCCAACAGCAACTCGCCACCCTTTAGCTTCTGCATATCGCAAAGCTTCTTCTACCGCTTTATGCGGATGCCGCTTCCTGTCTGACATCGCTGGCTACCTTATGCTTACCGCAATGAGTTGTCAACTGACAACCCCTGTATATTTCGGTACTATTTCAGCGGCGGTAGGTTTAGAAAATAACCAGAACGGTCTCAACGCGGCACGCTTTAATCGCGTGCTGGAAACCAGCGCACAAATTCCAGCGCACACTCCGTGACGAACATATAAACTCTGTAAATATCACTGACCTGATGGAGAAAAAGCATGTTTAAGGTGGATGATTTTGTACAGTCGAAGACCGGTGGCCCGAAGATGCAGGTGCTGCGCGTGGAAGGCGATATGTTGTGGTGTGCTCGCGTTGACGATCACATCAAACGAGAAATTGAAGTCCGAGCCGATACCGTGAATCTGTATCACGAAGACGGCGATTTCGGCGTCTGCTAAAAAAATGGCCCCATTTCGGGGCCATTTTTACGGATTGTCGCGCTGAACATTATTCTGCCCGATGCCACCGATAAATGGCAGACGCAGCCTGAATGGGGTGAAATCCAGTCCCATATTAAGACCCAGCACATTCACCTCTAATCCCTCTTCCGCTCCCACCGTTACGCCAAGCACACCGAGTACAGAGAGCTGTACGCCGCGTCCTGAAGGCGGTAACCCCACCGGATTCAGCAGTGAGCGATAATCTTTGCCGAGCGCATTGGCTGGCAGATCCAGTTTCAGCGCGGGCACTTCACGGCCAATATGCGCCATGAAGGTATTGCTGTTGGGCCCCGGCCAGGCGTGATAGGTGGTTGGCCAGGGATACGATTTAATCGCCGCTTCGATCTGCGGAATCATCGCCTGTGCCGCGCTGCCGCGATGATCAACCAATAAACGAGGTCTAGCGCCGTACCAATAGCCATCCGGCAGATTACTGTTACGACGCACTTTATCACCGCTGCCCCAGCTGATGACTTCATAGCGATTGTAGTGGGTCTCCCCGGCGCGCTTGAAGATAATCCACGGATGCACCGCCACTGCGCCCTTCCAGCCATAAGTCGGCGCGGCGTAAACCTGCACAATTGCTTCTGAGGCGTAACGATGCGGATCCGGTGCGATACCGGCAGAATCGCGCCGAGCGGACGCCCAACCATCGCGTTCCGAGGTTAACTCACCACTGCGCGTTGCCTGCGCCAGACTGGCGCCTAATGAGAGCAAGATGATACATAGAAAAGAGATCAGTACGGCTTTGAAAGGCAACATCGACGGCATCCTGATGAGTAAAAATCACGCGCTATCTTGCATCGAAACGGGGAGTTTGTATTCACGAACTATGCGATGAAGCGAAAAAGCGGCATGCCTAACAGAAGTAAACTGATTGTACAAAATTTGATTGCCTTACTGTCATTTATAAAAGACAATCTACTAAGGATTCAGTGCTTGCGAGGACGCTATGCTGTACACGACTCAACGTTATCAGGACGCTACCGGTAAAGTCCCCTACACTGAGTGGATCAAAAGGTTACGTAAAAAAGATCCTCGTGCTGCAGCAAAAATTGATATCCGCATTGACCGCGCAGAAAGCGGCAATTTTGGCGATCATAAGTTTGAATTGGATGGTGTTTGGGAGCTTAGAATTGATTATGGCCCCGGTTATCGTGTCTATTACGCCCTTGATGGTGAAAGAATAATTATACTCCTCGTTGGTGGAGATAAATTCACTCAAGCAAACGACTTAATGAAAGCTGTAAAATTTTGGCGGGATTATCAAAAGAGGTAAGAATATGACTATCATCATTCAGTCTGCTAAAAAGAAAAAAGCAATAAACCACGATGATGCGATGGTAGCAGAGCTGCGCGAAAATCCTGAATATGCACAAATTTATCTGCAGACCGCTCTCGAAGATATTTATGAAGAAGGGGGTATTGCAGCCTTCCTCATCGCCTTACGCCGTGTTGTTGAAGCGCGCGGTGGGATCAGTGAAATATCTAAAAAATCAGGTCTGTCACGTCAGCAACTGTATAAAACGCTATCTGAAAACGGCAATCCTACATTAACGACTCTCACTGAGATTACTCGTGCAGCAGGTGTGCGGCTTATTCCACAAATCTAATCAGCAGGTAAAAAAGCCCGCAATTAAGCGGGCTTCGTTTTTACGCAGTAATAAAACATATATTTTCCACTCAATGATGGTGTGATAGGTTAATGGATTGTATTTATAAGAAAATTTTTTCTGCAGACAAACCCATCTTTTTTCCGTTATAAAAACCCTACTTAAAGCACACAAAAAATCACTTCAAGAAGGATATACTAAACTCATAACCTCTTGGTTAAGTTTTGTACTCCTTCATTCTTAGAGATAATAACCACAGTTCAGAAAGAAAATTCGGCATCACACACCAAACACCACCGGATATCCCACGAGGAACAGTTTCATAGCTTTCGTCAGCGAACATAAGCCTCATTTCACACTCGGTATTATACATTTTATCGTCTATTGTACCTTCCAACTTCACAGTCACTTGACTAATTGCAGATGAAGTATCTTCAACACCAGTAATGGACCAATGTATTAACGAAATACCTTTCAATTCATTGCGTAATCGACCAGCACGAAACCCAATAGGACGGTTGGGATAATCGACTGTACCCTTGGCTAATTCACCATAATTCTTCGTCATTAGCCAAGAAAGATATTCACCGGCAAAAGCCTCTGGACTATCTAATGGTAGGTTTGTAGTATTATTAGAAGCAGCCATGATAATATTTGAAACGACAGGCCGGGCTTTCCACCTATTTAATGCATTTTTAATTTCAGAATTTCGTTGTATTCTTTTCCCAAGCTCACGCATATCAATTGGTTTTTGTTCCTCGGTAGCTTTTTCTAATCTTTGTACTTCATCACGACACCGATCAAAATAATCAATTGCCGCCCATAAAAGATTAAATGCCTTCCCTGCAACTATGGGACTGCCGTAGTTAGGGTTTAATCCATGTACAATACCATGACGAAATGGCATACAGATAAGTTCCGTATCGAGCTTTCGTCGAGTCGAACCAAGAATTGCAAGCCCTTCAGATAGACCTCCGGGGCCTGATGTCTGGCTATCAAAAACAGGTTTATCCGCACCACCAGAAAACGGATGTTTACCTGTTGATGTGGTGCATACTCCATCAATAATGCTTAAAATAAGGGGGATAGCCGACAAATAATCTTCTGCTCCTGCTCGATCTACAGCTCGTTCATACATTGCTTCCCATGGATTAAAATGACGCTTACAAAACCGGTAACCCAAAAAACGCATGTTATCTGGATTTAGGTGATAGTTTGTCAGTTCGATTTCCCCATCCACAACGTTCATATCGAGAACTTTTGCGACAATGTCTGTCGATAAAAAATCATAATTTACCCATCCAAGCGGACTATAAATTTGCGCGAAAAGATCCCTGTTGCTCATCATATTTTTTATAATTCCTAACTGTCTTTCTACCTGCTGAAACTGCTCTTTAGCATTCTTGTCGAATGCTCCCAATAACTTTGCTACTGGACGATATTTTTCAATTTGATCAATAAGATATTCAGCAGGCGATTTAGGAACATGTTTATCTGACATTCATACTTCCTTTGTTGTATCAGAAATTGCGGAGCAAAATTTGCGTAAAATCATATCAATAATAATAGCTACTTATTAAGAAGCTAGCCATTGAGCATAAAAATCCATCCATATATTCGGCTGCATTTTATGGCTCAATTATAAGATGGCGTATATCCTTATTCTCCGGCGCACTGCGCTTCATGGCATTATACCGTCCCTTACTGAATATCTGCGCGCTGAACAGCAGTGGTTGAGATATGGCTGGGATACCCCGACTTAAATATATTTTTTTAATTTAGTCATTAAAAAATAATATTATAGCTCAACGGGAATTTATCAAATGGTAATTTTCAAATCTAAACTCGAAACCTGAGAGTGCTATCAAAAATCCCATTGAAAAAACCGTGTTTCCCGTTGCTAACCGCTGCCAGAAAGATACAAGTGCAAAAGCAAAAAAGCCCGCAGTTGTGCGGGCTTAGAGATGCTTAAATGCTTAAACGTGCAGGCTATTGCCAAACTTTAAATCATTCCCACTCAATCGTCGCAGGTGGTTTACCCGAAATATCATAAACCACGCGGGAAATGCCGTTCACTTCGTTGATGATGCGGTTGGAGACGCGGCCGAGGAAATCGTACGGCAGGTGCGCCCAATGTGCGGTCATGAAGTCGATGGTTTCTACTGCACGCAGTGAAACCACCCAATCGTATTTACGACCGTCGCCCATCACGCCGACAGAACGCACCGGCAGGAATACGGTGAATGCCTGGCTGACTTTGTTGTACAGGTCGGCTTTATGCAGCTCTTCAATGAAGATGGCATCGGCACGGCGCAGCAGATCGCAATACTCTTTCTTCACTTCGCCCAGCACGCGTACGCCCAAACCTGGACCCGGGAATGGGTGGCGATACAGCATGTCGTACGGCAGGCCGAGTTCCAGACCAATTTTGCGCACTTCATCTTTGAACAGCTCTTTCAGCGGCTCAACCAGGCCCATCTTCATCTCTTTCGGCAAACCGCCCACGTTGTGGTGCGATTTGATCACGTGCGCTTTGCCGGTCGCAGAAGCGGCAGATTCGATCACGTCAGGATAGATGGTGCCCTGCGCCAGCCACTTCACGTCTTCCAGACGCAGTGCTTGCTCGTCGAATACTTCTACGAACACGCGGCCGATGATTTTACGCTTGGCTTCTGGATCGTTCTCGCCCGCCAACGCATCAAGGAAACGCGCTTCAGCCGCAACGTGTACGATGTTCAGGCCGAAGTGGTCGCCGAACATGTCCAGTACCTGCTCAGCTTCATTCAGACGCAGCAGACCGTTATCGACGAACACGCAGGTCAGGCGATCGCCGATGGCGCGGTGCAGCAGCATCGCGGTCACAGAAGAGTCGACGCCGCCAGACAGGCCGAGGATAACTTTATCGTTGCCAACCTGCTGACGAATACGCTCAACCGCGTCTTCGATGATTTTGGCTGGCGTCCACAGCGCTTCACAGCCGCAGATGTCACGAATAAAACGCTCCAGCATACGCAGCCCCTGACGCGTGTGCGTCACTTCCGGGTGGAACTGCACGCCGTAGAATTTCTTCTCTTCGTTAGCCATGATGGCGAATGGACAGGTTTCAGTGCTGGCAACGGTTTCAAAACCGGCTGGGATGGCGGTGACTTTGTCGCCGTGGCTCATCCATACGTCCAGCAGCGGTTTTCCTGCTGCGCTAATCGCATCTTCGATGTCACGCACCAGCGCGCTCTGGGTCAGCACTTCTACCTGCGCATAACCAAACTCACGCTCGTTGGAGCCTTCAACCTTGCCACCCAGCTGCATCGCCATGGTCTGCATGCCATAGCAGACGCCCAGTACCGGCACACCGGCGTTGAACACGTATTCCGGCGCACGTGGGCTGTTCTGCTCGGTGGTGCTTTCCGGACCGCCAGAGAGGATGATGCCGTTCGGGTTGAACTGGCGAATTTGCTCTTCGGTGACATCCCACGCCCAGAGTTCGCAGTAGACGCCCAGCTCACGCACGCGGCGCGCCACCAGCTGCGTATACTGAGAACCAAAATCGAGGATCAAAATACGATGTTTATGAATATTTTCAGTCGTCATTGAGGCGTTTCCATTGGGATGGACTTAATAATAAAAGCGCCCGGCTGGTGCCGGGCGCTAAATTTTACGGGATTATGAACCCATGCGGTAGTTTGGTGACTCTTTGGTGATGGTCACGTCATGCACGTGGCTTTCGTTGATGCCCGCGCCGCTGATGCGCACGAACTCCGCTTTGGTGCGCAGATCGTCGATGGTGCCGCAACCGGTCAAGCCCATGCAAGAGCGCAGGCCACCCATCTGCTGGTGCACGATCTCTTTCAGGCGACCTTTATAAGCAACGCGACCTTCAATACCTTCCGGTACCAGTTTGTCAGCGGCGTTATCGCTCTGGAAGTAACGGTCTGAAGAGCCTTTGGACATCGCGCCCAGTGAACCCATTCCGCGATAAGACTTGAACGAACGGCCCTGATACAGCTCGATTTCACCCGGAGACTCTTCGGTGCCGGCCAGCATAGAACCGACCATCACTGCTGCTGCACCTGCGGCGATCGCTTTAGCGATGTCGCCAGAGAAGCGGATACCGCCATCAGCGATAACCGGAATCCCGGTGCCTTCCAGCGCAGTAACCGCGTCAGAAACCGCAGTGATTTGTGGCACGCCGACACCGGTAACGATACGCGTGGTACAGATTGAACCAGGACCGATACCGACTTTCACCGCGCTCACACCCGCTTCAGCCAGCGCCAATGCACCTGCGCCGGTCGCCACGTTGCCGCCGATGATTTCCAGGTTCGGGTATTTTGCACGGGTTTCACGGATACGCTGCAGCACGCCTTCTGAGTGGCCGTGTGATGAGTCAATCAGCAGCACGTCAACACCGGCAGCAACCAGCGCATCAACGCGCTCTTCGTTGCCTGCACCCGCACCAACCGCTGCGCCGACGCGCAGGCGGCCTTCCGCATCTTTACAGGCGTTAGGTTTACGTTCGGCTTTCTGGAAATCTTTAACGGTAATCATGCCCAGCAGGTGGAAGCTGTCATCCACAACCAGCGCTTTCTCAACACGCTTTTCGTGCATTTTGTGCAGCACCACTTCACGCGCTTCGCCTTCCTTAACGGTAACCAGACGCTCTTTCGGTGTCATCACCGCAGAAACGGGCAGCGTCAGGTCAGTGACAAAACGCACGTCACGACCGGTGATGATCCCCACCAGCTCGTTCTCGGTGTTCACCACAGGATAGCCAGCAAAACCGTTACGTTCGGTCAGCTCTTTTACCGCCGCCAGCGCGGTGGTTGGTAGCACGGTTTGTGGATCGGTAACGACGCCACTTTCGTGTTTTTTCACCTTACGAACTTCATCCGCCTGGCGCTCAATTGACATGTTTTTGTGGATAAAGCCCAAACCCCCTTCCTGCGCCAGCGCAATAGCCAGACCCGCTTCAGTTACGGTGTCCATTGCAGCGGAGAGCATTGGGATGTTCAGACGAATGTTTTTTGTCAGTTGCGTGCTGAGATCAGCGGTGTTGGGTAAGACAGTGGAGTGAGCGGGAACGAGCAGAACGTCGTCAAATGTGAGGGCTTCTTTCGCGATTCTTAACATTGCAATATCTCCACCTGGGGGCGATTAAAACAGATAAAATATTGCCGCGGCATTATACAGGCCGAAACCGATTGCCTCCAGTGTTTTTTCAGAAAAAGTCTTGATCCTCCGGGTGAGCAATGTAGTATCGGTTGATTAACCCTCTGATTTAAAATTTGATCTACATCACATGTCGCTACCGCCAACCGCCAATATTTTTACTGTCAGCCGCCTGAACACCACGGTGCGCCAACTGCTGGAAAATGAGATGGGCCTGGTATGGCTCAGCGCTGAGATCTCGAATTTTACCCAGCCCTCTTCCGGCCATTGGTACTTCACGTTGAAGGATGATGGTGCACAAGTACGCTGCGCGATGTTCCGCAATAGCAATCGTCGCGTCGCCTTCCGTCCTCAGCATGGTCAGCAAGTTTTAGTACGCGCCAGCATCACGCTGTATGAGCCGCGCGGCGATTATCAGCTGATTATCGAAAGCATGCATCCGGCGGGCGAAGGCTTGCTGCAGCAGCAGTTCGAACAGCTGAAAGCGCGTTTAGCCGCAGAGGGCTTGTTCGATCAGCAGTTCAAACAGCCGCTGCCGGATCCGGCGCGTCAGGTGGGCGTGATTACCTCCGCCACCGGCGCGGCGCTGCACGACGTGCTGCGCGTGCTGCATCGACGCGATCCGTCATTGCCGGTGATCATCTATCCTACGGCGGTGCAAGGCGTGGATGCGCCCGCTGGCATTGTGCGAGCCATCGAGTTGGCCAACCAGCGTGATGAGTGTGACGTGCTGATTGTTGGTCGTGGCGGCGGTTCGCTGGAAGATTTGTGGAGCTTCAATGACGAACGCGTGGCACGGGCGATTTTTGCCAGCCGCCTGCCGATCGTCAGCGCCGTTGGGCATGAAACCGATGTCACCATCGCCGACTTCGTTGCGGATTTACGTGCGCCAACGCCTTCTGCGGCGGCTGAGCTGGTGAGCCGTAATCAGCTGGAACTGGTGCGCCGTTTGCAGTCGCAGCAGCAGCGCATGGAGATGGCGATGGATTTTTATCTGGCACAGCAGCAGCGGCGCTTTACCCGCATCCAGCACCGATTACAGCAGCAGCATCCGCAGCTGCGTCTGGCACGTCAACAAACCGCACTGTTTCAGCTGCAGCGCCGTCTTGGCGAAGCGATGGATCAGCGTATGCGCGTAGCGAATCGTCAGCAGGATCGCCTGCTGCAGCGTCTCAACGCACAGCAACCGCAGGGACGGATTCTGCGCGCTCAGCAGCAGCTCCAGCAGTGGCACTATCGTCTGCAACAGGGCATGGAAAAACAGCTTAATCACAATCGTCAGCGCTTTGGCACATTAGCCGCACAGCTGGAAGGCGTAAGCCCTTTGGCGACGCTGGCGCGTGGATTCAGCGTCACCACCGATACGCAAGGTCAGGTGGTGAAGAGAACCCAGCAGCTCAGCAAAGGTGATTTGCTGCGTACCCGACTGGATGATGGCTGGGTGGAAAGTCAGGTTACCGCGCTTGAACCGCAGAAATCCCGGGGCCGTAAAGCGCGTTGATAGGATGAAAACTATACTTTTGACATAATCATTTGTGATCAGGAGTTAGTATGCCTTTTAGCGTTATTCCTCCCTACATGCTGCGCAATATCATTGATAACTGCACCGGTGCGCAGCAAGACTATGCGCGCCGCACTCTCACCCACGTGCAGCACTTGATGGAGAAACACAGCCATCAAGCCACCAGCGCCGCCATTGCCAAACCAGGCACCGTTCAGCGCGCAATCTACGACGCCGAAGGCACGCAAAATCTGCCCGGCACGTTAATCCGCACGGAAGGCCAGCCGAAAAATGACGATGTCGCCGCCCAGGAAGCCTGGGATTATCTCGGCATTACCTACGATTTCTTTTGGCAAACTTACCAACGCAATTCGCTCGACAACAAAGGCCTTAAACTCGATGGCACCGTGCATTACGGCAAGGAGTACCAGAATGCCTTTTGGAACGGCCAGCAGATGGTATTTGGCGATGGTGATGGCCAGATATTTAATCGCTTCACCATTGCACTCGATGTGGTGGCGCACGAACTGACGCATGGCGTAACGGAAACCGAAGCCGGGCTGATTTACTTCCAGCAGGCAGGCGCGCTGAACGAATCAATGTCGGATGTTTTTGGCTCACTGGTGAAGCAGTTTCATCTTAAGCAGAGCGCCGATCAGGCTGACTGGATCATCGGCGAGGGTTTACTGGCGGGCGGGATTAAAGGCCGCGGGTTGCGCTCGATGTCGTCACCCGGCACCGCCTACGACGATCCGGTGCTGGGAAAAGATCCGCAACCCGCCGATATGGATCACTACATTGAGACGCGGGACGATAACGGCGGCGTGCATCTTAATTCTGGCATTCCCAATCGCGCATTTTATCTCGCGGCTAAAGCGCTGGGCGGCTTTGCCTGGGAAATCGCGGGCCAGGCGTGGTACGACACGTTATGCGACAAAACGCTACCGCAGGATGCCGATTTCAGCATCTTTGCCCGCTTCACCGTGCAGCACGCCAAACAACGATTTAACACTTCAGTGGCGGAGAGCATTCAATCCGCCTGGCAGCAGGTGGGCGTAACGTGGACATCCAACTGACCGATGACGCTGTCATTAAACTGGCGCGTGAAGGCGGTATCGCCTTTATTCCTAAGCTACGCGGTGAACGACGCTTTGCCTTGTCAGAGCTGCCAGAACCGCAAAAACAGCGGGTTTGTGAAGTATTAGAACAGGCCATGCCCCTTGGCGAACCGGAAGATCAGGCGGCAAATATCGGTCGTGGCGATCAGCGCTATTACCGTATTCAAATCACCTACGCTACCCATCGCGAGGCGGGAACTTTGGTGCTGTTAATTCCTGAGCAGTTAGCACCACCTGAGTTGCAATCTCTCTGGCGCGACGGGGAATAGGTTATAAGAGATCTCTCAAGGAAAGTCATAACTGATTGACTATACTCATTATGTGGCTAGCTAGTCCACGTCGAAGAAAACACCCTTAGATGAGGTCTCTGCTATGACACAAAAAAAGCAACGAGGTGGTGCCGGGAACTTTGCAGAGGACCCGGAGCGCGCCAGGGAAGCAGGTAGCGCTGGCGGCAAAGTCAGCGGGGGTAATTTCAGAAACGATCCTGAAAGAGCCAGGGAAGCTGGAAGAAAAGGAGGTCAAAAAAGCCGCCGCCCTTCCAAGCAGCAGTGAATAAGGTACCTTGAGGGATAAAGTGCGCTAAGGATGGTAAAAAAAAGGCCGACATCATGATGTCGGCCTTTCTCATTAGGGCACTTACTTGCTGTCTGGCAGCGCGTAAGCAATCACGTAATCACCACGGTCTGGTGACTGACGTGCGCCGCCCGCGGAGATCAGGATGTACTGTTTGCCGGTTTTCGGCGATACATAGCTGATTGGACCGCCCTGGCTGCCGACTGGCAGACGTGCTTTCCACACTTCTTTACCGGTTGAGCTATCGAACGCGCGCAGATAGTAATCCTGCGTTCCGGCGATGAACACCAGGCCGCCCTGCGTCGCCAGCGTGCCGCCTAACGTCGGCATACCAATTGGCATTTTCGCGCGCATTTTGATACCAAACGGACCGGTATCCTGCACGGTACCCACTGGCACCTGCCAAACGATTTGGCGGGTTTTCATATCAATCGCCGACAGCGTACCGAACGGCGGTGCCTGGCACGGAATGCCCAGTGGCGACATGAAGCGGTTTTTGTTTACCGCGTACGGTGTGCCTTTCAGCGGAACCGCACCCATGCCGGTGTTGATCGCTTCACCACCATTGCTGGCCGCAGTTTTGCTGGTGTCTTGCGGCACCATCTGTACCCACAGACCCAGACGCATGTCGTTAACGAACATATACTGGTTGTTCGGATCAAACGAGATACCACCCCAGTTCATACCGCCCAGTGAACCCGGGAAGCTGAGGGATTTATCGGTATCCGGCACGGTGAACAGACCATCGTAACGCATGCCTTTAAAGGCGATGCGGCACGCCAGCTGGTCAAACGGTGTTGCACCCCACATATCCGCTTCAGTCAGCTTCTGGTTGCCAATGTTTGGCATCTCCACCGAGTGCGGCTGCGTTTTGGTGTACTGCTCGTTCGGGATGTGGCCCTGCGGCATCGGCAGCTCTTCAACTTTGGTCAAAGGCTTGCCCGTCAGGCGGTCCAGCACCCAAATCATGCCGGTTTTCGCCCCGATGACCACGGCTGGCTTAGTGGTGCCATCCTTCATCGGGAAGTCTACCAGGCTCGGCTGCATTGGCAGGTCGAAGTCCCACAGATCGTTATGCACGGTCTGATACACCCACTTCTGCTTACCGGTGGTGGCATCCAGCGCCAGAATTGATGCGCCGTAGGTGTGATCCAGTTTGGTACGGTTCGCACCCCACAGATCGACAGACGGGCTACCCATCGGCAGGAACACGGTGTTCATCGCTGGATCGTAGGACATAGGTGCCCACGAGTTCGGCGTACTACGCGTGTAGTCTTTACCCGGCATTAACACCGCATTAGGATCGTCGTTGCCTGGGTCAAACGCCCAACGCATCTGGCCAGTGATCACGTCAAAACCACGCAGCACGCCGCCTGGCATGTCAGTCTGCACGTTATCCGCGACGCGACCGCCAACCACAACGGTGGTCCCGGCCATCGCTGGAGGCGAAGTCAGCTGATATTGCGGATCTGGCGCTTTGCCCAGACCGGTTTTAAGATCAACCACACCGTGCGTACCGAAGCTGTCACACAGCTCACCGTTATCGGCGTTAATCGCAATCAGGCGCGCGTCAATGGTGTTCATCAGAATACGGCGCTGGCAGGTATCACCCGCCGGCAGCACAGCTGCAGTAACCGGCGTTGAACCCGGCTGCGTAGGCTGCTGCAGCGGTTTAGTCGCATCGAAATACGCTAAGCCACGGCAGCGGTTCCATACTTCCGCCTGAGCGTTAATTTCGCGTTTCCAGATCTGCTTACCGCTGTCTGCGGCTACCGCAATCACGTTGTTGTGTGGCGTGCACAGATAGAGCGTGTTGCCGATTTGCAGCGGAGTCTGCTGATCTTCCGCACCGTTACCGGTTGGGCTGATTGGCGTATCACCCGTGTGGAACGTCCAGGCAACCTGCAGATCTTTTACGTTGTCGCGCGTGATTTGATCGATGGCGGCGAAACGGTCGCCACCTGGCGTACGGCCATAGCTGCTCCAGTCCTGCTGTGGTTTCGATTTATCAACAGGAATCAGCGGCAGCTGTTTACCGTCAAACGCGACGGTAGGATGCGGCTGGAACATCTGCACGAAGGTTGCCACCATGCCTACCGCGATAACCGCCGACAACACGTAAGAGACTTTCGCCAGAGAGCTTTTGCCTTCGCGTTTACGCAGTGCTGGCCAGGTAATGAATGCCAGCAGCATCAAGCCAGCCGGAACCATCAGGCGTGATACCAGCGGCCAGAAATGCCAGCCAGCATCAAACAGTGACCAAATCAGCGTACCGGCAAACACCAGAATGAACAGGGTGACGGCAGATGATTTGCGACGGAAGAACTGAATGGCCGACAGCAACATAGCGATACCGGCGATGAGGAAGTACCAGCTGCCGCCAAGCGCTACCAACTTGCCGCCGCCGATAGCGAAGAACAAGCCGATTGCCAGCAGGACCAGGCCTAACAGTACAGACCAGATGCTCAGCCCTTTGCCGGGACGAGCGGAATTTTCTGCCATAACAAAAACTCTCCTGAAAAAATAACGCGCTGGTGCCGGTAAGCCTGAGGCAGCCGGTATTGAGGCTCCTGCCGAAGCGGGAGACAAGACATATCCGTTACGCTTTATTTTAATCTATTGGTACGGGAGCAAGGCCCGTGATTCGTCGCTTGTGAGCGAGGACACAATGCAGATGAGAGTGATTCTCGCCCCAAGGCGGCAGGATTGTACCACCTGGTACAATAAAAAGTGAATATCCATAACGCAGCAGTTACTGGTTAATAGCATTTTTGCTACAAAACCAGTCGTAACCCATTAATAACTATGACGGCGTGCGGTGGAAAATTGTTACTGAGCAGTGAGGTCGGGGACGAATTCGACACGCTTCTTCGAGATCAGACCGTCACCGTGCTGACAAAAGTAATCAACCGCTCCACAAGCTTTTAGCACCTGCAGCGGTTGATGGCAGTCGGGGCATAACGCCAGATGCGCAAAATGGCTGGCACAGTGAGCACACATAAAATCATCTGGGATGTGAGTAAGCGGTTGCTGGCAGTTGGGGCAAGGGATGTGCATCGATCCTCCGGCATAAAAAAAAGGGCCCGTCTGGGCCCTTCTCATCTTAACGCTTGTTCTTCTTCAGATGCGACATCAAACGCTGACGTTTACGCTGCTGAGTTGGCGTCAGCAGGTTGCGTTTGCCCGCATATGGGTTATCGCCTTCTTTAAATTGAATACGAATCGGCGTACCCATTACGTTGAGTGAACGACGGAAGTAGTTCATCAGGTAACGCTTGTACGAATCCGCGAGATCTTTCACCTGGTTACCGTGGATCACCACGATTGGCGGGTTATAACCACCGGCGTGCGCATATTTCAGCTTCACGCGGCGGCCTCGCACTAGTGGTGGCTGATGATCGTCGGCTGCCATGGTCATGATACGCGTCAACATCGCCGTGCCCACACGCTTGGTGGAGCAGTCATAGGCTTCAGTCACGGATTCGAACAGGTTACCCACGCCGCTGCCGTGCAGTGCTGAAATAAAGTGGATGCGCGCAAAATCGATAAAGCCCAGACGGAAGTCTAGCTGCTCTTTGACTTCGTCTCGCGCTTCCTGCGTCATGCCATCCCACTTGTTGACCACAATCACCAGTGAGCGCCCACTATTGAGGATGAAGCCCAGCAGCGACAGATCCTGATCGGAAATTCCGGCACGCGCATCAATCACCAGCATCACCACGTTAGCGTCTTCAATCGCTTGCAACGTTTTGATAACGGAGAATTTTTCTACGGTTTCGGTGACTTTACCGCGCTTGCGTACCCCCGCCGTATCAATCAGAACATACTCGCGTTCGTCACGTTCCATTGGAATGTAGATGCTATCGCGCGTGGTGCCAGGCATGTCGAAGACCACAACGCGATCTTCGCCAAGAATACGGTTGGTAAGCGTTGACTTACCTACATTAGGGCGGCCAACGATAGCCAGTTTGATCGGCAGTGTGGTTGGGTCGAAATCTTCTTCTTCCTCTTCCTCCAGCGCCTTCTCACCCTCTTCTTCTAATGCGGCCCAATAGGCGGCATTCTCTTCTTCTTCCGTAAGTTCCGCTTCTGGAACGATTTCGTCCATCCACGGCAGCAATGCGGTTTCCAGCAAGCTGTTAACGCCGCGGCCATGCGAAGCGGCAATCGGGTGAATTTCACCTAAGCCCAGCGCATAGAAATCCAGCACTGCCGCTTCCGGATCGATGCCATCCGTTTTGTTAGCGACAACAAAGGTGGCTTTCTCACGTGCACGCAGATGATTAGCGATTTGCTGATCCGCCGGCATCACGCCCGCGCGCGCATCGACCATAAACAGCACCACATCGGCTTCTTCAATCGCCAGCAGCGACTGCTCCGCCATGCGGTTTTCTACGCCTTCTTCGGTGCCATCAATACCGCCGGTATCAATAACAATGAATTCGCGCCCTTCCACTTCGGCGCGACCATATTTGCGATCGCGAGTCAGTCCAGGAAAATCCGCCACCAGCGCATCACGCGTGCGTGTTAAACGGTTAAATAGCGTAGATTTTCCCACATTGGGACGCCCAACCAGCGCGACCACAGGTACCATAACACTTGCCTCAGTTTTGAAAATAGTTCGCTCGAATGGCGTGATTATAACGACATTTGACGCCAGGTGTCAGGCAGAAGGCGCACAGAATACCATGCCTGACCAAAAACGAAACGGCCCCTGACGAATCAGGAGCCGTGTAAGCGAGCGGAAAATGGATTTCCGCAGAGCCAATGACTTAACGCGAGATGGCGTAAACTTCTCCGCCTTTCGCCTGGATCAGCAGCTTATCACCGGCAACAACCGGTTCAGTCTGGAAGCCATCGCTATCCAGTTTCTGCTGCGCCACGAAGCGGCCATCAAGCGTATTAATCCAGTGCAGATAACCTTCGCTATCGCCTACCACCAGATAACCGTTGAACAGCACAGGTGAAGTCAGATTGCGGTGCAGCAGATCACTTTGACGCCAGATGGCCACGCCACCGTCAGCATTCAGCGCAATCACACGGTCATCCTGATCGACCAGATAGATACGACCAGCATCCACCACCATGTCTTTGACGCCACCAATCTCACGTTTCCACAGCACCTGGCCAGAACGCAGATCCAGTGCGGTAAGATTGCCGTTATAGGCCAGCGCATAGACCACACCGTTTACGACCACTGGCGTGGTATCCACATCGCTCAGACGATCGATTTCAGTCGCGCCGCTTGGCTGCGAAATACGCTGCTGCCAGATCAGTTGGCCTTGATTGATGATGACCGCGCTAACACGACCATTGTCGCCGCCGACGATGGCACCACCAAAGGCAACAGTTGGCGCTGATTCGCCGCGCAGTGACAGCGCAGGCATATCAAGATTGACGCTCCACTTAATCGCGCCGGTGCTCTGGTCAAGTCCCTGCAACATACCGTTGCTGGTGTGCACCAGAATCAAACCATCGCTGACAACCGGACGCGACAGCGCTTCACCGGCGACTTTAGTCTGCCAGGCAATGCCACCATCGCTGGTGTTCAGCGCAAATACCTGACCACGCTCGCTACCGATGTAAATGCGATCGCCGCTGGCCGTTACGCCACCAGACAGCAGTGCGGAGATATTTTTCGAGAAGAAGCCGGTTTTCTCAGAGAGATCGACTTTCCATTTCTCTTTGCCATTGCTGGCATCTAGCGCTTTAACCACGCCAAAACGATCCGCAGCATACACGGTACCGTCCAGCCAGGCTGGATGCAGGTTGGAATAGAAATCACCCACGCCGTCCCCGACAGAGGTGCTCCACGCGGTCTGCGGCGTAAACTGGTTTTCCACTTTTGGCAGCGGGGCCATTTTCACTACATCTTCTTCGCCGCTGAACAGCGAGCAACCGCTGAGCAGAGTGACTGAAATCAGCCCTGGCAGCAGGTATTTACGTAATTCCATGTGCGCTCTCTTGACTGGCTTAACTTAAGTTATTCATCTTCATCTGCAGCATTTGCTTCAGCGCAGGAGAGGCCTGCGATTCGGCACCTTTGCTCCAGGCATCACGTGCGCCCTGCTTATCGCCTTTGCTCAGCAGTGCTTCTCCGCGAATATCCGCCACAATGGCTGTCCAGCCATCACCTTTAACATTGTTAAGGGTAGAAAGTGCGGCATCGGCCTGACTTTGCTGCAACTGAATGCGTGCCAGACGCAGGTTAATTACTGCCTGCAGGTTGGCATCTTTGGTATCTTTTAGTCCGCTCTGAAGCAGAGCGATAGCTTTATCCAGCTGATTAGCTTCAACATATTGCTTAGCCAGATCCAGCGACGCCAATGCGCCGTAGGTGTTGTTGTTTTCGCTAGCGAAAGTGGCCACTGCTTCCAGCGTATCAGGCTTATCGGCCTGCATGGCGCTGGTCAGTTGCTGATACTCAGCGGATGCCGCTTTATCGGTTCCTTCCTGATGGCTGGCCCAGAAACGCCAGCCACCCAGCGCAGCGATACCGATGATTACGCCAACGGCCAGAAATTTACCATTGTTGGTGAAGAACTGACGCAGCGCGTCAACTTGTTCGTTTTCGTTGCTGTAAACTTCCACGCAATCCCTCTCTTTAATATGGCTGTTGCAGTGCTGCGCTTACTGCAGCAGCGTGCGCAACGTCGCAGCGGCGTCGCTCTGAGCCAGCGTCTGTTGATCGCCGGTACGCAAGTCTTTAACCACAACCTGGCCCGCGTTCACTTCATCTTCGCCCAGCACCAGCGCAATGCGTGCGCCCCACTTGTCTGCACGGGCAAACTGCTTCTTGAAGTTACCGCCACCGAAGTTGGTCATCAGCTTCAGTGCGGGATCAGCATCACGCAGTTTTTCCGCCAGTTGCATCGCGGCAGACTGAACGCCCTGCCCCGAAGCGATAACATAGACATCAACAATGCGCGTCGGTTCAAATTCTGGATTAACCGCTTGCACCAGCAACACCAAACGCTCCAGGCCCATAGCAAAACCGACGGCTGGCGTAGCGCGACCACCCAATTGTTCGACCAGGCCATCATAACGTCCACCGGCACATACGGTACCCTGCGAGCCGAGGCTGCTGGTCACCCACTCAAAAACGGTGCGGTTGTAATAATCGAGGCCGCGCACCAGACGCTGATTCACGCGATATTTGATACCCGCATCGTCCAGCAGCGCGCACAGGCCGCTGAAGTGCGCGCGCGAGTCTTCATCAAGGAATTCACCCAGCGTCGGCGCATCGTTCAGCAGTGTCTGAATTTCAGGATTTTTGCTGTCGAGTACGCGCAGCGGATTGGTATACATGCGGCGCTTACAATCTTCGTCCAGCGCTTCTTTGTGCTGCTCAAGGAACGCCACCAGCGCGTTACGGTAGTCAGCGCGCGCTTCCAGTGAACCGATAGAGTTCAGTTCCAGCTCAACGTGATCGGCGATGCCCAGCGCTTTCCACCAGCGCGCAGTCATCATGATCAATTCGGCATCAATGTCCGGACCCTGCAGGCCAAAAACTTCCGCACCAATCTGATGGAACTGACGGTAGCGACCTTTCTGCGGACGCTCGTAGCGGAACATGGGGCCAACGTACCACAGACGCTGCTCCTGGTTGTACAACAGACCGTGTTCGATTCCGGCGCGCACGCAACCCGCGGTGCCCTCCGGACGCAACGTCAGGCTTTCGCCATTGCGGTCTTCAAAGGTGTACATCTCTTTCTCAACCACGTCGGTGACTTCACCAATCGCACGGCTGAACAGCGGGGTGTGCTCAACGATCGGCAGACGGATTTCACTGAAACCATAGCTGGCCAGAACCTGCTTCAGAGTGCCTTCAATACGCTGCCAAATTGCGGTATCCGCTGGCAGGTAATCGTTCATTCCGCGAATCGCTTGAATATTCTTCGCCACGTTAGAATCTCTTTAAGACAAAAAAACCTGAGCGGCATCATACCTTATGAGGATGAAACCGCACAGGTTCAATCACAAACTGGTACGCGGCCTGCACGCACCTTGATTATTTTTCAAGCTGCTGCACGTTGATGCGACGGCTTTCATCCAGCATGGTGGCCTTGGCGCGAATACGCGCTTCCAGCTGATCGATCATGTCGTTGTTATCGAGACGATCGCGCTGACGCACGCCATCTTCATAGAAGCCGCTTTTCTTGGCGCCACCGGTCACACCGAGGGTAGAAACCGTGGCTTCACCCGGACCATTAACCACGCAGCCGATAATCGAAATATCCATGGGCGTGATGATGTCTTCAAGGCGCTCTTCCAGCGCATTGACGGTACCGATGACATCAAACTCCTGACGCGAGCAGGTTGGGCAGGCAATGAAATTGATGCCACGCGAACGGATGCGCAGGGATTTGAGAATGTCATAGCCCACTTTCACTTCTTCGACCGGATCGGCCGCCAGTGAAATGCGCAGCGTATCGCCAATGCCTTCGGCCAGCAGCAGGCCCAAGCCGATGGCAGATTTCACTGAACCCGCACGTGCGCCACCCGCTTCGGTGATGCCGAGATGCAGCGGCTGATCGATAGCTTTCGCCAACAGACGATAAGATTCAACGGCGAGGAAGACGTCAGAGGCTTTGACGCTCACTTTGAACTGATCAAAGTTAAGACGATCGAGATGATCCACATGACGCATCGCGGATTCGAGCAGCGCCTGTGGCGTTGGCTCACCGTATTTTTCCTGCAGATCTTTTTCCAGCGAACCGGCATTCACGCCGATGCGGATCGGGATATTGTAATGACGCGCACAATCCACCACCTGGCGGATACGCTCATTATTGCCGATGTTACCAGGATTGATACGCAGACAATCCACGCCATATTCGGCGACTTTCAGTGCGATGCGATAGTCAAAGTGAATGTCCGCCACCAGCGGCACGTTGACCTGTTGCTTAATCAGTTTGAAGGCTTCAGCCGCATCCATGGTCGGAACGGAAACGCGGACAATATCAACCCCGACGCGCTCAAGCTGGCGAATCTGATTAACGGTTGCGTCCACGTCAGTGGTGCGGGTGTTGGTCATTGACTGAACGGCGATGGGCGCACCATCGCCAACTGGCACCTTGCCGACGTAAATCCGTGTTGATTTGCGACGGATAATGGGTGCTTCGTTATGCATATTCTCTCTCCACAATTACCCGGAAAGCGCGCTGCGCGTTATTGCGCACCCAGCGTCAGACGGGCAACCTGGTTATTACGGATAAAACGACTTAAATCAACGGGCTGATTCTGATATTGCACGTCAACCGCACTCGGAGCGCCAATTTTCAGACGATACGGAGCCGTACCGGACAAACTCAGCTTGCCGCCGCTACGTTGCAAACCACTGAACAACTTCTTGCCGGTGGCATCGCTCACTTCCAGCCAGCAGTCGGCTTTGAAGTTCATCACGATGGCATTCGGATCGCCAGCCGGTTGGCTGACCGCTGCGTTTGCGGTAGGCATTTGGCCGGCCGGAACGCTATTAGCCGGTGCCGGAGACGTGGCCGCTGGCGGCGTGGTGTCAATCGGTGCCTGGCTAGGCGAAACCACGGCATTCTCGCTGCCGTTGGTTTGCGCAGTCGTGCTTGCAGCTGGTGCGCTGCTCGCGGTGTTGCTGCTCTCTGGCGTCGCAACCGCACCCGCACCGTTATCAACCGGCGTACCGGCTGCATTCGTATCCGCATCAGCATTGCTGTCGGTGCTGTTGTCACCCAGCGGAATAGACTGGCTATTATCGCCGCTGCCGTTTTGATCGGCCATCGACACCAGATCAGCCTGTGATGCCTTATGATTTTGCCACCACCAGGCACCGGTCAAACCGACGACAACAAAGATCACCAACCAGGTGAAAATCATCAGCCAGCCATCGCGTTTTTTACGACGCTTACCCAATGAAAAGCTCTGCATTGGCTCGATTTTGGCCGCGCGCACCGGAGCCTGTTTTGCCATCATCGGCAGCAGGTCATCTTCCGGCACATGCACCAAACGGGCATAAGAACGAATGTAACCGCGCAGGAATGTCGAAGCTAAATCAGCAGGTGATTTGTCCTCTTCAATATCACGTACGGTAGAAACTTTCAGGCACAGGCGCTCAGCGACGTTTTGCTGGGTCAGCCCCATCTGCTCACGGGCCAGACGCAGGCGTTCACCTGTGGAATGTACTGCAGAATTATCTTGAGTGGCTTCAGTATTCATTAGCTAAATAACGCTGGTACTGTATCGATTGTGGAAAACTTCGCGCCAACCGGTCGCCATAACGTGTAACGTCAGCAGCGTTTCCCTGTTGCGCGGCGAAACGTATCTGTAACCATAGGCTCTCTGCCGTTGCGGGCAAACGCTGATGGTACACTTCTAAAAGCAGCGGAACGGATTGCTGTTCCTGCTGTTCAAGCCGCCTTTCCACTTCCCTTAGCAGTTGACTGCCCTGCTCCGGTGCGGCATCCAGCGCGTAACCTAATTGCTCGCGCGCTGCGGCACTCTCATCAGCCTGCAGGTAACAATAGCCCGAAAACAGAAATGCATCCTGACGGGCATCGATTTCCTGCGCCTCAATTGCCAGCTTAAACTGTTGATGCGCTTCGTCATACTGCCTTAAACCGCAGAGAAACGCACCGTAATTGTTAGCGACATAACCATTCAGCGGTGCTAACTGCCGAGCGCGTTGATAGTGCCAGCGTGTTTGCGCGCTATTCTGTTGCGCCTGCGCCACGCGGGCAAGGGCTAACGGCACCCGATAATCATCCGGTGCCGCCTGCTGCGCACGCAACAAATTGCGCTGTGCGGCGGCAAAATCCTTGACCGCAAGATAGTGCAATCCCAGCTGCAAGCGGATATCCGCTGCGCTCTGTCGGGCGGGGTGATTGACACAACCGGTTACAACTAAGCTGGCCAGAATCGCCGCAGGTATTCCTTTACGCATATCAGTTTCTCCCTGAAAAATGTGCGGAGAGACTGACATGAGTTACGCCCGGTGAATATCACCAGGCGCTGGCTTTCAGAGCGCCTTCACAGAGATGGCTTCACCCGCCATTTTCTTACGCAGCGTACGCTTGGTACGGTCAATCACATCGCCCGCTAACTGACCACATGCGGCGTCAATGTCATCACCGCGCGTTTTACGCACGATAGTGGTGAAACCGTAATCCATCAGTACTTTAGAGAAGCGATCGATACGGCTGTTGGAGCTACGGCCATACGGCGCGCCCGGGAACGGGTTCCATGGGATCAGGTTAATTTTGCACGGTGTCTCTTTCAGCAGTGCTGCCAGCTCATGTGCGTTGTCGGTGCTGTCATTAACATGATCCAACATCACATACTCGATGGTCACACGGCCCTGATTAGCATTGGACTTGCCGATATAGCGTTTAACCGCCGCGAGGAAGGTTTCGATGTTGTACTTTTTGTTGATCGGCACGATTTCGTCACGAATGGCATCGTTTGGCGCGTGCAGCGAAATCGCCAGCGCTACGTCGATCATATCGCCCAGCTTATCCAGCGCCGGCACCACGCCTGACGTTGACAGCGTAACGCGACGTTTTGACAGACCAAAACCGAAGTCATCCAGCATAATATCCATCGCCGGTACCACGTTGTTTAGGTTGAGCAGCGGTTCGCCCATGCCCATCATCACCACGTTGGTGATAGGACGTTGACCGGTGATTTTCGCCGCGCCGATGATTTTAGCGGCACGCCATACCTGGCCAATAATTTCAGACACGCGCAGGTTGCGGTTAAAGCCCTGCTGCGCCGTCGAACAGAATTTGCACTCCAGCGCACAGCCTACCTGCGAAGAGACGCACAGCGTTGCGCGATCCGCTTCCGGAATGTAGACAGTTTCCACCAGCTGATCGCCGACGCGAATCGCCCATTTAATGGTGCCATCGGTGGAACGCATCTCTTCCGCCACTTCCGGCGCACGGATTTCAGCACGCTGCATCAGTTTGCCGCGCAGCACTTTATTGATGTCGGTCATCTGCTCGAAATCATCGCAGCAGTAGTGGTACATCCACTTCATGACCTGATCGGCACGGAACGGCTTTTCGCCCATTTCGAGAAAGAATTCGCGCATCTGCTGACGGTTAAGATCCAGCAGGTTAATTTTTTCGTTTTTTGGGGAAACAACCACGGGGGAAGCGGACGACGGCGTCACAATCTGTTCGGACATAATGTTCTCTGGCCTCGTTGTTACACGTTACGGCTCTGGTTAATAGTAGGAAAAAACAGCGCCCTTGCTGAGTCAGACTCAACAAGGGCGCATAATTGTACTACATCTGCTGCATGATGCCAGGGGAACCGTTTCACAGATGTTGAACAGCTGTAAAGACGTGTGTCCGCCTGGCCCTCAATGTACTTAGCGAGTGCGTGGGCAGACTTCGTTTTCTGCGAAGAAGTACGCGATTTCGCGTGCTGCAGATTCAGCTGAGTCAGAACCGTGGGTCGCGTTCTCGGTGAAGCTGTCCGCGTAGTCAGCACGCAGAGTACCTGCCAGCGCGTTGTCTGGGTTAGTTGCACCCATCAGATCGCGGTGACGCTGAACGGCGTTTTCGCCTTCCAGTACAGAAACCACAACTGGACCAGAAGTCATGAATTCAACCAGACCATCAAAGAATGGACGACCTTTGTGCTCAGCGTAGAAGCCTTCAGCCTGCTCTTTGGTCAGGTGCAGCATTTTTGCGCCAACGATTTTGAAGCCCGCGCTTTCAAAACGGTTATAGATTGCACCAATCACGTTCTTAGCGACGGCGTTTGGTTTCACGATTGAGAAAGTACGTTCGATTGCCATGTTGACCTCTAGTTAGCATCCTGAAGAATCCGGGAGCCTGCTCCCGGTAAGAAAACGCGCCGATTATAGGGACATCATCGGGCGTTGCCTATTGGCGATTGGTGGAATTATTGAAAATAATTGATTTTTGTCGGGGCAAGCAGGCAAAAAGTATGCCATATCCCTGCACTCAACCGCGGGTAAACGCTAGCGAGGACAACTGCCCCGCTTCATCCATTACGACCAGTTGATAGCTGCCGGGTTCATCCAGCACCAGTGCTGCACTCTTTTTCCCGGCATCCTGTTCAAGCGGCTGTCCATTCAAAAACCACCAGCGCTGTTCGCCTTGTCCGCCCTGCACCGCCACCGGCATCACCAACACCACTTTGCCCGGCAGCGGTTGCACACGCTGGCCATTGATCACGCCGGTGATCACCAGCGGCGGCGCATTGCCCTGATTCAGTGGCGGACAGGCGGGATCGATGGGCGGCAATCGCTGGGCACGCTGTTCAGCAGGCGCTAGCCAGGGCTCAAGCGGCAGCGGCCACATCAACCGCTCACGGCTCTGCGCATCAGGACAATCGGCCGCCACGCGCAATCCATCACTATTCTGCCAGTATTGCTGGCGCAAGCCATTAACGCTCTCCTGCCCCGGCGCGAGCAGCGTTGGCGGCACGGTTTGATTCAACACCCAACTCTGACGGCGCTGACGGCAATTCTCATCGCCCAATGGCAACGGCTGGCCGCCTGGCCAGCAGATGCTCATGGCGCTGACCGATGGCGGACGCGGATCGCGCACGGCACCGTTCACCGGCATATGTCCCGCCAGCAGATTATTCACCTGATTCATCACCGGCACCGCTGAGGCAAAGCCAAATTGGCCAGCCACCGGCGTCGCATCTGGCCGTCCCACCCACACGCCAATCAGATAGCGCGGAGTGATACCAATCGTCCACGCATCGCGATAGCCGTAGCTGGTGCCGGTTTTCCACGCCAGTGGGGCAACATCCGACACCGCGCCGCTGGCGGGGGGTTGCGCAGCGCCTGCCAGAATACGCCGCACAATCCATGCGGCACCTGGCGACAACAACGGCCTTTCCTGTAACGGCTGTGTCGACAGCCAGCGCAGCTGAGCCGCGTTACCGTGACGGGCAAAGGCGCTATAGGCCGCGACAATGTCATCCAGCCGCGCGCCGGTACCGCCAAGCACCAGCGAGAGATTCGGTTCTGCGCCCGCCGGGAAGCGCAGATTTAATCCCACATTACGCAGACGCGCCGCCAGCGTTTTTGGCCCCAGAGCAGCCAAAAGCTGCACCGCAGGCAGATTAAGCGATCGCTCCAGCGCTTCACTGGCGCTTACCGGGCCGTGGAAGCCTGAATCAAAGTTGCCGGGACGATAGTCGCCAAAGCGGCGCGGCACATCCTGTAATAACGATTCTCCATGAATCAGCCCTTCATCCAGCGCCATACCATAGACGAAAGGTTTCAGTACCGATCCCGGCGATCGCACGCTGGCGATCATATCGACATGACCAAAGCGGCTGTCGTCGTTGAAATCTACCGAACCTACATAGCCGCGCACCTTCATACTTTGGTGATCCACCACCAGCAGCGCCAGCGAAGTGCGAGCAGGTAAGTTGCTTTTTAGCGACGACGCCAGATTCTCCAGTTCGCGCTGGAGCGACAAATCAATTGTGGAGGTGATTTTGTTGTCGGGTGACAACGACAATAAGCGCCGGGCGAGCAGCGGCGCACGTTGTGGCATTTGGCGCGGCGGCAGCCAAACGGCTTCCTGTTTAATATCGGCGACATCCTGCGGCGTCCAAACGCCATATTCCGCCAGACGATCCAGCACCTTATTACGCGCCGCTTCGGCGCGTTGCGGCCAGCGATCCGGACGCAAGCGGCTCGGCGCCTGAGGCAGCACTGCCAACAGTGCCGCCTCGCCTTTAGTGAGCTGTGACGGCGGCTTGCCCAGCCAGATCCAGCTCGCCGCACCCACGCCCTCAACCGTGCCGCCAAACGGAGCGCGATTGAGGTACAACGTCAGGATGTCTCGTTTGGAGAGATGATATTCCAGCTGTAGCGCACGCCACGTTTGTACCACTTTGCCACGTAAGGTGCGCGGTTGGGGATCGATAAGCCGTGCCACCTGCATGGTCAGCGTACTGCCGCCGGAAACCACGCCGTGATGCAGCACGTTCTGCCCGATAGCGCGCACAATCGCCATTGGATTAATACCGGGATGATGCCAGAACCAGCGATCTTCATAGGTTAGCAGCGCGTCGATGTAGGCTGGCGACACTTCGTCCAACGACACCGGATAGCGCCACACGCCTTGTCTATCAGCAAAGCGCCACAGCGGCGTGCCATCTTCGGCCACCACCACGCGCGCCGGTTGTACCTCATGCAGCGGTAAAGGTGTCAGTCGATCCAGCAGCCACAGCGCGGCCAGCGATGCCAGTAAAAAAAGCGGTAGCCAGCGCCACCGCTTTAGTCGGTTTCTTATCGGCATCAATGCTTAACGCACGTTGATTTTTTCTGGCGTGCTACCAATCGCACGCCACTCAGGCACATACATCGATTCCACCTGCGGTGGTGGCAGGTGATAGCTGCCCGGCGTAACCGCCCGCGCCAGATACAGCAACGTGCCCGGCGTGTAGCCGTCGAGCGCCAGCGCGGCAACAAAACGATCGTCCCGGAATTCGATATGTTTAATATTGGCCTGCTGCATATCCATCATGCTCTCTTTCAACGCATCGGCACTGTCGCCTAAACTGGCGCTGCTGTCGCTGAGGTTCTGGTTCTCCAGCTCAAGGCCAGCAGGCAGCAAGTCCACCACTAGCGAATCACTCACGCGCTCGCTGGCTTCGACTTTCAGCCGCACCACCAGCAACTCGCCACTTTTCAGATTGGCGAGATCGGCAGGCTTACCGTCCAGCGTGAAATATTCACGACCGATCTTCAGCACGTTGCTGATAGGCGACGGTGCGGTGCGGGGATAGCCCACCACATTTAGCGTGCCGTAGAGCGGCGACGCATTGTCGCTTTTCACCGACACGCCTTGTCGCAGCTGATCTTCCGTCATGCCAATGTTAAGCGGCTGATTACTGCTCAGCGGTTGCGCTTTACCCTGCAGTGTCGCCTGCCAGCTTTCGCCTTTGTGCTGCTGCAAGGTGCGGGCGGCGAGGAACAACGCGTTGTTTTCCTGCGTGGAGAACCAGCGCTGGCCATGTACCGCTTTCGCCAGATCGATCAGCAGCGGACCTTGCATATCTGGCAGCAGTTGGTTTTCGCTTAACAGCGACAGAATCAGCGCGCGGTCGCGCACCGGACTGCCGTAATCGCCGAGCCAGCTGTTCGGCTTACGTTCCAGGCCAATCCCCTGCGCCAGCGCCAACTGTGCACGCTGCTGATCGCCCATCAACTTCAGCGCTACGCCAAGTTGCACCATCGCCAGGCCCGATTTGGCCTGCTCGCGTTTTTCATACAGCGCACGCAGGGCACCAAGCGGTGCCTGCTGCTGGCGCGCCAGTACTAACCCGGCATAGGCCTGCACGCTGAAACGTAAACCATCGGCATCGCTGCTCCAGCTGGTTTCGATCTGCGCAGGGTCCTGTAGATAGCGCAGCAGACGTTCGTCGGCGCGGGTAATCACGCCATCCGGCACGCTATAACCCGCTTCGCTGGCGCGCAGCAAGAAATCGGTGACGTAAGCGGTCAGCCAAAACTCTTCCTGACTCTCTTTGCTCCACAGGCCAAAGCTCCCGTTGCCGCGCTGCATGCCGGCAAGACGCGCAATGCCGGTATCAATTGACGCACGGCGCGCCTCATCACTGCTGGTTTTGATGCCCATCGCCGTCAGCTGCGCATGGTTGGTGAACACCGATGGCCAAATGCCGCTGGCGGTCTGCTCAAGGCAGCCGTAAGGATAGGCGTAGAGCGAGCTGATAAAGCTGGCGATGTTCAGCGGCGGACGGTTACTGAGCGACAGCTGTCCGCTCAGCGTATCCTGCTGCAAACCATTAAAGGCACTCGCCAACACCTGCCAGTTTTGGCCGGTTTGCATCACGTTATCGAAGCTCAGCGTTAGTGCCGGATAAGCCGGACGCACGCCAATTTTCCATTTTCGCTCGCTCGGCGCCAGGGTTTCGCCCGGCAAACTCATGCCTGAGACATTCACCTGCACAGCGCCGTCACCAAAACCTCCCTGCGCTTTCACCGGAATGGATAAGGTGCTACGCGCGCCCTTTGCTAATTGCACGCTGGCCGGGATTTGGCCATTCAAGGCAAGCTGACCGCTGGCAGTAACACGGATTTTCAGCGTCTGGGCGCGATCGGTGAGGTTAGTGAGATCCAGCGCCAGCGTAGCTTGATCGCCGCTAGCAAGGAAACGCGGTGTCGCCAGTTCGCTAATAAGCGGTGCAGCAACCACCAGCTTGCGCTCGGCCGATCCGAAGCTGTCGTCGCTCCAAACCTGCGCCATCAAACGCAGTTCACCATTAAAAGCAGGGATCGGCAGCTCCAGCGTGCCGTCGCCATTGGCATCCAGCGTCACAGGCTGCAGCTGTTGTGCCACGATCTGCACATCGGTGACCGGCTTTTTACCGCCGCGCGACAGGGCATCCGCATCGTCGCCGTCACCGCCAAAGCGCAGCGCGGCCAGCTTGCCGCCGCCTTCAATTAATTGACCAAACACATCGTATTGATCGGCGTTATAGCGCTTGCGACCGAAAAACGCCTCCCACGGATTCGGTGTTGAGTAGTCAGTGATGCTAAGTACGCCGCTGTCTACCGCCGACAGCAATACCTGAACCTGCTTCGGCAGCTCGCCGCCTTCGCGGCTGGCTTTCACCTTCACTTTCAGGGTCTGTTCTGGGCGGATTTTATCGGGTGCGTCGAGCGTCAACGTGAGTCGACGTGCTTCGGTCGCCATCGGCAGATGCAGCAAGCCCACCGCGCGTTTCGGCGTGACGCCGCTGGCCTTGTCGCCGTCGCGCACCACGATAGCGCTGAGATAGAGATCGTGTCGCTTCCAGCTGTCGCTAATTGGCACATCAATGGTTGTGCCACCTGCCGGAACATCCAGCGGCTGCCACCACAGCGTGCCGCTGCTGGATTCCACCATCAGATAGCCTTTGCCAGCTGCGGGCGACTCTACCTGCACATGTGCAGTGTCGCCCGGTTGATAAGCGGTTTTATCAATTTTCAGCTTGACCTGATCCGGGCGCAGCGCGCCGGTGCCATTGGTGTTGTCCTGCCACCCATATCCCGCCTGGAATCGTACGCTGCTGACGATGTTGTCACCCGCATGCACTTCCAGTCGATAGGTGCCCCACTCCACCGGGAAACTCACTTTCTGGCTGCCACCGGCAGCAATAGTGATGTGCTGTTGCTCTTCCTGCAGATCTTTTTGATCGTAGCGCGACTGCCAGCCTTCGCTGTCAGAGAAGCTCCAGTAATAGTCGCGGCGCTCGTGGATCAGGCGAACATCCAGATCCTGCGCCGCCAATTTTTCACCCTGCGGGTTGGCGTATACCACGTCGAATTCAGCAAGGCTGTTTTCCGCGACGGTTGGCTCATCGTGATAACGATCGGTGCGGTAGTCATACACCGATTCACTGTTAAACAGCGGACGAATGCCCGGCAGCGCCGGTGCGGGCCAGATCGCCTGAGTAGCGCGACGCGTCACCGGACGTCCACCGGTTTCCAGCAGGCTGGCTTGCAGAATCAGATTGAGCGGCGAATGGCTCTCTTTCCAGCTGCTCTCCACGCTGAGCTGCAACTTACCGCTCTCATCCAGCTTCTCATCGACATCGTCCAGCGTGCGTTTCAGTTCTTCGGTGATGTCACCGAACTGATAACCCGGCAGCGCCGTAACCGCTTCACGCGCGGGGCGCAGGAACAGCTGCCCTTGTAGCTCATTACCTGCGGCAGGTGCGCCGTACAAATAGCGCCCTTCCACATCAAATTGCACCGCGGCATCCGGCGCCACCGGCTGTGCGCTGTTGCTCAGCGCCAGCGCCATACGTTCCGGCAAAAAATCCTCCACGTGGAACGGCCAGCTGCGCGGCTGGTTGTCGCCACTGTTAATGCGCAGCGTCCACTCTCCGGTCATGGCAGAGGCCGGCAGCGGGAAGCGTTGTTGATAGACGCCATTTACCGGCTGCCAGACGAAGGTTTGCGCCACTTCACCGTTCGGCTGCACCACTTCGGCTTTTACTGGCTGCGGCGGCAGCGGTTTACCATCGGCATCACGCAGCAGCGCGTTGACGATCACCGTTTCGCCGGGACGATAGAGATCGCGCGGACCAAAGACGAAGAACTGTTTGTCGTAACCTTGCGGACCATCAATCGGAAACTCAGCCAGATCGAGCGCCGGGCGAGTGAGATCGATCAGCGAGGTTTGCCCTTTTTGTGTCGCCAGCAGCAACTTGCCTTTGGCATGCGCGGGTAAGCGCAGATGACCGTTACTGTCGCTGGCGCCACTGGCCAGGAGTTTGCCCTTTTCATCCAGCAGCTGCACGCTGACGTCATCCAGCGGTGCGCCGCTGGCCAGGCTTTGAGCGAACAGCTCCAGCTGTTCAGGGAATTGGTGTAGCGACAGACCGATGTCGCTTAGGGTAAACAGCGTCGCTGGCTGCGTGTAGTTATAAGTCCCAGCCTGTTTCATTACCGCCAGATAGACGCCAGATTGTTTCAGGGCATCCACATCGCCGAGCGGCAACTGCATTTTTTCGCGCGTATTGCGCGCCGGATTGAGATCAAAACGTCCGCTGTAAACCAGATCGGCATTTTTCAGCAGATCGCGGGATTCCCAGTACGACATATTGTTGCCGTAGTTCCACTGAGCCAGAAAATCGGCCAGTGTGGCACTTTTTATCCGGAAGAAATCGACGTCGACACTGTTTACATTCAGCGCCAGCAGCGGTAAGCCCTGCGTCAGACGTAGCGGCAGCAGCGAGCCGCGACTGGCAAAGCCGACCATCGGCTGGATATCACGCGTGGTCAGCGTTTGGCTAAAAGGCGTGGATAAGGTCGTGCCATCGGCGGCTTTAAGACCGGCATCGACGTTAATCGTCAATTTGCGCGACGGTTCCGGATGACGAAAACGCAACGCTTTACCGTTTTGCGCCAGCTCCCAGCCGCCGTCGACCTTGCCACTTTTCTCGTCAGTAATTTGCACGCGCGAAGCAAAATCCTGTTTGCTATCGAGCGGGGTATTAAAGGTCAGCACCAGGGCAGCAGCACCGTCGAGCTGCAGTTCGGAGAGATCGATAACCGAGAGTGATTGCTGCGTGGCTGCTGCGGCTGTCGTTTCCGCCGCGTGAGTCGTCGACGTTGCGCTGCCCAGTAATACACCCCCGATCAGCGCGCTGAGCAGTAGCCGGTTAAAACATTTTGCCATGGTAAATCCCTCACCAGTCCCAGAAGTTAAGAAAGAGTAATGCTGCGCATTTTCGACAACTTTAGCAATCATGCCCTTGAGATAGCCTTCACATTCCCGGAGACTGGACGTTTCCCGATTGCTAAGAAGAGGTTGCTATGACAGCCATATTTGTCTCCGCTGACTGGTTGAAAGAACACTACACAGAAGAAACTTTGCAGGTGATTGATGCCCGTATGTTACCGCCCGGGCAGGAAGCGGTGCGCGACATCCAGGCGGAATATCTTGCCGGCCATCTGCCGCATGCCCCCTTCTTTGATATCGAAGCGCTATCCGATCACACCAGCCCCTATCCGCACATGATGCCGCGCGCCGAGACCTTTGCAGTGACCATGCGTGAGTTGGGCATTAGCCAGGACAAACACCTGGTGGTGTATGACGAAGGCAACCTGTTTTCGGCGCCGCGCGCGTGGTGGATGCTGCGCGCTTTCGGCTGCGAGCAGGTGTCGATTCTTGCTGGGGGATTACAAGGCTGGAAAGCCGCCGGTTATGACGTGGCTACCGGACCGGTTAGTCTGCCGGAAGCTGAGTTCGAGGCTAAATATGATAGTACACAGGTGAAACGCCTGACCGATGTGCTGCTGATTAGTCATGAAGGTGGTGCGCAGATTGTGGATGCACGCGCGGCAAACCGCTTTAATGCCGAAGTGGATGAGCCACGCCCCGGCCTGCTGCGTGGACATATCCCTAACAGCCTGAACCTGCCGTGGAACAGTTTGGTGGCGAACGGTGAACTGAAGCCGGCAGCGGAACTGCGCGATTTGTTTGATAAAGCAGGCGTGAAGCTGGATCAGCCAGTGATTGCCAGCTGCGGTTCCGGGGTGACTGCGGTGGTATTGATTTTGGCGCTGACATCGCTCGGGGTACGTGACGTGACGCTGTACGACGGCTCGTGGGGCGAATGGGGAAGTCGCGACGATTTACCGATTGAGAAATGATGGTAGGGTGCGCATTAATGCGCACCTGGCCAAACGCTGCACCGTTCGTAACGGTAATAGATCAAATAATCCGCTGACTGCCTTTAAAGTCGCGCAGGAAACTGCCCCAGCGGCGTTCATAGAATGGCGTGATGTGGGCAGTAAAAAAATGGCTAACGCCACGATCTTCACTCACCACTTCACAGATATCAATTGGCGCATCATCGGCAAGCGTATCGGTTGCCACACCACCCGCCGCCTGAATGATCTCATCAATATCGCTATCAGCTTCGATGCCAATCAGCAGATTCGGCGCTTCCGTTGCGCTTTCACGAATGCTGGCGACGTAAGCACGGCGCACCTGCTTATACTTGGCAAACAGCTGCGTCAGAGAATCAATCATCTGCGCCGGTGGCTCTGCCACTTCAGAGAGCAGCAGCGCTTGTCCCCCTTCCAGCACGGTTTGTTGACTCAGCGCACTGCCCTCTTCACTCATCAAATGAGCGATTTCGCCTGGCGAAAACTCTTTGCCGGCAGGCAGTTTCGGATTGAGAAACAGCGTTTCGCCCTGCGTAATCTCAAACAGCGTACGCACCGGCATGCGCAGATAAGGCTGTTCATTTTTGATCGCCTCGCCCATCGCTTCTTCGGAGGTGAAGAAAGGAATCACGCTGCCGCCGCCCTCTTTTTCCCAGTGCTGCAGTTCCACCGGTGACGTGGCATCAAACTGTTCGGCCGGGCTTTCGCCAGGTACCCAAACATCGGCTTCCAGCAGCAGTTGGAAAAATTCCGGACGGTGCGCAGGCTCAGTGGCTGCCAGTTTTAGCACCTCTTCAAGACGGTTACTCATTTAGTCATTTCCAAAAAAAGCAGGCCTGCGCCTGCCGTGATGAGGATTATTTCAGCAGAAGATTGGCAACGGTGCGCACACCCAAACCGGTTGCACCGGCAGACCACTGATCCACCGCGCCTTTGCGGTAGGTGGCAGAGCAGTCAATATGCAGCCAGCCCTGTTGATATTTGCTGACAAAATGCGACAGGAACGCGGCCGCGCTGCTGGCTCCGGCAGCATGCGACGGGCTGGCAATGTTATTCAGGTCGGCGAAGTTCGAAGGCAAATGGCTGCGATGGAATTCGGCCAGCGGCAGGCGCCAGAAAGCTTCGTTTTCACCGGTCGCACTGCCAAGCAGCGATTCCGCCAGCACGTCGTCAAAAGTAAACAGCGCGTGGTAATCGTTGCCCAGTGCCGTTTTCGCTGCACCCGTTAGCGTTGCTGCATCAATCAGCAGCTCTGGATTCTGCTCGCTGGCATCGATCAGGCCATCAGCCAGTACCAGACGACCTTCCGCATCGGTATTCATCACTTCAACGGTTTTACCATTGCGATAGCGGATGATGTCGCCCAGACGGAATGCGTTGCCGCTTACCATGTTGTCTGCGCAGCACAGGAACAGTTTAACGCGCTTATTCAGACCACGCGAAATCGCTAACGCCAGTGCGCCGGTCAGCGTTGCCGCGCCGCCCATGTCGGACTTCATCGAGTCCATAAAGGCGCTCTGCTTCAGGCTGTAACCGCCGGTATCAAAGGTGATGCCTTTACCGACCAGACACGCATAAACCGGTGCAGCTTCATCACCGGTCGGGTTGAAATCGAGCGCCAGCAATACCGGTGCGCGGGTTGAACCACGGCCAACGGTATGGATGCCGGTGTAACCCTGGACGCGCAAATCATCACCTTTGGTGATGCGATAGCTCACCGCTTTGCCGCCGACTTCGTTGATAAGATCAACGGCGTTATGCGCCAGCTGCTCCGGACTGAGATCTTCCGCTGGCAGGTTGATGGTGTCGCGCACCCAATCGATGATCTTCAGACGACGATCAAATTCACTCTGATCGGCTTCACTAAACTCTGGCCACTCGACCTGACGTTTGCCTTTCGGACTGCGATAGCCTTGCCAGAATGCCCAGCATTTTTCCAAATCCCAGCCTTCGCCTTGCAGTGCTACGTGACGAATGCCCTGACCGTCCAGCTTGCGGCCCGCGCGCTGGATGCTCATCAGCGCATCTGCGCCCGTCAGGTGAAGGGTCATGCCACTTTCGTTGCTGCTCAGCAAAGCTTTGTCACCCCAGCGCGCGTCGGCGGCCTGGGAGCTGAGCGTAATTATCATCGGTTGTGTTGTCATCGCGTGGCTCCGTTTGCGTTAGGTGTCACCTTGCGCCAGAACCGGCGCAAGGGGTGCATGAATTAGCGGGACGGTGCTACAGGCGAAACTGCCCGCAGACGCGTCACCGCTTTGTTGACCAGCTCGATAGCGTACTCAATCTCTTCTGTGCTGGTGAAGCGTCCGAGCGAAAAACGCAGCGAGCTGTGTGCCAGCTCCTGCTCAACGCCCATCGCGCGCAGCACATAAGAGGGTTCGAGACTGGCCGAGGTACAGGCGGAACCGGATGACAGCGCCAGATCTTTCAGCGCCATGATCAGCGATTCGCCATCGACGTGGGCAAAACTGATATTGAGGATGTTCGGTGCGCCCTGTTCGAGCGAACCGTTGAGGTTCACATTACCCAGTTTACTGATGCCGCTCCACAGACGCTGGCGCAGCTCAGCCAGACGTGCCATTTCGCCGCTCATCTCTTCACGCGCAATGCGATAGGCTTCGCCCATGCCGACAATCTGATGCACCGGCAACGTACCCGACCGCATGCCGCGTTCATGACCGCCACCGTGCATTTGCGCATCAATTTGCAGACGCGGTTTACGTCGCACCCACAGCGCGCCAATGCCCTTCGGCCCATACAGCTTGTGTGCCGAGAACGACATCAAATCCACCGGCAGTTCACTGACGTCAATCGGCAGTTTGCCGACACTTTGGGTGGCATCAACGTGAAACAGGATGTCACGCGCACGGCACAGCGCACCGAGGGCGGCGATATCCTGAATCACACCGGTTTCATTATTAACCTGCATCAGCGACACCAGCACCGTATCGTCGCGCAGCGCAGATTCAAGCATCTGCGGCGTGACAATGCCGTCGCTGCCCGGCTGTAAGAAGGTGACATCAAAGCCCTCATTCGCCAGCTGCAAGCAACTGTCGAGCACCGCTTTATGTTCGGTTTGACTGGTAATGATGTGTTTGCCGCGCGCCTGATGGAATTGTGCCGCACCCTTAATTGCCAGGTTGTCAGCTTCGGTCGCGCCAGAGGTAAAAACGATTTCACGCGGATCGGCATTGACCAGCTCAGCAATCTGATTGCGAGCAACATCAACGGCTTCTTCAGCCTGCCAGCCAAAACGGTGGGAACGGGAAGCGGGGTTACCGAAGGTGCCATCCAGGGTGAGGAACTGCATCATTTTGGTGGCAACACGCGGATCAGCAGGCGTGGTGGCTGCGTAATCCAGGTAAATCGGTAATTTCATTGCGCTAAAACTCCGTATAAAAAATCATACGTCTTTATAGCACGCTTGGACCTTTCCTACCTTAGCAGGAAAGGCCGAAGTGAGATCAATTACGCGCGAAGATTAACGTTGATGGTTTCTTGCACACGATGCTGCTGGAAGCGACGATTATCGACGGTGTTCTGACGATCGGCGACATCAAGGATTTCCTGATTGTTGACCAGCTCTGCCAGCGTGATGTTGTTGAGGAAGTCGCTGATGCGCTCACTCAAATCACGCCACAGCACGTGCGTCAGGCAACGTTCGCCGCCCTGGCAGCCTTCTTTGCCCTGGCATTTGGTGGCATCGACAGATTCATCAACCGCGGTGATCACCGCGCCTACGGCGATAGCGCCTGAATCTTTGCCTAACAGATAACCGCCGCCTGGACCACGTACGCTGGCCACTAAACCGTGCTTACGCAGACGTGAGAATAACTGCTCCAGATAGGACAGCGAAATGCCCTGACGCTCAGAAATGTCAGCTAGCGGCACCGGGCCCTCGTGTGAGTGCAGTGCAACGTCCAGCATAGCGGTTACGGCATAACGTCCTTTGGATGTCAGTCTCATAGCATACAACCTCGTAAGCGTCCGTCCGGTTATCGGCGGGTTATCTGATGAATTGAGGCCAGTCTGACATTCCCGAGTAAAACGGTCAACTATTTAACCAAGTAATTTACTCAACTATTTAACCAACTGTTTCACTCAACTATTATCCACATTACCTTTGCGCTTTTCGAACGAGGCCATCATGCCGCGCAGGATATTGAGTTCATCACGTTCCGGGCGCGCGCGGGTGTATAGACGACGCAGCTTGCTCATCACCTGGCTTGGCGTGCCTTCACGAATAAAGCCACTGTTCAGCATCATCTGTTCGATGTGCTGATAGAAACGCTCCAGATCGTCGACCAGTGGATACGGCGACTCCTCAGGCTCCGCAACCGGTGCGGCTTTTTCCTGCGCTTCCAGCCACGCCATGCGCACTTCGTAAGCGATGATCTGTACCGCCATCGCCAGATTCAACGAGCTGTACTCCGGATTGGCCTGAATCGCGACATGATAATGACACTTCTGCAGCTCTTCGTTAGTCAGGCCGACGCGCTCACGGCCAAAAACCAGGGCAACTGGCGCCTGCTGGCCCTCTTCCACGCTTTTAATGCCGCACTCGCGCGAGTCAAGCATGGGCCACGGCAACGAACGCGAGCGTGCGCTGGTACCGACCACTAAACTGCAACCGGCAATGGCTTCATCCATGGTATCCACAATGCGCGCATTGCCGATCACATCACTGGCACCGGCGGCGAGAGAAATAGCCTGTGAATCAGGTTTTACCAGCGGATTGACCAGATAGAGGTTAGTTAAGCCCATGGTTTTCATCGCGCGTGCGACGGAGCCCATGTTGCCGGTGTGCGACGTTTCTACCAATACGATTCGGATATTTTGCAGCATAATTAGAGGCGGTCAGGTAAATGATGGCGCGCATCCTAACATAAAAGTAGGACATTTGCTGAACACGCTGATATACTCCGCGCCGTTTTCCCCGTTCTTTAACATCCAGCGAGAGATACCGATGCATCCGATGCTCAACATCGCCGTGCGCGCAGCGCGCAAGGCCGGAAATTTAATTGCCAAGAATTACGAAACCCCGGACGCTGTCGAAGCCAGCCAGAAAGGCAGCAACGACTTCGTTACCAATGTTGACCGCGACGCAGAACGTCTGATTATCGAAGTAATTCGTAAATCGTACCCGAAACACACCATCATCACCGAAGAAAGCGGTGAACTGGCGGGCGAAGATCAAGACATTCAATGGGTAATCGATCCGCTGGATGGCACCACCAACTTCATCAAACGTTTACCTCACTTCTCAGTATCTATCGCTGTGCGCATCAAAGGCCGCACCGAAGTGGCGGTAGTTTACGATCCAATGCGCAACGAACTCTTCACCGCTGTACGCGGTCAGGGCGCACAGCTTAACGGTTATCGCCTGCGCGGCAGCACCGCTCGCGATCTGGATGGCACCATTCTGGCGACCGGCTTCCCGTTCAAGTTGAAGCAGCATGCAACGCCTTACATCAATATCGTTGGCAAACTGTTTACCCAGTGTGCAGATTTCCGTCGCACCGGTTCTGCCGCGCTGGATCTGGCTTACACCGCCGCGGGTCGCGTAGATGGTTTCTTTGAAATTGGCCTGAAGCCGTGGGATTTTGCGGCGGGCGAACTGCTGGTACGTGAAGCGGGCGGCCTGGTGACTGACTTCACCGGCAACCACGGTTACGTCTTGTCGGGTAACATCGTCGCGGGTAACCCACGCGTGGTTAAAGCGATGCTGGCATCAATGCGTGAAGAATTGAGTGAAGCGCTGAAGCGCTAAAGAAGAAAAGGCGACTGAATCAGCCGCCTTTTTTTATTACCGACGTTCGTGACTTAATACCTGACGCGGCTGGGTCTTACGACCAACCCGCCCCAGCAATGCCGCCAACACCGCTTCAATGACCAGCATAAAGAAGGTGAACCAGCTGGCTTTCGCCGTCGCAGCTGCTGCTTGCTCAGCAACCTCACGCGCTTTCTGTTCCGCCTGCTGTTTTAACTGCTGATATTGTTGTACGGCTTTTTTGTAGCTCTCTTCCGTTTGCGTAACGATCTGCTCAACTTCCTGATCGCTTTTACCGGTACGCGCCTTGATAATATTTTTCAGTGCATCGCGATCGGCAGCCTGCAAAGTATCGGAATGACGACTGACAACGCCTTTCAACCAATTAGCCAGATCATCATCCGCATTTTGTGGATTCTGCGCCGTTTGCTCTGCCTGATTCTGCGCATTATTGGCTTCGTTATTTACATCCTTCTGCAGATTCTCCGGTTGTAATTCCGACTTACCCGTCTGTCGCAGTGTGGTTTGCAGTTCATTTTTTAAATCGTCCAGATTGATATTACTTTCCTGCAGCTTTTCTTTTGCCATATTGGTAAGGGATGGCGCCGCAGCGGAAATTCCATTACCCACAGCATTAACGCCTGCGCCGAGAATATTAAAGGCGCCACCAATAAGGCCAGTAGCTAAGGTAATCGCCAGCCACAATGTCAGGATGGTACTGACACCAAACATTAATAATCCATGCATCGCGCCTTCGCGCTGCGCCAGACGCCCCGCGACGTAACTACCTACGCCCATGGCGATTAGCATACTGACGCCGGTCCAGATTAATGCGCCGGTCCCCAAATGCTGGAGTGGATTTTGTTCCTGTTGCGGATCGATGGTTGTCGCGCCAATTGCGGTGCCTAATACACCTAATAAAATATGGATGATTAGCGCAGCGATGACGCCGGCAAATACTGCGCTCCAGGAAATACGTTTCAACGGTAAACCGACATGAGCTTCATGAACAGTTTCTACGCCGCCATTATTAAGCCGGGTTTCAGGCATCACATTTTCCTCGCAAAATATTACGATAAATAATTATTGTTACTGAATGGACCAGAAGCCTGACTGGTAATAATCAGCGTAGACGGTGAACGCTATTTCCACCAGATAAGCACAGAGGAGATATTTAATTATATGAAGTGAATAACGTTTTAAACGCAGCCGATAATGTTACCGCTGCGTTTATTATTTTAGATTATATGAAAGGACGAATTCCGCCCCCGCTACCCGGGGAAGCGCTCTGCCATAATGCAACGCCCGCGATCATTAATAATACACTGCCCAACAGGGCGAGCACGGGCAGCAGTAGTCTGGCAGACGCATGCGTCCCGCTGGCTCGCCCTAACTTCATCGCCAATATGCGGGAACGTTGCACCAGCAAACCGAGGGCGGAAACGGTCAGTGCGGTACCCACCGCCATGGCGACTGCAGACGCCACGCCCCAGGCATAGACCCCAATCACTTTGGCGAACAGCAGCATCATAATGGCACCGGAACAGGGCCGCAGTCCCATTGAGAACACCACCAGCGCCTGAGTTTTAGCGCTTACCGCCTGGTCCATCTGCTCGGCACTTGGCATGTGCGCATGGCCACAGCCGCAGTGCTCGTGGTGCTGATGCTGCGGCCGAATAGCGTGAATCTGCATCTTTACTGCAAGTTTCAGTTGCTGGCGCAGCGATCGCAACGCACGCCACCCGACCCAAACGCCGAGCGCAATCACCAGCAGATAACTGCCCTTCTCCAGCCAGTAGCTGCCGAGATGAAGCTGGCGCGACGAAGTTTGTAGTACCACCAGCATTAGCGTCACCAACCCAATCGCTACCCCGCCTTGCAACAAGGCCGCCAGCAGCGTCAGCTTCATACTGGTCTTCAGTTTCGCCGGATGGGTGGCGAGAAAAGTCGCGATCACCACTTTGCCATGCCCTGGGCCGAGCGCGTGTAGCACGCCGTAGGCCAGGCTAAATAGCATCAGCGTCACGCCCGCCTGCTGCGGTTGCTCAGCGACCTGCTGTAATAGCTGGGTCATTTCGCGATTGAGAACCTTTTGCCACAGCACGCTTTGCAGCAAAATCTGCGACCAGTGCTGCCAGAGCATCACTCCCGCCAGCAACAACAATGCCGCCAGCAGCCATAGCGGCCACAAGCGGCGTGAGCGTGAAGGAATAGAAATCAATGACATGTCAGCATCACCGTTTGCGCGAACTGTTGGCCGAGATCCATATCTTCCGGTGGCGCATCGGCCTTATCCAGCGACAGCGCATATTGCTTTAGGGAGTCATCGGGTTTCGGTGTGTGGAGATCAATTTGGCAATGGGATTTAACGCTATCGTCCATGGTTAATGCCTGCGGATTATCGTAATACATATCAACGAAATAAGTGGGATCAAACGTCTGAATACGATACTGCTTCGCGCTTAGCGACTGCGGTTCGCCAAACGGCACAATAAACTCCAGCACCGCTTTATTGCCCTCGCGCGACAGATGGTACTCTTTCGGCAAATTAAGGAATTTCACCCGGTTTTTGTCCTGCCACACTTCGGTAAAATAGTGCTGGCCCAGCACATTGGCCATCACCTGTGCCGCCAGTTTCTTCCACACCACATCGCCCGGTTTAGCCTTTCCCGCGTCGTAAAGCAGGTCAGCGGAGGTGATTTCATCCATGGTCCACACCATTTTCATGCCACTCAAGCGATCGTTTTCACTGATGAACTGAGTTTTCATATCAATAAAGCTATGTGGATGTGACCAGGCTGCCGTGCTGAACAATAGCGTAAAGATAATGAGTGCAATTTTCATGTGTTATAAAGTAACAATTTTAGAGTGAAGTGTGGAGTGGTACAGAAAAATTGTGACCCGCCCTAAAGCTCTGAACAAAAGTCACGACAAAGAGCAGGGATACCTCAAGGAGTTAGCTATTCTTAGCTAAAAAATGACCTGCGGATAAACCTTTGATGAGTTCTGCACCTTCTTCTGCACCACTCTTCAGCCGCTCCCAGCGTCGTTGTCATCTATTACTGCTGCTCTTTCTGCCCACTCCCGCATTGACGCTTGAAAAGCTCTGCCAGTTAAATGGCGTGGCACCTGTTGTCGCCCGACAGGATATCGCGGATGTGGGAGAGGAGATACAGCGATACCATCAACTGGAGCTACACCAGATGGTGGATGGCAGCTTCCGCATTCATGGGACGGAACTGGACAGGCGACTGTGCCTGATCCACTGGCTGCGACGCGCGCTGCGTTTGTCGCAGGATTTTGTCTGCGAGCACTTTGCCCCCATTCTGCGCCAGCGCCTGAAAGTGCTAAAGATTGAGAAAGCGCTGTGGGATGAGACCAACCTTCAGGCACTGATTCAACACTGCAGCCTGCGGCTAACGCGTGACTTCAGCCCGCGCGATCGCCTGTTTTTGCAAATCTTCATGAAGTATTCACTGTGTCAGCGGCAAAACGCCCTCTTCAATCAGGGACAGCGCGCGTGGCTGGCAGAGAAAGCAGAGCGCGCCGCCGCCGACGATGTAATTCATCATTGGCAGAAACGCTGCCACTTAGCGCCCGATGCCAGCGAAACTGACTTCTGGACGCTACTATTCAGCCTGATTCATGCACCGAACGGTGCGGAACTCCATCATCCTCAGGCCATTAAACTGATGCAAGCAGTGCAAGCACTGGTTGTGCGTTTTGAACAAATGGCACAGACGCGCTTCAAAAATCAGCAAGAGCTCACCCAGCAGCTGTTTACGCATCTGGCGCAGGCGCTGGATCGTAGCCACTTTTCCATCGGCATTGATAACAGCGTAGCGCTGGATGTTGCGCGGCTCTACCCGCGCCTGCTGCGCACCACCGAACGTGCACTCCACCCTTTCAGCACGGACTTTGGTACGCGCTTTAGCGCGGAGGAAGTGAGCCTGGTGGCGGTGCTGTTTGGTGCCTGGCTAATGCAGGAGAGTGCGTTGCAGGAAAAGCAGGTGCTGCTGCTGACCGGCGCCGATGCGGCGCTAGAACAGTTGCTGGAGCAACAGCTGCGGGAAATGACGCTGTTACCCATTAACATCAGCTATCAGGATGTGATGCATTTTCAACGGGAAGGCGCACCACGGGATATCGCGCTGGTGATCACGCCATACGCCATTTCACTGCCGCTGTTCTCACCGCCGCTGATTCAGGCGGAGCTGCCGCTGAGTAGCCATCAGCAGCAGCGCATCCGCCAATTGCTCGAGAGCTAAGCGGTTCGCGGACGCAGGAACAGTGCCGGCAGCGCCACCAACGCCATTACCCAGAACAGATGTCCTTGCAGATGGGCAAACAGCACGCCGCAAATCATTGTCATCACCGCGATACCGCCGCCCATCGCCAGCGCCGAGTAAAGCGATTGCAGACGAATCACTTCTGCACCTTTGCGTGCGGCAATAAAACGCATCGCCGCTAAATGACAAACGGTAAAGCTGCCGCAGTGCAGAATCTGCGCCACAATCAGCAGTGGCAGCGCGGTGCTGGATCCCAGCAGCGTCCAACGCACGATGGCGCATGCTCCGGATAACAGCAGCAGGTCGCGCGCGGTCCAGCGGCGGAACAGCCGGCCACTGAGCGCAAAAATAATGATTTCGGCGACAACGCCTAATGACCACAAATAGCCAATAATCGACGCAGAATAACCGCTTTCCTGCCACCAGATGGCGCTAAAGCTGTAATAGGCCGCGTGCGCGCCCTGAAGTAGCGTTACGCATAACATAAAGCGCCACACTGCATTTTCGCGCAGCAGCTCACGCCACGCCTGCCAGCCGCCGTCTGTTGACGTCTGACGTTCACTGCCCTGCGGCCTGGTCGCCGGTGTTAACATCATTCCACCCAGCATGCCGATCGCGCCTAATGACAGCAGCACTAAAATCGCCTGAGACGAGAACGCAGTGACTAACATGCCGGTTAAGGCGGAACTGATAACAAACGCCAGCGAACCCCAAAGACGAACCGGCCCATAGGCCAGGCCAATTTGCTGCGTCCAGGTAGCGGCCAGCGCATCGCTCAGCGGCACCAGCGGTGAGAAAAACAGGTTGAAGCCGATCATCACCAACAGCAGCCACATCCACTGTTGCCCAAGCCAATAACCGATGGCGAACAGACAGGTCATCAGCGCCAGCAGGCGCAGAGCAGTGATCAACTGCGCCGGATTTTTAACCTGTGAGGCAATCAGCAAGCTCCCCACGAAGCGGGCCACCATGCCGCAGCCGAGCAGCAGGCCAATCTTTTCGGCATCAAGGCCTGCACCTTTCAGCCAAACGCTCCAGAAAGGCAGGTAGATGCCATAACAAAAGAAGTAAGTGAAGTAGCCCAATCCGAGCCATTTGGCCGAGCCGATTGCCATATTCCCTCCAGCAAAGATGCTGCTCTGCAGCACGAGTGGTCGCTACTTTGTCAGAGCGCTATAGCGACGGCAATAAAAAAGGATGGCCTAAGCCATCCTTTTTCCTGCTGCATCGACAGACGTAAAAACTTACGCGTATACCGGCAGACGGCTGCAGATTTCCAGCACTTTCTGTTTGGTACGTTCGATGGTCGCTTCGTCGTTGATGTTGTCCAGCACGTCAGCAATCCAGCCCGCTAGTTCACGAACTTCAGCTTCTTTAAAGCCGCGACGCGTCACCGCTGGCGTACCGATACGGATACCTGAAGTTACGAACGGGCTCTTCGGATCGTTTGGAACGCTGTTTTTGTTCACGGTAATGTTAGCGCGGCCCAAAGCGGCATCAGCTTCTTTACCGGTCAGATTTTTGCTCACCAGATCGATCAGGAACAGGTGGTTGAAAGTACCACCAGAAACGATGTTGTAACCACGCTCCAGCAGAACTTCCACCATCGCTTTGGCATTCTTAGCAACCTGCTGCTGATAAGTCTTGAACTCTGGCTCCATCGCTTCTTTGAATGCAACGGCTTTACCGGCGATCACGTGCATCAGAGGACCACCCTGGCCGCCCGGGAACACCGCGGAGTTCAGCTTTTTATACAGATCTTCGTCACCGTTTTTCGCCAGGATCAGGCCGCCGCGCGGACCCGCCAGGGTTTTGTGGGTGGTAGAGGTTACGATGTGTGCATGAGGAACCGGGTTCGGATAGACGTCTGCGGCGATCAGGCCAGCAACGTGGGCCATATCAACGAACAGGTAGGCGCCAACGCTGTCAGCGATTTCACGCATTTTGGCCCAGTCGCACACGCCAGAGTAGGCGGAGAAACCACCGACGATCATTTTCGGCTTATGGGTTTGCGCCAGTTCAGCCAGTTCGTCGTAATTGATTTTGCCAGTTTCATCGATGCCGTAAGGGATAACCTTGTACAGCTTGCCAGACAGGTTAACCGGAGAACCGTGCGTCAGGTGACCACCGTGCGCCAGGTTCATACCCAGAATGGTGTCGCCCGGCTGCAGCAGTGCCGTGTACACCGCGAAGTTAGCCTGCGAACCTGAGTGCGGCTGTACGTTAGCGTAATCAGCGCCGAACAGTTCTTTAGCACGATCGATCGCCAACTGCTCAACGATATCAACGTATTCACATCCGCCGTAGTAGCGTTTGCCCGGATAGCCTTCGGCATATTTGTTGGTGAGCTGTGAACCTTGTGCCTGCATTACGCGTGGGCTGGTGTAGTTTTCAGAAGCAATCAGTTCAATGTGCTCTTCCTGACGCACTTTCTCTTGCTCCATAGCCTGCCACAACGCGGCATCATAATCGGCAATGTTCATATCACGCTTTAACATCCGGACTCTCCTGACTCAGCTAACTTTTTAACGGCAGTTTAGGCCCCGGCTAAGGGGCGAAGGCGAACAGTGTAAACGGTTTTGACAGGGGACGGTAGCGCCAATCCCCTCTTTTTGCGCAATCGATTGGCATGGCGCTGGAACGGCTTTTTTACGCTTTTTTGCCAGCGAGAAAATCGCGAGATTTGCTCACATTGCACGGGAATAAATTTCAGGTTTGCGGGCCAGCGCGCACCTTTTTTGCCTAATCCTTAATCACAACGAGGGATTTACAGGCGCTTCGATTAACCATAAGATGCATTTTAAATACATGTTTAAATTCACTCTGAGGATTTCACCATGCTCGACGCGCAAACCATCGCTACCATCAAATCCACCTTGCCTGCCATTGCACAAATCGGTTCCCAGCTCACCGGTCACTTTTATCAGCGTTTGTTAACCCAGCATCCTGAACTGAAAAACGTCTTCAACATGAATAATCAACGCAGCGGCAATCAGCGTGAAGCCTTGTTCAACGCGATTGTGGCCTATGGCAGCAATCTGGAAAATTTGGCGGTGCTGTTGCCGGCGGTGGAGAAGATCGCGCAGAAGCATGCCAGCCTGAACATTCAGCCTGAACAATACGCGATTGTGGGCGAAAACCTGCTGGCAACCATTGATGAGTTGCTGCATCCGGGCGAAGAGGTGCTGACCGCATGGGGAAAAGCTTATGGCGTGCTGGCCGATGTGTTTATTCAGCGTGAAGAAGCGATTTATTCTGCGTCCGAAGAGAAAGCTGGCGGCTGGCGCGGCGCGCGTGATTTCCGTATTCGCGCCATCAACCAGGAAAGCTCAGTGATTAAGAGTTTTGAGCTGGTGCCGAACGACGGTCAGCCAGTGGCAACATTCTTGCCTGGCCAGTATCTGGCCATTAGTCTGCAACCTGCAGGCAACGAAAATATCCAGCATCGCCAGTATTCGCTGACGCATCAACCGAACGGCACCTTCTATCGCATTGCAGTAAAACGCGAAGCGCTGGGCAGCGTATCGGGTTGGCTGCATGACAATGCACAGGTCGGAGATATCGTGCAGTGCGCCGCTCCAGCGGGCGATTTCTTCCTGCAGGCTGACGCGGCGACACCCATCACCTTAATCTCTGCTGGCGTGGGACAAACTCCGATGCTGGCGATGCTGGCTAATCTGGCTGAGCAGCAACATCCTGCAGCAGTTAACTGGCTACACGCGGCTGAAGCCGGTTCCCAACATGCCTTTGCTGAAGAGGTAAAATCGTTTGGCGCACGTCTGCCAAACTTCGCCAGTCACGTTTGGTATCGCCAGCCGGAAAGCGCAGATGCAGGACGTTATAACGATGTGGGATTGATGGATCTGGCGGGCGTATCTTCTGCGTTAAATCAGCCCGAGCGCCAATTCTGGATCTGCGGTCCACTGCCGTTTATGCAGTTTGTCGCGCGTCAGTTAGTCGATGCGGGTGTGAGCGGCGATCGTATCCATTACGAAGTGTTTGGTCCGCATAAGGTGCTGTGAAACAGAAAGCCTGCACAAGGCAGGCTTTATCAGGCAATGCGCGAAGGGGCTTAAATCGCCTCTTCGTCCTCTTCACCGGTACGAATACGCACCACGCGCGCTACGTCGAAGACAAAGATTTTGCCGTCGCCGATTTTGCCGGTCTGCGCAGTTTTCATAATGGTTTCTACGCAGGTGTCGACGATGTCGTCACCGACCACCATTTCAATTTTCACTTTTGGCAGAAAATCGACCATGTATTCCGCGCCGCGGTACAGTTCCGTGTGGCCTTTCTGACGGCCAAAGCCTTTGACTTCACTGACCGTCATCCCGGTGATGCCCACTTCCGCTAACGCTTCACGTACATCATCGAGTTTGAATGGTTTAATAATTGCATCGATCTTTTTCATGACAGATCCTTTTTTACTCCCTCCATGATGGACGGATACCGTTAGTATAAGTGTTCCTGACACCGCCGCAGCACGCTACTCTTTAAATTCGCTGGCGTCTAGCTCATGGCGCGACAGCAGCTTATAGAATTCAGTGCGGTTACGTCCAGCCAGACGCGCGGCGTTAGTGACATTTCCTTTGGTCATCTGCAACAGTTTACGCAGATAATTCAGCTCAAACTGATTACGCGCCTCGACGAAGGTTGGCAACGCGGTATTTTCTCCTGCCAGCGCCTGCTCCACCAGCGCATCGCCGATCACCGGTGCAGTACTCAACGCTACGCACTGCTCAATCACGTTCACCAATTGCCGCACATTGCCCGGCCATGCTGCGCCAACCAGTCGTTTCATGGCATCCACCGAGAAGCTACGCACGAAAGGTTTATGACGATCGGCGGACTGGCGCAGCAGATGATTCGCCAGCAGCGGAATATCTTCGGCACGCTCATGCAGCGCAGGAATTTTCAGATTCACCACGTTGAGGCGATAGTAGAGGTCCTCGCGGAAACTCTTTTTCTCCATCGCTTTCGGCAAATCACGGTGCGTCGCGGAAATAATCCGCACGTTGATATCCAGATCGCGGTTACTGCCCAGCGGGCGCACCTTGCGTTCCTGCAGTACGCGTAGCAATTTCACCTGCAACGCCTGCGGCATATCGCCGATCTCATCCAGAAACAGTGTGCCGCCCTCCGCCGCCTGGAACAGCCCTTCACGCGCACTGACTGCTCCCGTAAAGGCACCTTTGGCGTGGCCAAACAGTTCAGATTCCAGCAGTTGCTCTGGCAAAGCGCCACAGTTGATGGCAATGAAGGGCTTGGTCGCACGGGGGCTGGCCGCATGAATCGCTTGTGCCAGCACCTCTTTACCGGTGCCGCTTTGGCCATTGATCAAAATACTGACGTCCGATTGCGCCACCATGTGCGACTGATCCAACAGGCGCAGCATCTGCGGATTGCGCGTCACAATCGCTTCGCGCCAGCCGTCATCGCTCATCGGCGCGCGCTGTGCCAGCGCTTCATCAATCGCTTTGTACAACGCATCACGATCGACCGGTTTGGTAAGAAAACTAAATACGCCTTGCTGCGTAGCGGACACGGCTTCAGGAATTGAACCATGCGCGGTGAGAATGATCACCGGCAAGCCCGCATGACGTTTCTGTACTTCGCCAAACAGCGCCAGACCGTCCATCTCATCCATGCGCAGGTCGCTGATGACTAAATCGACCTTCTCTTTCTGCAGATGACGCAGTGCTTCTGGTCCGCTGGCTGCCGTCGCCACCTGAAAACCTTCGCTACTCAAACGCATGCCAAGCAGTTTCAGTAAGCCAGGATCGTCATCTACCAGCAGTAAGCGTGCGCTCTGTTTCATGATTACTGATCCTCAGTTTGCACATCACTGGCACCGTGCGATGCGTCGCTGCTGTCGGGCGCTTTGCGCGATGACAGTTGGCGCTCAATGTCGGTTAAACGCTCGAGCTTACGTTGGGTGTCTGCCAGCGCCTGGCGCATTTTGCTTTGCTGCTGGCGCAGGTTGTCCATTTCAGCGTCGTTGCTTTGCTGCAGGGCGGCGTAACGTCCACGCGCTTCACTCAGCTCCAGCTGAGCGGCCTGATTACTGCGCCACAGCTGCAGTAACGGGCGCACTGCCGCCGGATAAGACGCGCTATAACCGTCCAACGTGGTGACGTAATCACGGCGTTCGACCGGCGTGACGTTACCGTTAGCGAGCAGAATGCCTTGCTTAAAGGCGCGTGCCCAGCCTTGCACCGGCCAGCGACGCGCTTCGGCGCGAGCTTCGGTAGGGGATAAGCGCTCGGCACAATCAACGGCGCGCTGCCAGTAAAGCGGATTACTCACGGCGGCTGGCGTTTCGATTTGCCACACGCTTTGACAATCGATCGCCAGATAATCCGGCAGGCGCACGTCGGGTTCCGGCACGCTCACGCTAGTGTGTTGGGGACGTTGCTGCGACGGTGCCTGGCAGGCACTCAGGCCGAGCGCCATCAACGCACAGGTCACAAATTTAAATCGGGGTAATTTCATTAATCAGGCATTCCCGTCGCTGGTAGTCAGAATGATACGAAAACAGACATCCGCATCCTTGCGTGTTACCAACTGCAAATCGCCTTGCATCCTGCGCAGGCAATCTTTGGCGATGCTTAACCCCAGACCGCTGCCTTTAACCGGCCCCTTGCGCTGTTGGCTGCCTTGATAAAAAGGCTCAAAAATCATCGCCTGCTCTTCAGCCGGAATCGGTGTGCCGGTGTTTGCCACCTCAATCCACACCTGGTTGCCCTTCTGCTGGCTCTGCAGCCAGATGTTACCGGATTCGGCGCCGTAGTTCACGGCGTTCGAATAGAGGTTATCAATCACCCGCTGTAGCAGCGTGGCTTCCGCCAGACAGTGATTCACCTGCAGATCAACGTGCGTCGTCATCTCACGCGCACTGGCAGGCAACGAGTGCACTTTTACTACGGAATCAATGATGTCATTTAATACCACCGGTGCCAGCGTCATCGGGCCATCTGCCAGCTTACGGTTGTAATCCAGCAACTGCTCAATCAGCCGCTGTAAATGACGACTGCTGGTATCGAGAATCGCGACCACTTCCTGCTGCTCAGCGTTTAGTGGCCCGGCGACCTGATCGGCCAGTAGCTCAGTGCCTTCCCGCAGGCTGGCAAGCGGTGTTTTCAGCTCATGCGACAGGTGACGCAGAAACTCATGGCGCTGCTCTTCCAGCCAGCTCAGACGTTCACTCAACCAAACGATGCGCTGTCCCAGCGAGCGAATTTCACGTGGGCCGCGAAAGCTGCCGCTATCGCCCAGCGATTTGCCCTCGCCTAAGCGATTGATCATGCGCTCAACGCGTTTTACCGGACCAATAATCATGCCGGTGAACAGCAAAACCAGCACCAGGCTGATCAGGAACAGAATTAGCGCCTGCCAGCCAAAGAACTGGCCGCGATCGGCAATTTCACGTTGCAGTTGTAAGCCGCGCGAAAACACCACTTCGCGCGTTGCCTGCACCATTTGCGTATTGGTATCGGAAAAACGCTCCAGCGCGCTGGCAGCTTGTGCTTGCGGATTACCATTATCGCACTTTACCTGCTGCAGCTGCGGCAAGGTGGTTTGCAGCACTTTGAAGGAGGGCAGATCGGGCAAGCTGGCTGCGTGGCTGCTGAGCATTTGACCGTAGCGCGTCCACTGCGTTTGATACAGTTTGGCCAGCGACGCATCGCCTAATACGCAGTATTGACGATAGCTTCGCTCCAGCTCCAGCGCGGTGCGCGCCATCGCTTCACTGCGCCGTACATCGGTAAAGGTATTGCGATTGGTATCTGCCGCCTGGTTGCTCAGCGCCGAAAGGCTTTCCCATGCTTGCCATGCCAGCACCAGTAACGGCAGCAGCACCAGCAGAAAGGCCATTAAGACTAACTGTCGCAGGGATCGGGGAAACAGACGCCATTTATTCACAACCGCGCTTCCTTAAATATGAGCTGCAGGCATGCTAGCGAAGTATCAAAACGGAAGAAAGGAGAGATATGAAAACGGCAGGCCTTTTGGCCTGCCGTGAGAGCGACGCCACAGCATCGCTTGCAAAATAGGTGGAGCCTAACTCAACGTTGCGTCCGATGCTTGATAACGTTGCAAAGCAAGCGATTATCGGTGAGGTGGACGACAGGCTCCGTTTGGTGCGTCATTCAGTTTTTATGAGCTCTGCCGCGAAAAGCGGGGCAATCATAAACAGGCGAATGAGCCACGCAGAGAGTATAGCAAGTATCATGCCAACAAATAAATAGTGTTTATTATCAGAGGAATGCCAGATAGAAGGCGAAGACAGGAAGGAAAGCGGACCGGACGGTCAGGGAAAAGTGTCGCTGATTAGCAACGGGTTTAGAGCGCTAACTTCCTTGCATTACAAATCAACGAGTTAAATGTCACCTTTTGACGACAGTATAAAGTCAGGATTGTCGCCTTTTTCCGACAGCTTGCATACTTGTGGGGTTTTTAGCCAGGTCGCCATTAATGGCGACCCTACAAAAAAATAAAGGCCGCGGTTAGACGGCCTTAGTAGGGTGCCCATTAATGGGCACAAGGAAAACGACTAAGGATGAACGCTTAGCCCAACTGCTTACGCGCATTGCGGAAGATACGCATCCACGGGCTATCTTCGCCCCACTCTGCCGGATGCCACGAGTTGCTGACGGTACGGAACACGCGCTCTGGGTGCGGCATCATAATGGTGACGCGACCGCTTTCGTTAGTTACCGCAGTGATGCCGTTTGGTGAGCCATTCGGGTTCGCCGGATAGCTTTCCGTCACTTTGCCGAAGTTATCGACGAAGCGCAGCGCTACCAGACCTTTGCTCTCCAGCTGCGCCAGATGCGCACCGTCACGCACTTCGACAAAACCTTCGCCGTGCGATACCGCGATTGGCATATGCGATCCTGCCATGCCCTCCAGCAACAGCGACGGGCTCGCCGCCACTTCGACCAGGCTGAAACGCGCTTCGAAACGCTCGGACTGGTTACGTACAAAGCGTGGCCACAGTTCGCTGCCTGGAATCAATTCACGCAGGTTCGACATCATCTGGCAGCCGTTACACACGCCCAGCGCCAGCGTTTGTGGACGATGGAAGAAGTTCTCAAACTCATCACGTACGCGGCCGTTGAACAGGATCGATTTCGCCCAACCTTCACCGGCGCCCAGCACGTCACCGTATGAGAAGCCACCACACGCAACCAGTGCCTGGAACTCTTCCAGACCGCGACGACCGGCCAGCAGATCGCTCATGTGTACGTCAACTGCAGTAAAGCCAGCGCGATGGAAGGCAGCCGCCATCTCCACGTGGGAGTTCACACCCTGCTCACGCAGCACCGCCACACGCGGACGTGCGCCAGTGGCGATCATCGGTGCCGCCACATCCTCTTCTGGCTTGAAGGTCAGATGGACGTTCAGACCAGGATCGTTATCGTCTTTCTTCGCTTCATGCTCCTGATCGGCACAGGCTGGGTTATCACGCAGACGCTGCATCTGCCAGGTGGTTTCTGCCCACCAGGTACGCAGCGTGGTGCGGCTTTCGCTGTACACCGTACTGTCGCCAGAACGGATCACGAAGCGGTCGCCCGGCAGCGCTTTACCCATCACATGCACGTTAGCGCTCAGGCCGTGATCGGCGAATATCTTCTCCACTGCCACGCGATCTGCTGCGTTGATTTGCAGCACCGCGCCCAGCTCTTCGGTGAACAGCGCTGCCAATGCATCACTGCCCAACGCGGCGATATCGGCTTCGATACCGCAGTGACCGGTAAAGGCCATCTCCGCCAGCGTGACCAGCAGGCCGCCGTCAGAACGGTCGTGATAGGCCAGCAGTTTCTGCTCGGCCACCAGCGTCTGAATAGCGTTAAAGAAGCCCGCCAGCTGCGTAGCATCACGCACGTCGGCAGGCTTGTCACCGAGTTGACGATAAACCTGTGACAGCGCGGTAGCACCCAGCGTGTTAGCGCCGTTACCCAGATCCACCAGCAGCAGCAGGTTATCTTGATCGGCCTGCAGCTGCGGCGTAACGGTGCGACGTACATCCTCAACGCGCGCAAACGCGGTAATCACCAACGACAGCGGCGAGGTCATTTCACGCTGCTCGGTGCCTTGCTGCCAGCGGGTTTTCATCGACATCGAGTCTTTACCGACGGGAATCGTGATGCCCAGCGCCGGACACAGCTCTTCACCTACCGCTTTAACGGCGGCGTACAAACCAGCATCTTCGCCTGGGTGACCGGCGGCGGCCATCCAGTTCGCGGAGAGCTTGACGCGCTGCAGCGAACCAATTGAGGTCGCTGCGATGTTGGTCAGCGCTTCACCCACCGCCAGGCGACCGGAAGCGGCGAAGTCGAGCAACGCGACTGGCGCGCGTTCGCCGAGAGAGAACGCTTCACCGTGATAGCTATCCAGGCTGGCCGTGGTGACGGCGCAGTTCGCGACCGGAATTTGCCACGGCCCCACCATCTGATCGCGCGCGACCATGCCGGTTACGCTGCGATCGCCAATGGTGATCAGGAAGGTTTTTTCCGCCACGGTTGGCAAATGCAGCACACGATTCACCGCATCAGCAACGGTAATCCCGTCGCGCTGCAGGGCATCACCTTTGGCTTGCTGGCTGGCAACATCACGCGTCATCTTCGGCGTTTTGCCCAGCAGCACGTCGAGCGGCATGTCGATTGGCTTATTGTCGAAATGGCTGTCGGCGAGGTTCAGATGCAGCTCTTCAGTCGCTTCACCAATCACCGCATAAGGCGCGCGTTCACGCTGGCACAACTCATCGAACAGCGCCAGTTTCTCAGGCGCCACCGCCAGCACATAACGCTCCTGTGATTCGTTACACCACACTTCCAGCGGGCTCATGCCCGGCTCGTCGCTCAGGATGTCGCGCAGGTTAAAGTTGCCGCCGCGGTTACCATCACTTACCAGCTCTGGCATCGCGTTCGAGAGACCGCCCGCGCCCACGTCATGGATAAACAGAATCGGGTTGGCTTCGCCCAGTTGCCAGCAGCGGTCAATCACTTCCTGGCAGCGACGTTCCATCTCTGGGTTGTCGCGCTGTACTGAAGCAAAGTCGAGATCGGCATCCGATTGGCCGGAAGCCATCGACGAAGCTGCACCGCCGCCCAGACCGATGTTCATCGCCGGGCCACCCAGCACGATCAGTTTGGCCCCCACCACAATCTCGCCTTTCTGCACGTGATCGGCACGAATGTTACCGATGCCGCCCGCCAGCATAATCGGCTTATGGTAGCCGCGCAGCTCCACACCATTGTGGCTGTTGACGCGCTCTTCATAAGTACGGAAGTAGCCATTCAGGGCAGGACGACCAAATTCGTTGTTGAATGCCGCGCCGCCCAGTGGGCCTTCGGTCATGATGTCTAAGGCGGTGACAATACGATCCGGCTTACCGAAATCCTCTTCCCACGGCTGTTCGAAGCCTGGAATGCGCAGGTTCGATACCGAGAAACCGACCAGTCCGGCTTTTGGCTTCGCACCACGTCCGGTTGCGCCTTCATCACGAATTTCACCACCGGAACCGGTCGCAGCACCCGGCCATGGCGAAATAGCAGTTGGGTGGTTATGGGTTTCCACTTTCATCAGGATGTGCGCTTCTTCCTGATGGAATTCATATTCGCCCTTCTGCGCATCTGCGTAGAAGCGGCCAACCTCGGAACCTTCCATCACCGCGGCGTTGTCTTTATACGCCGACAGCACGTGCTCAGGATTATGTTCAAAGGTGTTTTTGATCATTTTAAACAGCGACTTCGGCTGCTTTTCGCCGTCGATAATCCAGTCGGCGTTGAAGATTTTGTGACGACAGTGCTCAGAGTTTGCCTGCGCAAACATATAGAGCTCGATGTCGTTTGGATTACGCCCCAGCTTGGTAAAGGCATCAAGCAGGTAATCGATCTCATCATCGGCCAGCGCCAGGCCCAGTGTGGTATTGGCCTGCTCCAGCGCGCTGCGACCTGCGCCCAGCACATCGATGCTTTTGAGCGGCTGCGGCTGATGATGGGCAAACAGCTGCTGCGCATCGCTGAGGTCAGCGAACACGGTTTCCATCATGCGGTCATGCAGCAGGCTGGCAAGTTGCTGCCACTGCGCTTCCGTCAGCTCAGGGGCCTGCACATAGAAAGCCATGCCGCGTTCAAGGCGTAACACCTGTGGCAGATCGCAGTTGTGCGCGATATCGGTGGCTTTCGAGGACCACGGAGAGATGGTGCCGGGACGCGGCGTTACCAGCAACAGACGCCCTTGTGGCGCATGTTCGGCGAGAGAAGGACCGTATTTCAGCAGACGTTGCAGGCGGGCGTGCTCATCCGCGCTGAGCGGTGCGCTGACATCGGCAAAATGGACGTACTCGGCGTAAATATCACTCACCGGAAGATGAGCGTCCTGAAAGCGGGTCAGCAGTTTGTTTACACGAAATGCCGACAGAGCGGGCGAACCACGCAGAATTTCCATCATTAAAGATCTCTCGTCTTTGAAGTGCCGGGCGACGCTTCATTGGGCGCAACAGGGGAAAACGGGCGGTATTATAGAGAAACAGCACGGGATACGAAACCGTTTGCGCATAAATTCTGGCACCTGGCGTTTGGCTGAATTTTGCACAATTCTTGCTATAAAAGTTGCCCTGCCCCTTTTTGTTGCGCAAAATGCCCCTCGCTCTGGGAGTTAAAACAACATAAATACTGCCTTTAAAAGACAGAGGCCTGTGAGCCATTACGAGACAACTATTTGAAACGCCTAAAAATAAACTATCTGTTTATCGGTCTGATCACCGTGCTGCTTGCGCTAGCATTGTGGCCTTCAATCCCGTGGTACGGGGGTGGAACAGACGCGCTATCACAGATCAAATCACGCGGAGTGCTGCGCATCAGTACCGTTAACTCTCCGCTGACTTACTACACCATTAACAATGCACCAGCCGGTATGGATTACGAGCTGGCGAAGCGCTTCGCCGATTACCTTGGCGTAAAACTGGAAGTTGAGGTGCGTCCAAACCTCGGTGACCTGTTTGATGACCTGGATGACGGCAAGGCGGATTTGCTGGCTGCCGGCCTGATCTACAACAGCGAGCGCCTTGCGCACTACCAAAGTGGCCCGAGCTACTATTCGGTGTCGCAACAGCTGGTGTACCGCATTGATAAGCCACGACCGAAAAATCTCGGCGATCTGAAAGGCCGCCTGATTGTGCAGTCCGGTTCGGCATATCTGTCAACTTTACGTTCCGCCAAAGCCGACAGCTATCCCGATCTCGACTGGGCGATCTCGACCGATCAAGGGCAGAAAGCGCTACTTGAAGCGGTTGCTGACGGCAAACTGGATTACACCGTGGGCGACTCCGTCACCATTGGCCTGTTACAGCGCATTCATCCGCAGCTGGCAGTAGCGTTTGATGTGACGGATGAAGAGCCGGTCACCTGGTATTTGCCGCGTAACGAGGACGACAGCCTGAACGCGGCGATGCTCGACTTCTACAGCCAGATGGGCGAGGAAGGCGCGATGGCGCGACTGGAAGAGAAGTATCTCGGCCACGTCGGCACCTTTGATTATGTGGATACCCGCACCTTCCTGCGCGCCATAGATAACACGCTGCCGGACATCAAACCGCTGTTTGAGAAATATTCGGCCAGCATGGATTGGCGATTGCTGGCGGCGATCTCTTATCAGGAATCGCACTGGAATCCGCAGGCCACTTCGCCGACCGGCGTCCGAGGCATGATGATGTTGACGCGCAATACCGCTGACAGCCTTGAAGTCAACGATCGCCTCGATCCTGAACAGAGCATTCGCGGCGGCAGTGAATATCTCAAGCGCATGATGGAAAAGGTGCCGGAGACGATTCCTGAAGATGAGCGCATTTGGTTCGCGCTGGCGGCGTACAACATGGGCTACGCGCACATGTTGGATGTGCGCAAACTGACGGCGAAACAGGGCGGCAATCCTGATAGCTGGGCGGATGTGAAGCTGCGCCTGCCGATGCTGAGCCAGAAGCGCTACTACACGCAAACTACCTATGGTTACGCGCGCGGTCACGAAGCTTATAACTACGTCGAGAATATCCGTAAGTATCAGATAAGCCTGGTGGGCTATCTGCAGGAGCAGGAGAAGCGGTTAGCGCAGCAATCGGCGCTGGAAGCGGAGTTAGGTGCCGGCTACCCGGCGGTCGAACCGAAAATTGCCATGAATTAATCTGCGCGCTGCGCCTGACGCAGCGCCTTCTTCTGCTCGCGACGCATGCGGAAGAAGTCACTCAACATCCCAGCGCACTGTTCCGCCAGCACACCGCAATCAATCTGAATTTGATGATTCATGCCGGGATGGCCAATCACATCCAGCAGTGAACCGGCCGCGCCGGTTTTCTCATCTTTAGCGCCATACACTAACCGCGTGATACGGCTGTGCACCATCGCGCCAGCGCACATCACGCAGGGTTCCAGCGTGACATACAGTGTGGTATCCAGCAGACGATAGTTTTCCAGCACTTTGCCACCCTGACGCAGCGCCATGATCTCAGCGTGCGCGGTGGGATCGTGCTGACCAATCGGTCGATTCCAGCCTTCGCCGATTACTTTATCGCCCTGCACCAGCACCGCACCGACCGGCACTTCGCCCTGCTCCCACGCGCGCTTAGCCAGTTCCAGCGCATAACGCATCCAATATTCATCAGTTTGTGGGTTCACCGGGCAACTCCTGCGGGCATCAAAAGGCGGCGCATTATAGCGATGCTGCTGCCGGAATCGAAGCGTTATTCCAGCTGTTGCAGCTCACCGCGCGGCGTGACGCGCCAGCGGTGCTGACAGAAGAACAGCAGCGGGTTGTCCTGCTTGCTGTCGCTGTAGCCGCTATACAGCTGCAGCGGCGTGCCGATTTTCTCCTCCAGCTGTGCCACCTTCTCATGGCCGAGGCAACGCATCGCCAACAGGCGGCCGCCGCGGCCCGGTTTCATCTGACTGGCGATCAGCTGCACGCGCGGTAAGAAGGCGGAATCGAAATAGACTTTCTCCACCAGCGATTGCGGCGAACCGGTGATCAGCCAGACATCGGCATCATTGCTGCTGAGATAATCAGTGAGCCGCTGCTGCACCACCGGAAAGGCGGTAACGCGCTGGCGGAACCAGTCAGCGAATTCGGCTTCGCGCTGGCGCAGACGCGTTTCGCTATGGCCGAAGGTAATCGCCCATAGCAGCAAACTCATTGGCCAGCGCGCCGCGCGACCTTTGATCAGCATGCCGAGACCAATCACCGGTAACAGCGGCACCACCAGCAGCAGATTGATCGGCTGACGTCGCAGCAGATAGCGCATATAGGTGCCAAACATGTCTTGCTGATGCAGCGTGCCATCGAGATCGAAAAACACCACGCGTCGTTGCGTACCCTTTGTCAAACAACACTCCTTCTCTATCCTTCGTGGTTTCTGCACTACAGTGTAGCCAGCTTCAGCGTTTGGGGCGAAAGCTGCTATTTTTAATTCCAATGACTACAATGCCAGCTGAATAGTTTATTCTCTGTGCCCGCGCGCTGTCATCTGGCGGCAATCGCCCGACATCCTGCGCGTAACCGCACTACGCTCTATCTGGAAAGATGAATTAAGGATCGAACAATGAGTTCATTGCTGCGCATTCGCCAACTTTATCCTCGACTGGCGCTAAATGAGCGTCGCCTGGCGGATTTTTTGCTGTCGCAGCCGGACCGTGCACGGCATCTGAGTTCACAAAAACTGGCTGAGGAGTCGGGTGTCAGCCAGTCCAGCGTGGTGAAATTTGCCCAGAAGCTGGGCTATAAAGGCTTCCCGGCGCTGAAGCTGGCGCTGAGCGAATCAATGGCCGATCGCGATGCCATTACCGTGCATAACCATATTCTTAGCGATGACCCACTCAAAGTGGTGGGTGAAAAGCTGCTGACGGAAAAGATCTCGGCGATCCGCGCCACGCTGGATATCAATAGCGAAGAGAAGCTGCTGCAAACCTTACAGCTGCTGAAAAATGCCAACCGTATTCTTCTGGTCGGCATCGGTGCATCGGGTTTGGTGGCGAAAGATTTCTCATGGAAACTGATGAAAATCGGCATTAACGCGGTGGCGGAGCAGGATATGCATGCGCTGCTGGCCAGCGTGCAGGCGATGGCGCCGGGCGATGTGTTGCTGGCGATCTCCTACACCGGCGAACGTCGCGAAATCAATCTGGCGGCGCAGGAAGCGGCGCAGGTTGGCGCCGATGTGCTGGCTTTTACTGGCTTCACGCCGAATGCCCTGCAGCAGTGTGCGACGGTTTGTCTCTACACCGTAGCGGAAGAGCAGAGTACGCGCAGTGCGGCAATTTCATCAACCAGTGCGCAACTGGCACTTACCGATTTGCTGTTTATGGCGCTGGTGCAGAACGATCCGGAACGCGCATCCAGCCATATTCGTCACAGCGAAGAGTTGGTGAAAAAGCTGGTCTGACGAGATGAGGCGCGTATAATACCCGCGCCTTTTCTGCTGTTATTGGATTTCCGCTATGGCCCTGCTCATCACCACCAAATGCATCAATTGCGATATGTGCGAACCTGAATGCCCAAACCAGGCAATCAGTTTAGGCGACGCTATCTATGAGATTGATGTCGACCGCTGCACTGAGTGCGTGGGCCATTATGATGTGCCGACCTGCCAAAGCGTCTGCCCGATTGATAACACCATTATTGCGGATCCACAGCACCTGGAGAGTCGTGAGGCGCTGTGGGAGAAGTTTGTGGTGTTGCACCCTTAATTCTCGATAATCACCGTCGCGCAAGCGTAGTGGCGTTCATCCGCTAACGTCACATGCACGTGCTGCACGCCGAGCTGGCTGGCAATCACTTTCGCCTGCTCAAAGAAACGTAATCCCGGCTTACCCAGCGCATCGTTGTACACTTCAAACTGATTGAACGCCAGGCCACCGCGAATGCCGGTGCCAAACGCTTTCGCTGCCGCCTCTTTCACCGCAAAGCGTTTGGCAAGAAAGCGCACCGGTTGCTGGTGCGCCTGATATTGCTGCCACTCGGCTTCGCTTAATACGCGGCGCGCCAGGCGATCGCCGGAGCGCTCAATCACGCCCGCAATGCGCTCGATCTCTACGATGTCGCTGCCGAGTCCGAGAATCGCCATTAGCGACGCGCTTCCCGCATCAGCTGCTTCATTTCGCTGACCGCATCGGCCAGGCCGCTGAACAGTGCGCGACCAATAATCGCATGGCCGATATTCAGTTCGTGCATTTCCGGCAGTTCAGCAATCGGCTGCACGTTGTGGTAGGTCAAACCGTGGCCAGCATTCACTTTCAGGCCAAGGCTGGCGGCGAAAGTCGCGGCTTTACGAATGCGCGACAGTTCAGCCTGGCGCGCCAGACCTTCAGGCGCTTCGGCGTAGGCGCCGGTGTGAATTTCAATATAGGGCGCGCCGCTGGCAACGGCGGCTTCAATCTGGCGATGATCGGCATCGATAAACAGCGACACCAGAATGCCGGCGTCGCTCAGCAGGCGCACCGCGGCGTTAATTTTATCCTGCTGACCGGCCACATCCAGCCCACCTTCAGTGGTCACTTCCTGACGCTTTTCCGGCACCAGGCAAACGAAGTGAGGTTTGATTTCGCAGGCGATGTCGATCATCTCGTCCGTGACCGCCATCTCCAGATTCATGCGCGTCTGAATGGTGTCACGCAGAATGCGTACATCGCGGTCAGTAATGTGGCGGCGATCTTCACGCAAATGCACGGTAATGCCGTCGGCACCGGCCTGCTCGGCAACAAACGCAGCCTGCACCGGATCGGGATAGTTTGTGCCACGTGCGTTACGTACGGTGGCAATGTGGTCAATGTTGACGCCTAACAGCAACTCAGCCATGACAATCCTTAAATGTGTTCAGTGTGTTTGCAGTGTACTGCGCTGAATATATCAGGCGGTACGACCAGCGCTAGTCGTTTGCCACATCGGGTCTCTTTTTTGGCACGAACTGGCGAAACAGTTCCTGACTCTTCAGCGGTTTGCCGCCCAGATAGGGCTTCAGCGCCATCCGCGTAAAGCGTTTGGCGGCGCGCAAAGTATCGGCATCGGGGAATTCACGTTCCCATAGCGCACGCAGTTGGCGGCCAGTAAAGCTGCGCTGATTGACCACCAGGCTGGCGATAAAGCCCTTCTCTTCGCGGTAGCTGTAGGTCATGCCATCGGCAACCTCTTCGCCGCTGCCGGCACAATGCAGGAAATCGACGCCGTAGCCGAGATGACCCAGCAGCGCCAGCTCAAAACGACGCAGCGCCGGTTCAGGCGAGCCGTTGCCTGCTGCCAGCGTTTGGATGCAATTCAGGTAATCGAAGAACATGTCCGAGAAGGGGATTTGCTGCTCTAGCACGCGCGACAGCAGTTCATTGACGTACAGCCCGCAGTAGAGCGTGATGCCGCTGAGCGGCAATGCCAATGAAACGGCTTCGGCATTACGCAGCGTTTTGACGTCGCCACGACCGCCCCAGCGCACCAGCAGCGGCGTGAAGGGTTGTAGCGCACCTTTCAGTTGGGAGCGGCGCGAACGGGCACCTTTGGCAAGGACGCGGACGCGCCCTTCGCTTTCGCTGAACAGATCGAGGAGCAGGCTGGTTTCGCTATAAGGGCGACTATGCAGCACAAAGGCGCGTTGCCAGCCTTCCATCGATTACCCTTCGTCAGAGTAACCTAAGCTGCGCAGCGCACGTTCATCGTCCGCCCAGCCAGATTTCACTTTAACCCACAGTTCAAGATGCACTTTCGCCTCAAACATCTCTTCCATGTCTTTACGCGATTCAATGCCGATGGTTTTGATCTTGGCGCCTTTGTTGCCGATGACCATCTTCTTCTGGCCTTCGCGCTCAACGAGGATCAGGCCATTAATGTCATAACCGCCGCGCTCGTTCGAGACAAACTGCTCAATTTCTACGGTGACGGAATAAGGCAGCTCGGCGCCAAGGAAGCGCATCAATTTTTCACGGATGATCTCAGATGCCATAAAGCGCTGCGAGCGGTCGGTGACATAATCTTCTGGGAAATGATGCTCAGATTTTGGCAAGCATTTGCGCGCAATCGCCGCAATAGCGTCAACATTTTTGCCGCTCTCCGCAGAGATCGGTACAATTTCGAGGAAGTTCATCTGCTGGCTGAGGAACTGCAGATGGGGCAACAGAATGCTCTTATCCTGAATGTTGTCGACTTTATTGATCGCCAATACCACAGGAACTTTGTTATCCCGCAGCTTGTTAAGCACCATCTCGTCGTCTGGCGTCCAGCGCGTGCCTTCAACCACAAAGATCACCAGCTCAACATCACCGATGGAGCTGCTGGCCGCGCGGTTCATCAAGCGGTTGATAGCCCGCTTCTCTTCCATATGCAGCCCTGGCGTATCCACGTAGATCGCCTGATAAGCGCCTTCGGTGTGGATGCCCATAATACGGTGACGCGTGGTTTGCGGTTTGCGTGAAGTGATCGACACCTTCTGCCCCAGTAACTGGTTCAGCAAAGTGGATTTACCGACGTTTGGTCGGCCTACAATCGCGACAAAGCCGCTATATGTTTCGAGTTCGCTCATTCGAGTCCTGACTTGGGCAGCGCCGCTTTCGACGCTGCGATGTGACTATTTATTCGAGGCCAAGCTTGATTAACGCCTGTTCGGCGGCTGCTTGCTCGGCTTTACGGCGGCTGGAGCCAATGCCCACCACCGGTTCTGCCATGCCACTCACCTGACAGTGAATGGTGAATTCCTGATCGTGGGCTTCGCCACGCACCTGCACCACCAAATAAGAGGGCAGCGGCAGATGACGTCCCTGCAAATACTCCTGCAGGCGCGTTTTCGGATCTTTCTGTTTATCACCCGGACTGATCTGTTCCAGTCGTGAGTGATACCAATCGAGAATTAACTTTTCGACGGTCTGAATACTGCTATCAAGGAAGATGCCGCCAATTAAGGCTTCAACGGTATCCGCAAGAATCGATTCACGACGGAAACCGCCGCTTTTCAGCTCGCCCGGACCGAGGCGCAAACACTCGCCGAGGTCGAACTCTCGCGCCATCTCCGCCAGCGTATTGCCGCGCACTAGCGTGGCGCGCATGCGGCTCATATCGCCTTCATCCACGCGTGGGAAGCGGTGATACAGCGCATTAGCAATCACATAGCTGAGAATAGAATCGCCAAGAAATTCAAGACGTTCATTGTGTTTGCTGCTGGCACTACGATGCGTCAATGCCTGCTGCAATAAATCCGGATGAGTAAAAGTGTAGCCCAGTTTGCGCTGCAGCTTGTTAATGACGATGGGGTTCATGCGATTCCAGTTGTTCAGTGCGTCTGTCACTCTGCATACGAAACAGGGCTGAGGTGCCAACCTGTTCTGTTTCGTGTGCACTGGCCCCCAAAAGGAGGCCAACCATTGCTGTTCAGCCAAGGCTAAACAGCGCTTTTATCAATGAATCCCACCAATGCGGCTAAAGCGCACGCCGGTCGGCCACTGTCCTTCTTGTTTCTCGAAGCTCATCCAGATAGCAACCGCTTTACCGACCAGATTCTTCTCGGGCACAAAGCCCCAGTAGCGGCTGTCGGCGCTGTTATCACGGTTGTCACCCATCATGAAATACTGCCCTTGCGGCACAATCCATGTCGATTGCGGCTGGCCAGGCTGCTGATAATACATGCTTGCCTGACTTTGCGCTTCGTTTACCAGCAAGATATCGTGCGTTACGTTGCCCAATGTCTCTTTACGGGTGCCGAGACGCAAACCGCCCTTCATGGTTTCACCCTGCGGAGCCTGGAAGAAGCCGTTACCGGTTTCATTGCCATCAAAGCCGCTGAAGGTTTGAATGAAGTTGCTTGGCTCAACGTTAGTGTACGTTACCGGCAGCGCGGTACTGCAATTGCCGCTGCTGCAACCCGGATTGATGGTCAGGGTTTTGCTGTAAGGATCAAACACCACTTTGTCGCCTGGCAAGCCAATCACGCGCTTGATGTAATCCACGCTCGGATCTTTCGGATATTTGAACACCGCGACATCACCGCGCTGCGGATGACCGGTTGGAATCAGCGTGGTTTGGGTAATTGGATCTTTAATGCCGTAAGCAAACTTCTCAACGAGGATGAAGTCACCAATCAGCAGCGTTGGCATCATTGAGCCTGAGGGAATCTGGAACGGCTCAAAAATGAACGAACGCACGATCAATACCACCGCCAGCACCGGGAATACCGATGCCGTGGTTTCTACCCAACCCGGTTGTGCGGCCACTTTCGCCAGCGTTTTGCTGTCGAGTGCGTTGCCAGCCTGCGCTTGCGCTGCAGCCTGCTTAGCACGACGTGCCGGTGCCCATTTAAAGCGATCGATACACCAGATAACGCCAGTGACCAGCGTTGCGATCACTAAAACCAGGGCGAACATGTTAGCCATTAAAAATCCTTATTTGCTGTCTTTACCGACATGCAGAATGGCAAGGAATGCTTCCTGCGGCAGCTCAACGTTGCCGACCTGCTTCATTCGCTTCTTACCGTCTTTCTGCTTCTGCAACAGTTTCTTCTTACGGCTCACGTCGCCGCCATAGCATTTCGCCAGGACGTTTTTACGCAGCTGTTTGACCGTTGAGCGAGCGATAATGTGGTTGCCGATTGCCGCCTGAATCGCAATATCAAACTGCTGACGAGGGATCAGATCTTTCATCTTCTCCACCAGATCGCGGCCACGATATTGTGAGTTATCACGGTGAGTAATCAGCGCCAGCGCATCAACACGTTCTGAGTTAATCATCACGTCGACACGCACCATGTCAGAGGTTTGGAAACGTTTGAAGTTATAATCCAGCGATGCATAGCCGCGCGAGGTTGATTTCAGACGGTCGAAGAAGTCGAGCACCACTTCAGCCATCGGAATTTCATACGTCAGCGCAACCTGCTTACCGTGGTAAACCATGTTGGTTTGTACGCCACGTTTTTCGATACACAGCGTAATGACGTTACCGAGGAACTCCTGCGGCAGCAGCATATGACACTCAGCGATCGGCTCACGCAGCTCTGCAATATTATTCAGCGGTGGCAGTTTCGACGGGCTATCGACGTAAATCGTTTCACCATCGGTGGTTTCCACTTCATAAACTACGGTCGGCGCGGTGGTGATCAGGTCGAGATCGTATTCACGCTCCAGACGTTCCTGAATGATCTCCATGTGCAACAGACCGAGGAAGCCGATGCGGAAACCGAAGCCCAGCGCCGTTGAACTCTCTGGCTCGTAGAACAGTGACGCATCGTTCAGGCTCAATTTGCCCAGCGCATCACGGAACGCTTCATAGTCGTCGGAACTGATCGGGAACAGACCGGCATAAACCTGTGGCTTCACTTTTTTGAAGCCAGGCAAAACTTTCTCCGCCGGATTGCGCTGCAAGGTCAGCGTATCGCCTACTGGCGCGCCGAGGATATCTTTAATCGCACACACCAACCAGCCCACTTCACCGCAGTTCAACTCGTTGCGATCAACGCGTTTCGGCGTGAAGATACCCAGGCGGTCAGCGTTATAGCTTTGGCCAGAACTCATGACCTTCACTTTGTCGCCTTTGCGCAGCGTACCGTTTTTGATGCGAATCAGCGACACCACACCAAGGTAGTTATCGAACCATGAATCGATGATCAGCGCCTGCAAAGGACCTTCTGGATCGCCTTCTGGCGGCGGAATGTCGCGCACCAGACGTTCCAGCACATCGGGCACGCCGACGCCAGTTTTCGCCGAACAACGTACCGCATCGGTAGCGTCGATGCCGACGATATCTTCAATCTCTTCCGCTACGCGCTCTGGATCGGCGGCAGGCAGGTCGATTTTGTTCAATACCGGTACCACTTCCAGATCCATTTCCATTGCGGTGTAGCAGTTTGCCAGCGTCTGCGCTTCAACGCCCTGCCCTGCATCGACCACCAGCAATGCTCCTTCACACGCCGCCAAAGAGCGGGAAACTTCATAGGAGAAGTCAACGTGTCCGGGAGTATCGATAAAATTGAGCTGGTAAGTTTCACCGTCCAGCGCTTTGTAATCGAGCGTTACGCTCTGCGCTTTAATGGTAATGCCGCGTTCACGTTCCAGATCCATTGAGTCGAGAACTTGCGCAGCCATCTCACGATCGCTCAGGCCACCACAAATTTGAATCAAACGGTCAGAGAGCGTTGATTTGCCGTGGTCAATGTGAGCGATGATGGAGAAATTTCTTATGTGCTTCATTTATATGAATATCTTCACGTAGAAAATCAGTGGGAAACTTGAGCACAGACACATTCAGGAAAGTCAGCTTTACCCGGAACCCTGTCGGCCTCATTAATGACGACGCATATTACACTGTTAACGCCGCGCGTTAAAGAATGGAACTGTGGGGAATCGCAACAGATTTCAGCGGTTAAGCAGAATAGAGGAAGCCGCATCCGATGCGGCCCTGACGGGGATCAAACTTCGCTTTCCACACGCAGTGCATCGGGAGGTAACGCAACGCTGAGAATCACAGGCTGAAATGCCTCACGATCGCCGAATACGTTAGAGACACCTTTCGCCACGATAAAGCCGCCAATGCCGCCTAACAGTGCGCCACAGGCCGCAGCAACATCGCTGTGGAACAACATCTGGAAGATACCTGCAACCAAAAACAGGCCAAACAGCGGCGTCATGTAAACCAGCAACGCCGATCCCAGTAAACTGCTTTCACGAATGCCTAATTCGATACGCTGCCCAGGTTGCAACGGCTCCGCGCTGGCGATAGTCATAACGTGAGCATTTTTGGGTCCCAGCTGATTAAGCGCGTGGCTGCCGCAGCCTTTGCGCGCCGAACAGCTGTTACATGAGGTTTTTGCTTCCGTATGCAACGTAGCAATGCCTTCCTTCCACGCCACGACGGTGGCCCATTCTCTCATCATTTTGGTGAACCCGAATCTATGCTGTCCGCAATACGTTTGGCAGTAGCTGGCGGCAATTCGCCCACCACCGTGATTTCACTATTATTGCGCACTTCTGTCTGCACCGTACGACGCCCAGTGCGCAATGCCTGCACGCTGCTGCTTTTATCTGCTGGAGTGATATTGATGGCGAAGCTGAATAAGCCGTCGCTATACAGGCGAGATTCGACAGTTTTGTTCATCGACGGAATATTGCGTCGACTTTGTGAAATCAACTTCATGCCTGCCGGAAGCCAGCCTGGCTGCCAGCTAAGTTCGACTTTATCTCCCGCCGGCAGTGACAGCGACGGCGGCAGATTAGCCTTTTCCAGACCTTGCATCAGATTACGCACGCCTTCATCAACGGCAAAACTGATCACCCGGAACTGCTCCAGCGTTTCTCCGTCACGATCGAGCAGATCAATACGCAGCGGCAATTTGGTATCCACATCCAGCCACACCACATAGCTGTAGCGTGTGCCATCGCGCGACACGATACGCACCACTTCGCACATCTGATCGGCCATGCGCGAGCGCCCCACGGGGATGAAATCGTAAGACTCGCCCAAACGGGAGAAGTCCGCGAACATCAACGCAGGAAGTGCATCAATAATGTGATTGCCCGGCAGCGAGAATGGATCTAATCCCGGCTCGAAATAGCTGATGTCGTTACCGCGCTGAATCACTTCACGGCGCGGCCCATCCATCTGCAGAAGTTGAGCGAAGATACGATTGTCGATTACCGCGTGACGATAGCGTAGAGATTCAATGCCGAGACGCGAGACATTGATGTAGGCAAATTCGTAGTTGAGGTTCTGGCTTGCCTGCTCCATCTGCTGTAACAACGCCCCGGACGCAGATGTCTGCGCCGAGGCGATAGATGAGCAAAACAGGCTGCCTGCCAGCAGGCTAACGGCACACCAAAGCTGCTTCATTACTGCTGCTGAGTTCCTAACGACTGGTTTCCAGGAACATTAGCCTGTGCCTGTTGCGGATCGTTCTTTTCAAACTGAACCTGATCGGCATGCAGACGACGTTGCAGTTCATAATCCTGCAGCATGGCATTCACGCGACGACGCTGTTCCTGCACCTGCTGATTAGAACTATTGGTGTCGAACGCTTCAGACGGCACACCTAAGCTAACCGGCGACGCTTTACCCATCATTGGCAAGGTATTAAACGCGGGTGAGTCAGAGGCTTCCGTTGCACTGCCGGTTGGTGAACTGTTGTAGTGCTGAACACCCACAATCACCGCCAGTGATACACAGGCAGCGACACCAACCTGAGTCAACTGTGCAGCCCAGCTACCACCACGACGCCAAAACGGCATCTTTTCATAGCGTGACGGCTCAGGCTGCGCTTCAGGGATCAGCGGAGTGACTTTGCGCGTCGGCTCATTTTCGATGGCCGCAGCTACACGTGCGGAGATATCAAAATGCAGCACTTCACCGATATCACCTCGTAAGGTGTCGCGGATGAGATGGTAGCTTTCCCAGCTTTGCTGAAGATCCGCATCCTTTGACAACGACGCCAACAGCTCGTTATCTAAAGTTTCACCATCCATTAAAGCGGAAAGTTTTTCTTTCTGCATGCCTTGGTACCCTTCCAGTAGCCGTTATCACTGACGTTGGATAAGCGGTTGAACTTTATTATCAATAGCCTCTCGTGCACGGAAGATACGCGAACGTACGGTACCAACCGGACAATCCATGATGACGGCAATCTCTTCGTAACTTAAGCCATCCAATTCCCTAAGGGTAATGGCCATACGAAGATCTTCGGGAAGCGCCTCAATGGTGCGAAAGACGATTTGTTTCAGTTCCTCAGACAACATTAAGTTCTCAGGGTTCGAAATTTCTTTTAACGCACCTGCACTTTCGAAATTCTCGGCGTCGATAGCATCCACATCACTGGATGGCGGACGTCGCCCCTGAGCAACCAGATAATTTTTTGCTGTATTCACCGCGATGCGGTACAGCCATGTATAAAAAGCGCTGTCGCCACGGAACGACTCCAGTGCGCGATACGCTTTAATAAAAGATTCCTGAACCACATCAGGCACATCGCCTGAGGGAACATAGCGTGAAACCAGGCTCGCCACTTTATGCTGGTATCGAATCACCAGTAAATTAAAGGACTTTTGATCTCCCTTCTGAACCCGCTCAACGAGAACCTGATCCGTTAACTGCTCGCTCATCCGAGGTAATATCTCCCCAAAACTTTTTTATGCGTAAGTGAACTGCCAGCACATCTCATTGTTCTGAGCAAGCATGCGCTTAGAGTGATCTGCTGGCCTAAAGTTCACAACGACCTGAATATTTCCGTATCGGAACCACGACATCATTGTTGTTGATGGTCTTTCAGTGTAGCGACTTGCCACGCCGGTGGTGTCTTTTGCGGCACCGATAATCGCTGGCAGAGTACCTTATGATGCGGTCATTTTCACCTTTATTACCTGAATTTTCAGAGTGTTTACTATAAAAAACACATTCTGCTTATTTTAAACGTTAACCTACTGATATCGCGTTACTATCCTGAGAGGCTGGATAATTTTCCGGCGTAATTTGTTCAAAATACTTCACAGCATCGCTATCCAGGCTTATGCTCAAGCGACCTTTTGTTTAGTAAATTAAACATCATGACCTCTCTTCCTGATTATCAGTGTGATGTACTCATCGTCGGCAGCGGTGCGGCAGGTTTATCTTTAGCACTGCGACTGGCACCGCATTATCAGGTGACTGTGCTCAGTAAAGCCCAGGTCAATGAAGGCTCAACGCTGTATGCGCAGGGCGGAATTGCCGCAGTGTTTGATGAAACGGACAGCATTGAATCTCACGTAGAAGATACGCTGGTGGCCGGAGCGGGCTTATGCGATCGCCAAACAGTAAGTTTTATCGCCAGTAATGCGCGTCACTGCGTGCAATGGTTAATTGATAATGGCGTAGCATTCGATAAAGAGCCGCAGGTTGACGGCGAAGCACGTTACCATCTCACGCGCGAAGGCGGGCACAGTCATCGTCGTATCCTGCACAGCGCCGATGCCACTGGTCGCGCGGTTGAAACCACGCTGGTAAGCCAGGCGCTGAGTCATCCCAATATCCGCATTATCGAACGCACCAATGCGGTGGATTTAATTCTCTCCGATAAGCTCGGTTTGCCGGGCAAACGCCGTGTGGTTGGCGCGTGGATCTGGAACCGCAATCGCGAACAGGTAGAAACCTGTCGCGCGCGCGCCGTGGTTTTAGCCACCGGCGGCGCAGCGAAAGTGTATCAATACACCACGAATCCGGATGTGGCGTCCGGCGATGGCATCGCGATGGCATGGCGCGCCGGTTGTCGCGTGGCCAACCTGGAATTCAATCAATTCCACCCTACCTGTTTATTCCATCCGCAGGCGCAGAATTTCCTGTTAACCGAAGCATTGCGCGGTGAAGGTGCCTGGCTGCTGCGACCAGATGGATCGCGCTTTATGCCTGACTTTGACGAGCGAGCCGAACTGGCCCCGCGCGATATCGTCGCGCGCGCGATTGACCATGAGATGAAACGCCTGGGCGTCGATTGCATGTATCTCGACATTAGCCACCAGCCGGAAAGCTTTGTGCGCGCCCACTTCCCGATGATCTATGAAAAGTTATTGACCTTCGGCCTGGATCTTACCAAAGAGCCTATTCCCATCGTGCCCGCGGCGCATTATACCTGCGGCGGTGTGATGGTTGATCAGCAGGGACGAACTGACGTAGACGGGCTCTATGCCATCGGCGAAGTGAGCTACACCGGCTTGCACGGTGCCAATCGCATGGCATCAAATTCACTGCTGGAGTGCCTGGTTTACGGTTGGTCAGCGGCGGAAGACATGATCGCTCGCCTGCCCGATGTCGCGGCGGTGGAACATCTACCCGCATGGGATGAAAGCCGCGTTGATGATGCCGATGAGCGCGTGGTCATTCAACACAACTGGCACGAACTGCGGCTGTTTATGTGGGATTACGTGGGCATTGTTCGCACCACCAAACGGCTGGAGCGCGCACTGCGACGCATCAATTTGCTACAGCAGGAGATCGATGAATACTACGCGCATTTCCGCCTATCCAACAATCTGTTGGAGCTGCGTAATCTGGTTCAGGTCGCCGAACTGATGGTGCGCTGTGCACTGCAACGCAAGGAGAGCCGCGGGTTGCACTTTACCCTCGACAATCCCGGCCTGCTTGCGGAAGCCTTACCGACCATCCTGCAGCCAACGCTAACGGAATAGGTAAAACGCTTTGACCAGGCTGAGCCAGTCTGCCGAATAGCTTTTATCTTCATCGCGAATGGCGAGACGCTCCAGCAGCGTTTCGCCTGCGGTTGGAGAAAAGCCTAAGACCACCCGATTCGGTGGACGCTGCGCATAAGCGGCAACGTCGTAGCGATAGCGCAGATGCCAGCCGTCGGCTTCTGCGAGTGCAATCAGCGCTTCTCCTGCCTCTGCGGGCAGCACCACGCAAAAAAGTCCTTCTTCCTCAATCAACTGCGCCGCGCAACGCAGCAGGGTGAGATGATCCAGTGTGGCGGTACTGCGTGCGGTATCTCGCTCTATGCTGCCAGAAGCCATACCTGGCGCAAAAAAAGGTGGGTTACTGACGATCAGCGAATAGCGTTTTTCGCACTGCTCGCTCCAGCTAACAATATCCTGATGATGAACCGTAATGCGATCCGCCCACGGCGAAGCCTGCATATTTTCCTGCGCCTGCTGCGCAGCGCTGGCTTCCAGCTCGACCGCATCAATCTGTACCTGAGACGACGTGCGCTGCGCCAACATCAGCGCAATCAGTCCGCTGCCGCAGCCTATATCGAGGATGCGACGGGCATCTGCAACGGGCGCCCATGCGCCAATTAACACGCCATCGGTGCCCACTTTCATCGCACAGCGATCGTGTGCGACGAAGAATTGTTTAAAGGTAAAACCATCTTTTCTTAACGTTTGCCGCGCCTGCGGCTGGTGCTGAGACATTCTTCACTACCATTGAATTTTTTACTGCCGGAAGTGTAACGTGGTGGGGATGGGAATTCACCTGCGCCCGTAATACCTACACAAACAGATGAAGATTATATTCGTTCTGTCTATAATCAGCGCCCCAAACTGAGGTAGACCATGACCGTAACCACATTCTCCGAACTCGAACTCGACGAAAGCCTGCTACAAGCTTTGCAGGAAAAAGGCTTCACTCGCCCTACTGTTATTCAGGCCGAGACCATTCCTGCCGCGCTGGAAGGCCGTGACGTTCTGGGTTCGGCTCCAACCGGGACGGGGAAAACTGCAGCGTTTTTGCTGCCCGCTTTACAGCATTTGCTCGATTTCCCGCGCAAGAAATCAGGCCCGCCACGCATTTTGATTGTCACCCCAACGCGCGAACTGGCGATGCAGGTTGCCGATCACGCACGCGAACTGGCTAAACACACGCATCTGGATATCGCCACCATCACCGGTGGCGTGGCGTATATGAACCATGCCGAAGTGTTCAGCGAAAACCAGGACATCGTCGTCGCGACCACCGGCCGTCTGCTGCAATACATCAAAGAAGAGAACTTTGACTGCCGTGCTGTGGAGACACTGATTCTTGATGAAGCTGACCGCATGCTCGATATGGGCTTTGCGCAGGACATCGAAACCATCGCCGCAGAAACCCGCTGGCGCAAGCAGACGCTGTTGTTCTCGGCGACGCTGGAAGGCGAGCATATCAAAGACTTCGCCGAGCGTTTGCTGAATGAGCCAGTCTTTATCGAGGCCGACCCAAGCAAAAGCGAACGTAAAAAAATCCAGCAATGGTATTACCGCGCTGACGATCTCGAGCATAAAAATAAGCTGCTGATTCATCTGCTGAAACAGCCCGATGCCACGCGCGTCATCGTGTTTGTGCGCAAACGCGAGCGTCTGCATGAGCTGGTCACATGGCTGCATGAAGCCGGCATTCGCACCAGCTATCTTGAAGGCGAAATGGTGCAGGTGAACCGTAACGAAGCGATCAAACGCATGAATGATGGCCGCGTTAAGGTGATGATCGCCACTGACGTTGCCGCTCGCGGTATCGACATTGACGATATCTCACACGTTATTAACTACGACTTGCCGCGCACTGCCGATACCTATCTGCACCGCATCGGTCGTACCGCGCGTGCGGGCCGTAAAGGTACAGCAATTTCGCTGGTTGAGGCACACGATCACGTGCTGCTGGGCAAAATCATCCGTTACATCAACGAGCCGTTAAAGGCGCGTGTGATTGATGAACTGCGTCCAGAAAGCCGTGCGCCAAGCGCTAAAGTGACGGGAAAACCGTCGAAAAAGGCCCTTGCGAAGCGCAAAGAGAAGAAAGAGAAAGAAGAAGAGAAACCTCGCGTGAAAAAACGCCATCGCGACACCAAAAATGTCGGTAAACGCCGCAAGCCAAGCGGTAGCGATGCACCAGAATCCGGTGCGGAATAAAACAGCACCGTCTGAAACTGATCGCCTCTTTTGAGGCGATTTTTTTGTTTTAAGCGTAGCGAAATAGCGCTTTCGTTATGAAGGTCCCTTCAGAAGCCTCTCTTTTTCAACGCACAATATAAAAAAGCCGCGCCAATCAACATTGGCACGGCTTGTATTGCTGTGTGTCTTTTCGTCAGCGCTGCAATTACAGGCTTTCGGTAAATGTACGAGTAATAACATCACGCTGCTGCTCTGGCGTCAGCGCGTTAAAGCGCACGGCATAGCCGGAAACGCGAATGGTCAACTGTGGATATTTTTCCGGATGGTTCACGGCATCTTCCAACGTTTCACGACGCAGTACGTTTACGTTCAGGTGCTGACCGCCTTCAATACGCACCTGCGGTTTCTGCTCAAGTGGAATTTCACGGTAAGCAATTTCACCGAGATCGCTGATAGCAACGACCTGATCTTCAGAGAAATCACCTTTAGCACACAGGCAGCGTGCTTCAGCTTTCTCATCGTCCAACAGCCAGAATGAGTTCATCAACTGTGGATTACTTGCCTGAGTAATTTGAATTCCGGTAATCATAGTGGGCCTCCAGGGCTTTAGGCTGCCGCACAGGGACAGCGTTTATCAATCGGTTATGGAATGCTCTGGTATATCACTCAAAGAAATCCTTGGTTTTGACCTGTATCAATTTTGTCCAATCGCTTTAAACGCGTCAAAAGCTAACAAATTGATTCACAACAATTTTTAAAATTAACTTTTTACGTAAATTTTCAAATTATTTTTACCCTTCTGCTGCTGTGCCTGACACGTTAAGCTAGGCGTATTAATTTGCAGGGAGTCAATGATGGCTGAGAAGCTAACCTGGCACGATGTGCTGGCTGAAGAGAAAGAGAAACCTTACTTCGTGGAAACCCTTAAAGCGGTTGCCAATGAACGCGCTGCTGGCGTAACGGTTTATCCGCCGCAAAAGGATGTGTTTAACGCCTTCCGCCTCACTGAACTGGGCGATATCAAAGTGGTTATTTTGGGCCAGGATCCGTATCACGGTCCAAACCAGGCGCATGGGCTGGCATTTTCCGTGCTGCCCGGCGTGGCCATTCCACCGTCGCTGCTGAATATGTACAAAGAATTAGAGTTGGATATTCCCGGTTTTGTACGTCCCAAACACGGTTTTCTCGAGAGTTGGGCAACGCAAGGCGTGATGCTGTTGAATACCGTATTAACGGTGGAAGCCAGCAAGGCGCATTCGCACGCGCGCTTTGGCTGGGAAACCTTTACGGATAACGTTATTAGCGCCATCAATCAGCACCGCGAAGGGGTGATTTTCTTACTGTGGGGTTCACATGCGCAGAAGAAAGGCAGCATCATTGATACGCAGCGTCATCATGTCCTAAAAGCGCCGCACCCTTCTCCGCTCTCGGCCCATCGCGGCTTTTTTGGTAGCAAACACTTTTCACAGGCTAACGCGCTATTAAGCCAATCGGGTCAAACCCCGATCGATTGGATGCCGCAACTGCCATAAAAACAAACGGCCGCATTATGCGGCCGTTGTCATTACAGCAAGGGATTAGCCTTTGGCTTTGGTCACTGCCACCATCGCCGGACGCAGCAGACGACCGTTGAGGGTGTAACCACGCTGCATTACCATCAACACGTGATTTGGCGCCATATCATCAGACTCCATCATCGACATTGCCTGATGTATTTCCGGATTGAACGGCACATTGGTGTCGCCCACCACTTCCACGCCAAACTTACGCACCGCGCCCAGCAGCGACTTCAGCGTCAGCTCGATGCCTTCAATCATCGAAGCCAGTTCAGCGTTCTCTTTATCAGCCACTTCCAGCGCACGCTCCAGGCTATCGATCACTGGCAGCAGTTCGTTGGCGAATTTTTCTAGCGCAAACTTGTGCGCCTTTTCCACATCCATTTCGGTACGACGACGGATGTTTTCGATCTCCGCCTGAGCACGCAGCTGTGCATCACGAACGCCGGTTTGTGAAATGGCTAACTCGGCTTCGAGTTGCGCGATACGCTCATCACGTGGATCCACCTCAGCGGCTGTCTCTGCGTCCACGTGCTGTTGATCCTGTTGAATTTCGTCTGAGACTTGCTCGTTTGGGGTGTTGTGTTCTTTACTACTCATGAATTTCTCCGCGTTTTGCACATTCATCTCGCTGGTTGGCTTATTATGGGGATCAGTTTGACGGTTTCAAGTAAACCCATCACATTGCCTGGCCGTTTTGGCTTATAAGGAACTCGCGCTAAATGAACAAACACTTTAACTGCATCGGGATTGTCGGCCATCCGCGCCATCCTACTGCGTTAACCACCCATGAAATGCTCTGGCGCTGGCTAACGGCAAAGGGTTATGAGGTGATTGTCGAGCAGCAGATTGCGCGCGAACTGGATTTGAAAAACGCTGAAACTGGCAGCCTGGCGGATATTGGCCAACGTGCCGATTTAGCCGTGGTTGTCGGCGGCGATGGCAACATGCTCGGCGCTGCTCGCGTGCTGGCGCGCTATGACATCAAAGTCATTGGGATCAACCGTGGCAACCTCGGTTTTCTAACCGATCTCGATCCGGACAACGCACAACAGCAACTTGATGATGTGCTGCAGGGTGATTATTTCGTCGAAAGCCGCTTCTTGCTGGAGGCGCAGGTTTGCAAAGAAGATTGCTCGCCGCGCATCGGTAGCGCCATTAATGAAGTGGTACTGCATCCCGGCAAAGTGGCGCACATGATTGAATTCGAAGTCTATATTGATGAGGTGTTTGCGTTCTCGCAGCGCTCTGATGGCTTAATTATCTCCACACCAACCGGTTCAACTGCCTACTCGCTTTCAGCTGGCGGCCCGATTCTCACGCCGTCGTTGGACGCGATTACGCTAGTGCCCATGTTCCCGCATACGCTCTCCGCACGTCCGCTAGTAATTAATAGCAGCAGCACCATCCGTCTGCGCTTCTCCTCCTTACGCAGCGACCTTGAGATCAGTTGCGACAGCCAGATTGCCCTGCCGATTCAGGAAGGTGAAGATGTACTGATTCGCCGCAGCGCCAATCATCTCAATCTTATTCACCCTAAAAATTATAACTATTTTAATACGTTAAGCTCAAAGCTGGGTTGGTCGAAAAAATTGTTCTAAAATCATCGCCGACTACTTTACTGTATAAAAAACCAGGATATACTGTATGTAAAACCATATCTGTTTTTACATACAGGTGATTCTATGCTGGCACAACTGACCATCAGTAATTTTGCTATCGTTCGTGAACTGGAGATTGACTTTCATCGTGGTATGACAGCGATCACAGGTGAAACCGGCGCAGGTAAATCCATCGCTATCGATGCGCTGGGCCTGTGTTTAGGCGGCCGCGCTGAAGCAGATATGGTGCGTCAGGGCGCCAGTCGTGCAGATATCTGCGCCCGCTTCCAACTGAAAGCCTCGCCTTCCGCACAACGCTGGCTGGTTGAGAATCAGCTGGATGAAGGTAATGAATGCCTGCTGCGCCGCGTGATTAGCGCAGATGGCCGTTCGCGTGGCTTTATTAACGGCACCTCAGTGCCGCTGTCGCAGCTACGTGAACTCGGCCAGTTGCTGATTCAGATTCACGGCCAGCATGCTCACCAGCTCCTGCTCAAAGCCGATCACCAAAAGCACCTGTTGGACGCTTACGCAGCACATGACAATGTGCTGTGCGACATGCGCCAGCACTACCAGCGCTGGCACCAGAGTTGCCGTGCGCTGGCACAGCATCAGCAGTTATCGCAAGAGCGGGAATCACGTCGTGAGCTGCTGCAGTATCAGCTGAAAGAGCTTAATGAATTTGCCCCACAGTTGGGCGAATTTGAACAGATTGATGAAGAGTACAAACGTTTGGCGAACAGCGGCCAACTGCTTTCAACCAGTCAGCAAGCGTTGCAAATCCTCGCCGATGGTGATGACACCAATCTGCAAAGCCTGCTGTACAGCGCCCGCAATATGTTAGGTGAACTGTTAACGCTGGATAATAAAGTTAGCGGCGTTTTCAACCTGCTGGAAGAAGCAGCCATTCAACTCAGTGAAGCCAGCGATGAACTGCGCCACTATTGCGAACGGCTGGATCTCGATCCTAATCGCCTGCATGAGCTCGAACAGCGCCTGTCACGACAGATCGCCCTTGCGCGCAAACATCACGTTTCGCCTGAAACCTTACCTGTTCTTTATCAGCAATTACTGGATGAAGCGGAGCTGTTGTCACAGCAAGAGAGCGATCAGGAAGCGCTACAGTCAGACGTGGTGGCTCATCATAAAGCCGCGTTAGTCAGTGCTGAAAAGCTGCATCAATTGCGCGAGCACGCAGCACAAGAGTTGAGTCAGCTGATTACCGAAAGTATGCGCACGCTGGCGATGCCGCATGGCCAGTTTGCCATTGTTCTGGAGTTCAATGCAGATCAACTCACCGCTGAAGGTGCGACACGTATTGATTTTCGCGTTACCACCAACCCTGGCCAACCGCTTCAGCCATTGGGCAAAGTCGCGTCGGGCGGTGAACTATCGCGTATCGCACTGGCCATTCAGGTGATCACCGCACAGAAAATGGAAACCCCAGCAATGATCTTCGATGAAGTGGATGTTGGAATCAGCGGTCCAACCGCCGCTGTGGTTGGCCAGATGCTGCGTCAGTTGGGTGAATCAACTCAGGTGATGTGCGTAACGCATCTGCCGCAGGTTGCTGGCTGCGGACATCATCATTTCTATGTCAGCAAAGAGACCGATGGCGCGATGACTGAAACCCATATGCAGCCGCTTGATAAGCGTGCGCGCTTGCAAGAGTTGGCGCGACTACTGGGCGGCAGTGAGGTCACTCGTAACACGCTGGCAAACGCGAAAGAACTTTTAGCCGCCTGATACAGCACTTTTTTCCCGGCTGGTGGTCATATGCTTGCTCTGTAGAGGTTTCAAATAGCGGAAAGGTTTATTATCATCGGCAGTTATATAAATCGAATGATAAAGCCTGCCGCAGGCAGAGTTCAGAATTTGATGGCAAAAAAATAGCCTGCTGAAAGGCGTTTGGCCCCAGAAAAGGAATGTATAGATGCGCTGTAAAACGCTGACTGCCGCGGCAGTAGTAATGTTGATGATGACCGCTGGATGTTCCACCCTTGAGCGCGTTGTGTATCGTCCGGATATCAATCAGGGGAATTACCTGGTCGCCAACGATGTGTCGAAGATTCACAACGGCATGACGCAGCAGCAGGTCGCCTACACGCTTGGCACGCCAATGATGCACGATCCCTTTGGCAGTAACGTTTGGTATTACGTGTTCCGTCAGGAACCTGGCCATGAAGGTGTGAAACAGCAGACCTTGACGCTGACCTTTGATAGCAACGGAACGCTGACCAACATCGATAACAAGCCCAAGCTCACTGGCAAAGAAGGCTAAGTGAACAGCAATAAAAAAGGCGCTTTAGCGCCTTTTTTAGTTTTCCTACCCGACTATTTCTTATCTGCCGCACGCTCTGCGCGTTGACGCCGCATCTCTTTTGGATCGGCAATCAGCGGCCGATAAATCTCGATACGGTCACCATCCTGCACAGCATCAGTCAATTTCACTGGGCGACTGTAGATACCGACTTTATTGGTGCTAAGGTCAATATCCTTGCGCAGCGACAATAAGCCCGACGCCTGAATGACCTGCTCAACCGTCGCGCCCTCTTCAATAGTGACTGAGCGCAAATATTGCTTATCAGGCAGCGCGTATACCACTTCCACGCTGATATCAGGCACGATAAACCTCTTTCGCGCGCTGACTGAACGCCTGCACCATGCTGTTAGCGAGCTCTTTAAAGATGCGACCAAACGCCATTTCTACCAGCATATTGGTGAACTCAAAATCAAGGCTCAACTCAACTTTACAGGCATCATCACCTAACGAAGTGAAATGCCAGCCGCCGGTCAATTTTCGAAATGGACCATCAACCAACTGCATTAAAATGCTTTGATTACTGATCAACGTATTACGCGTAGTAAATGTTTTACTGATGCCTGCTTTCGAGACATCAACGGCGGCGGTCATTTGATCTCCGCTGTTATCCAGCACGCGGCTGCCGGTGCAGCCCGGCAGAAACTCAGGATAAGCATCCACATCATTCACTAGACGGTACATCTGCTCAGCGCTATAAGGGACCAGCGCTGAACGGCTAATCTGGGCCATAATGGTTCCTGTTCATCACAAAACCCTTGAATAATACCATTTTCAGTCACCAAACAAAAATTCACGGATTTGCTTGCTGTGCTAAAATGGAGTGTTTTTTACCGCCCTGCAGGACAGGGGATGCGCCCATAAACTGAGTGATGTAGACTACGCCGCACTATGACAAAGAAAAAAGTTAACAAACCCGGTTCAGCCACTATTGCCCTCAATAAACGCGCACGTCATGAATACTTCATTGAAGAAGAGTTCGAGGCGGGTATGTCGTTGCAAGGATGGGAAGTCAAATCACTCCGTGCCGGTAAGGCTAACATCAGCGATAGCTACATTCTGCTGCGCGATGGTGAAGCTTACCTGTTCGGCTCTACCTTCCAACCGCTGGCAGTGGCTTCAACGCATGTGGTGTGTGATCCCACGCGTAGCCGCAAGCTGCTGCTGAAACAACGCGAACTCGATTCCCTCTACGGACGCGTTAACCGTGAAGGCTTTACCGTGGTTGCGCTGTCGATGTATTGGAAAAATGCCTGGGCCAAACTGAAAATTGGTGTGGCACGCGGCAAGAAAGAGCACGACAAGCGTGACGACGTTAAAGAACGTGAATGGAAGATGGATAAAGCACGTATTATGAAGAATTCAAAGCGTTAAGCACTGGATTTGAACATCTGTTTTCTGTAGTATTGAAATTTCTTGGGGCTGATTCTGGACTCGACGGGATTGTGAAGCCTTAGGAGCATGCCGAGGGGCGGTTTGCCTCGTAAAAAGCCGCAAAAAAATAGTCGCAAACGACGAAAACTACGCTTTAGCAGCTTAATAACCTGCTTTGAAGCCCTCTCTCCCTAGCTTCCGCTCTTAAGACGGGGATCAAGAGAGGTCAAACCCAAAAGAGATCGTGTGGATGCCTTGCCTGGGGTTGAAGCACTAAATCTAATCAGGCTAGTTTGTCAGTGGCGTGTCTGTCCGCAGCTGGCCGGCGAACGTAAAGACTGACTAAGCATGTAGTGCCGACGGTGTAGTAATTTCGGACGCGGGTTCAACTCCCGCCAGCTCCACCAAAATCCTTCGAAGATGATTCCAGAGTCATCCGTAGAAGTCCTGAAAGCCCGCACGGCACAAGCCCTGCGGGCTTTTTTGTGTCTGTAACCTTCCGAGACGATCCGCCTGAATCCGGTGATAATTGGTATACGAATTGGTATACGCTAGAATGTATGCCAATAACGTATACCAATTCATGCAGGAAATACAGACATGGCAAGGACTACGCGCCCATTAACCAACACAGAAGTTCTACGCGCTAAAGCAGATGATAAAGATTTGACTCTGCATGATGGTGACGGGCTTTTTTTAGTCATCAAAACCAGTGGCAAAAAACTTTGGCGCTTTCGCTATCAACGTCCCTCCACGAAGCAACGGACAATGATCGGATTAGGGGCCTTCCCTGCCCTTTCACTTGCCAACGCCCGCAGCTTGAGAGCGGATTATCTTGCCCTGTTAGCTAATGGGGTCGATCCTCAGGTGCAAGCAGAGATTGCCGAGAAGCAACATCTGATCGCTATGGACAGCATTTTCTCTACAGTGGCCACTAACTGGTTCCAGCTCAAAAGTAAGAGCGTTACGCCTGATTATGCAAAAGACATTTGGCGTTCTTTAGAGAAGGATGTATTTACCGCTATTGGTGGAATTCCTGTTCAAGAAATCAAGGCTAGAACGCTAGTTGATGCTCTCGAGCATATTAAAGCGCGAGGAGCTTTAGAGACGGTTAGGCGCTTAGTACAACGTATAAACGAAATAATGATTTATGCAGTAAATACAGGTCTGATTGACACCAATCCTGCATCTGGCATTGGAATGGCTTTTGAAAAACCAAAAAAACAAAACATGCCGACGTTGCGGCCAGAAGAATTGCCAAAACTCTTGCATTCGTTGGTTATGTCGAATCTATCTGTCCCAACTCGCTGCTTGATTGAATGGCAACTACTTACTCTAGTGCGTCCTTCCGAAGCTTCAGGTGCTCAATGGGCTGAAATTAATTTTGAGTCTAAAACCTGGAATATTCCGGCTGAACGTATGAAATCAAAGCGCGAACACAATGTTCCTTTATCTCATCAAGCATTAGCAATTTTAGAGATTATGAAACCAATTAGTCTGCATAGAAGGCACGTTTTTCCAAGCCGCAATGACCCAAAACTGCCTATGAATAGCCAGACTGCTAATGCAGCTCTTAAGCGGATAGGATTTGGGGGTAAGCTTGTAGCACACGGTCTCCGCTCTATAGCTAGTACAGCTTTAAATGAAGCTAATTTTAATTCAGATCATATTGAAGCAGCCTTAGCCCATACCGATAAAAATGAGGTTAGGCGGGCATATAATAGAACAACATATTTCGAAAATAGAGTAGTTATTATGGATTGGTGGGGAGACTTTGTCACTTCAAGCAGAAAAAATTATTAATATAACAAAGGGAGTCACCTCCCTTTTTTTTTCAAACCATGTAGCTCAGTCTTTGCTTGAGATAATCAAACATTGTAAAACCCTCATGCCTTTTGATAATACTTCGTATTTGTGCTGTGTCGTAATTACTTTCAAACTTATAAGAACATAGCGAACTAGGTTCTTCATGACAAAACTGGCAACACTCAATCTCCTTAGCACCACACCTAAGTTTCAAGTTTTTTATTTTTCTGATTAAAACTTTTGAAAACTCATTGAGAACCCACTTACCCTTGCAAACTTCAAATAAACCATTAACATCAAAATCAATTGACTTAGAGAACGCAAACTCACCTAGCTCTTGTTTTTTTGCTAGTATTTCATCGAAGGCGCCGGTGTTTCTTAGATGATCTACGCTCATTGAATAAGATGCGAGTGATGCATATTCAAGCTCACAAGCATTACGAAGACTTTCCAACCCAACAAAATACATTGGCATTATCAATTCGATAATTTCATCATAAATCTCATTAATCAACTCATCCGTTATTAACTTTCTACTCAAGCCAGTGCATTGAATCAAAACAGCCTTGATAGCATCATGTGTGATAAAGTGGCTCTCCATAGAGTACCATTTTAAAACAAACAAACCCGGCAGAGCGTTCAGTTCACCTCTATAAAATCGAGCATCTCTATCAATAACCCCAAGAATATATCGTTCTAACTCACCTGAAAAACCCAGCATATTAACTTCTTCAATGAAGCTCACTACGCTTTTACTTCCCTCATGCTTTCCCTTCAAATTTTGAACAGCTATAACCTCATGATTACCACCTAATGAAAAACATAAGTTCTCATACACAGGCACATCATCCACCCCTTCCACTACTAATATTGGTGTTTCTGACATAATAGCTTCATTTAGTAACTCATCGTACTCCATTGTTAGCCAATCATTCATAATCTTCGTTCTCTAGATTAATTGGCTCCAATTTAACAAGACTATTTGGGGATTTTTTTGATATTATCGGACTATGAGATGCAACAATTATTTGCGTCTCGGGAACCAGTTCTTTCAACAAACCAAGCAACGTTCTCTGCCATTGTATGTTTAAAGATATTTCAGGCTCGTCGATTATAAGGAAATCCTTCCCACGCCCTGCGATAATTACCAAAGCTAAAAATGTTAGAATGTGCCTTTCTCCGCTCGATAAAGCGTCAATTGACAACTCTGATGTGTCAGTTTCGATATAAATGTCTTTTTTATTAATTACAAGCTTTTTATCACCTACTAAAAATGAATTAAAAACATCCAGAAGGATATTTATTGAACTCAGGAGTTGCTTTTCAATTTTGAGCTCCCTAGTCATGTTCATGACTAACTTCCTCAATAATTGATTATTCAATATAGAGTTAACATCGCGCTCACTTTTAATAGATGATAAGATACTCACCACATGTGTTTTGAAATTATTTTCATAACCATCATCTAAAGCTTCAATTATCCTTTCTTTATTCCTAAATACGTCACTTTCAAAATTTGAAGGTAGTATAATTTCGTCATTAATATGATGAGCATCAATTGCAATAGCTAAAGTATCGAATAATGCATTTTGAATTTTTTCTGTCGCAAGATTTCTCGCCAAAGAATAACGCTCAATCAGCATACTTTCTATGTTGCTCATCTTGATATTTTGAAGATAGACATGAGGCATATCTAAATTCATCTCATCTTTTTTATTGCGTCTTTTACTATGCTGACTTCTTTTCAAAAACTGGGCCATCAACTCACAGAAGCTTTTCAGATCACCATTAGGGATATAATCTCTATGTGAAGGGTGATTGAAGAATCTGTAAATATCTATAGGTTCTACTTTTAGAGATTCTGAAGTAACGCCCCTTTCAACACCTAATGATAATGATGTACTTTCAGAAAGAGACGAGTTAAGAAATGCGTCCCAATCATAATACGTAACATAAATCCCATCATCACCAACTTTAATTCTTTTCGACACTTGTACTAAATGCACATTCCTGCTGTTATCAGTATAAGATATTTCAACATGTGTAACACTTTCATTTGCCAAAGTATCTTCATCTCTAGATAAGATGGCATGAATAAGCTTGAGGAAGGTTGTCTTTCCACAACCATTCTCGCCATATATTACTGAGATATCTCCCTCTGCAAACTCAACATATACAGCTCGACTTTCAGATCTAAACCCTGCTATATAAACATAATTAAGTTTCATCCCTTCCTCGCACGTTAAATTCGTTCTTGCAAATCAATTAATGTGAATTTACTTTAAAATCCTATATAGGTATAACCCCCCTCCCTTCAAAACATGAATATCCTTAATGCATCGGCAATTTTCAAGAAAAATTTAGACCTTTAGTTTGTTAATCTGGTTAATCAGGTTTACCCCGTTGCGCGCGCTCGTACCCCCGCCACGCCTGCCCGCTTTATGTAGTAGTTTTCATGCGGCTGCATGAGTCCCTTCAGGCCGCGCCAGTGCTGGCCTGAATTGCATAAACTCAGCTGCATTTATTCATGCGCTTTCATGCAGCATAGGCATGCACTCATGCGAATCAGGCTTGCCAGAGAAAAGAGATGAAAAAAACCGGCACGATGGCCGGTCAGGTATTGCTGATAAAACTCAGCAGGGGGCGTTCTGGCGATTCGAAAGCCTGCTGGCTGATCCATAACGGTTTAGCGTCTGCCGTGGTGGCGGTGATTCTTTCTCAGGGATGTCTTCAGCGACCTTCTGCGGTTTCATGATAATGGTGTCCAGGCTCTCAAGCGTTGTGAACGTGCAGGAGCAGTCGATATTACGACACTGATACCACGTCTTTTTTAACGTACCTGTCTGATATTCGCTCGTACGCGTGTGTGCGGTCATGCTGCATTCAGGGCATTTCATTGCCATCACGTTTTATCCTTCTGTTTAGCGCCAGTCCCCGTCCAGGATGGAGTTAACGGTTTATAAAAGCCGTTATCGTTAGCTTTCTTTGTAGGGGGAGAGCCAATGGCGGCTCCGGTGAATGCATTGTGCCGTTGCTGGCACAGTCGAGCTATGGGATGGCGTTGTGTGATAGCCCAGACAAAATGACCTTCTTCTGGCTGGCGGCAAGGTGACATATTGGCTCCCTGCTCAACTTTTAAATTTATATATATCCTTCACCATTCTTCACCTTAATAAAAAAGAGAGTAAATACAGTATATTAAAGGGTGAATAATCAATATTTATCCCTTCACCCGGTGTTCACCATGCTTCACCCAACTTTTTATGCAGATAAACCTTGTCGAGTGTTTATTTCGATTGATTCAACAAGGATTAATCATTGAAAACGACTTGCATAATTCATCTCGGCACTATTGGTCTATATTGCCCTATATTTACCTGTGCAAAAAACAGGCGGCTAATTTTTGCGCATTTGTGCCAGCCGCAGCACCCATTTGCCTTGTTGCTTTGGCAGTAAATATGCTGAGAATAAAGAGCTACCCGACTCCGGACGTATCTGTCCGTATCACCACGGACTCAATAAGAGGTAGCTCATGCACACCGTATTATCCGCAAACTCCTCCGCTCCTGCGGCCCCGGCTTTACCCGTAAACCCGGTGCTGAACGACCGCTTCCTGCGACTGCCGGAAGTCATGCACGTCTGCGGCCTGTCACGCTCCACCATTTATGACCTTATCAGCCGCGGCGCCTTTCCTGCGCAGGTGTCGCTTGGCGGCAAGAACGTGGCCTGGCTCGCCAGTGAAATCAGCGTCTGGATGAGCGATCGCATTGCAGCACGCGGTCAGGAGCGTAACGCATGAGGTTTTTGAACCCTGCCGGTAAATCACGCCAACTCTGTGTCGTGCACGCAATGCCGCCTGTGCATGCGACTGGCACCGGGAAGGGTAAACCGCTACAGACGCAGCGCTTTTGCGCAATGAAGCCAGCCTTCAGCCTGCAAAGTAGAAGCGTCCCGCCCTTCGGTATCCGGATTGTTTCCCGTGGCGAGAGTCATCCCGCCAGCTGCTGAGGTTGCCTGATGTTATTTTTAACTGCTGCCTCCGGCTTGCGCGCCGGGGCCATTCCCTGGTACAGTAAATCCGCTGTCGCAAAATCGGCAGCCGGGCGTGGAAACCCGTGTAAAACTATGGCGACACCAGACGCGCCATGCGTCTTTTTTTGTGTCTGTGCCCTGATGCACCCATTTTTCGGGCAACGGTTCTGTATCCGTTGCGCCGTCTGCGTAATGGTGGCTCAGGCGGGGCAGCCTTCGGGCTGGCCGGTTCCCATAGTTACCGGTATTTCCACCCCCGTCTGGGCTACCACCCTTGAGCGTGGAAACTCTGGTGGTAGCTGTAAAAAGCTAACTATGGAGTTTGCCCTTATGGCTACGGTCCTTAATTCCCCATACCCTCAGTTCGTTTTCGTCTTTGCCGCCATCCGCCGCTGCGAGCGCCAGCAGCATATTCATATGCTCCGCACCGTTGCCGCCGATGAGCGCGCCGCCCGCCTTTCGCTGGCCCGCGACTACGTGCTGTCCTTTGCCGCCCGCCTGCCGGTCCGGGAGGTGCGCGCATGACTCACGCAACGATTTCTCACGCCGACCTGGTACGCCTTGAGCACCTGCGCAACGCCGGGCGCTTCGTCAGCGATATGACCGCCTTTCAGGAGTGCCACGAACTGCCGCAGCCCGCTCAGCGCGCGCAGCTGGCTTCGCTGGTCTTTCTCATCACCGAGCAGCTGGATGACGTGGTGACGCGCTGCCAGAACAACTGGATGAACGCGGAGGATGAATCATGAAAGACCGCACCCTTTCGCCTGAACTGCGCGCCGCGCTTTCACGCCGCGCCGTCGCCTGCGCATGGCTGACCGTCTGCCGCGAACAGCAGCGCTACCCCGGCCTGACGCTGGCGCGCCTTGAGCACGTTATTGAAGCCGAGCTGGAGGGCTTTTACCTGTGCCAGCACGGACGCAGGCGCGGTCAGGAAATTGCCTGCGCGCTGCTGGACGACCTGCTGTCCACCGGGCCGCTGAAGTCGGCCCCGCGCCTGAGCTTTCTCGGCCAGGTAATGATGGATGAACTCTGCCTGCGCATGACAGACGCGCCGGTGCTGCACTGAGGGAGAACAGAACGATGAAAATGATCGTATCAGAGGCGGCCACCGCAGCGCGGGGCCACTGGCCCCGCATTCTGCCCGCGCTGGGCGTGAAGGTAATCAAAAACCGCCACATGCCGTGCCCGGTCTGTCAGGGAACGGACCGCTTTCGCTTCGACGATATAGACGGGCGCGGCACGTGGATTTGTAATCAGTGCGGAGCCGGTGACGGCATGGACCTGGTGAAAAAGGCGCTCAGCATTACGTTCCGCGAGGCCGCCGCGCGCGTAAACGACCTGACCGGCAACCTGCCGCCGGTGGCTGCTGGCATCAGTGCCGGCCCCGAAACGGACGAGGCATCACGCGCCGCAGCGTCTGCACTGGCGCAGCAGCTGGTCAGCACGGCAAAGGAAACGGCGGGCAACGCCTACCTGTCCCGGAAGGGGCTGCCAGAGCAGGCGTGCCTTACGCTTTCGAAGGCGCATAAGGTGGCGTTAACGACCTACCGCACCGGCGATGTGGTTGTGCCCCTGCACGACATGAGCGGCCGGCTGGTTAACGTGCAGCTCATCAATGCCAGCGGAGAGAAGCGCACGCTCAAGGGCGGCCAGGTGAAAGGCGCCTGCCACGTTCTCAGCAGCGCTAAGCCCGCAAAGCGCATCTGGCTTGCCGAGGGCTACGCGACCGGCCTGACGGTGCACAACCTGACCGGTGATGAGGTGTGGGTTGCGCTCTCATCGGGCAACCTCCTTTCTCTGGCTGGCCTTGCCCGTGAAAAGCACGCCACGCTGCAGCTGATGATTGCCGCCGACCGCGACCTTAACGGCAACGGCCAGGACAAGGCGAAGAAGGCCGCTGATGTCAGTAACGCCGTCGTCGCGCTGCCGCCCGTGTTCGGCGACTGGAACGACGCCTTTGTGCAGCTCGGCGGCGTCCCGACAAAGCAGGCGCTTGCTGAGGCCGCAGCGCCCGCCACCGCCAGCCCGTTTGACGTGATGAGCGAAGCGGAGTTTTCGGCGATGAGCGCCAGCGAAAAAGCGGAGCGCGTTGCTGAGCATTACCGCAATGCGCTGGCGGTGGATGCCAGCGGCGAAATCCTGTCACGCTACAGGGCGGGCGCGTGGAAGGTCATTTCGGGGAAGCAGTTTGAGCGCGACGTGGCGAAACTGTTCCAGCGGCTGCGCGCGCCGTTCTCGGCGGGCAAGATTTCAGGCGTGGTGGACACGCTGAAGCTGATGCTGCCGCAGCAGTCCGACCCGGCGCGCCGCCTGATAGGTTTCCGCAACGGCGTACTGGACACGCGCACCGGCAGCTTCAGCCCGCACAGCAAACGCTTCTGGCTGCGCACGGTCAGCGAGGTGGACTTTACCCCGCCGGTTAAGGGCGAGACGCTGGCAACCCACGCGCCGTACTTCTGGCAGTGGCTGGACCGCGCCGCCGGACGCGACGCGGCAAAGCGCGATATTATTCTCGCGGCGCTGTTTATGGTGCTGGCGAACCGCTACGACTGGCAGCTGTTTCTGGAGGTCACGGGTCCCGGCGGCAGCGGCAAAAGCATCATGGCCGAAATCGCCACGATGCTGGCCGGAACGGACAACACCACCTCCGCGACCATCGAGACGCTGGAGTCATCGCGCGAGCGCGCGGCGGTGATTGGCTTCTCGCTGATAATTCTGCCCGACCAGGAGAAGTGGAGCGGCGACGGCGCGGGCATCAAGGCGATCACCGGCGGCGACGCGGTATCCGTGGACCCGAAATACCGCGATGCCTACTCAACGCACATTCCGGCGGTGATACTGGCGGTAAACAACAACCCGATGCGCTTCACCGACCGCAGCGGCGGCGTATCGCGCCGCCGGGTTATCCTTCACTTCCCGGAAATCATCCCGGCAAACGAGCGCGACCCGCAGCTGAAGGAAAAAATCAGCGGCGAGCTGGCCATTATCGTGCGCCAGCTGATGCAGCAGTTCAGCCAGCCGCAGGACGCAAGGGTGCTGCTTCAGTCGCAGCAGAACTCCGATGAGGCGATGCGCATCAAGCGCGACGCGGATCCGATGGTGGACTTCTGCGGCTACCTGTTCACCACGCCGGAGCCTACTTCGCTTTATATGGGGAACGCCAGCATCAGGCCACTACAGCCGAAACGCTATCTCTATCACGCCTATCTGGCTTACATGGAGGCGAACGGCTACAGGAATCCACTCAGCATGAAGATGTTCAGTCTGTCGCTGGAGAGCATTATGCGCGAGTACGGGCATCATTATCTGAAGCGGCGCACGAAGCTTGGGATGCAGACCAACCTCGATCTGACTGAGGAAAGTAGTTCTGACTGGCTGCCAAAGTGTGATGCCGCCTGAGCTTAATAACTAACAAGAACCGGCGAAAGCCGGTTTTTCTGCACAAAAAGTGGCCGTATAACCTATTTGGCCGCCTGTAAAATCTGTTCACCACTTTTATAAGAGTGCTTTCGTAACCGAATCCTACAAATGAGACTTTAGGCAGCTATGAGCGAGGAGCGGACGTTAAAATGATGGCGACCGGGAAGTTCTGCCACTTTAGACATAACACCCCGGCCACGAACGGAACACGCGCAGCCTTAAAGCGGTTAGGGCTGAGCGTTCTGGTAGAGGTCCCAGCGATTGCCGTAGATGTCCTCGAATACAACCACCATCCCATACTTCTCCTCCCGCGGCTCCTGGCAGAAGTGGACGCCCTTTTCCTTCATGGCGTTGTAGTCGCGCCAGAAGTCGTTGGTCTGCAGGAACAGGAATCCCCGCCCGCCCACTGGTTCCCGATAAAACTCTCCTGCCGCTCGTTTGAGGCGCGAGCCAAGAGGAGATTACAGTCGCTTTCCGGCTTCGGTGTCACCACAACCCAGCGTTTGCCTGGCTGCGGCGTGTCCTCAACCAAGGTAAAGCCCAGCTTGTCGGTGTAGTACTCTATCGCTCGGTCGTAGTCGTCGACCACGATCGCCACGTATCCCATACATCGCTTTTGCGTTCTCATTTCTGCTCCGTCAGGTTTCAGGCACAACAGCCCGGACACACTCTTTTGACATAAAAGTGCCTTACCGCCCCCCCTGAGAGGCCCTCAGCGCGATTCTGGCGCTAACGAAGCGTTTCCGGCACTTTTTTCCGGCCAGAATCCTGAAAAAAGGCCATGAAGATTACGGTGCATCTGAATTATTGTGCGGTAAGATTTACTCTTCACCGATTAGTGCTCGCAGATGCTGGAAACGTCCGCTTCAAATAGCACGAAGCGGACGCTAGCAAAAGGTTCGCTATGAGCGAGGAGCGGACGTTGGTCACTTTATTAGTAGTCATCACAACTTGCCTGAAGAATGATGGGCTGTGGTGAAATATGTAGCAGGCTAGAATTTTAGCAAAAGGAAAAGTATCTATGGTTCCTGGATATGTATATATTCTAATCAATCCGAGCATGCCCGGGTTGATTAAAATCGGTCGAACGTTACGCGACTCCCGCATGCGTGCACGTGAACTTTCTTCAACTGGTGTGCCCACACCGTTTCAAGTGGCCTTTGAGCTGTTTGCTGAACAACATGAAACTCTCGAAGCTATGGTACATAATGAACTGAATGATTTCCGTGTCAGTACGTCACGAGAGTTTTTTCGTTACCCGCTCGATAAGGCTATTGCATTATTAATCAAATCAGCAAAACCACATCAAAATTCCACTGAACATTATATGGCCGAGGATGTCACGCAACGACTTCGAGAAAAATATCCTTCATATCTTCGTCCTGAAATTGTAGCTGTGAGAATCGTTCAGATGCCCGGATACGTCTCGTTAGAAATTATGATTGAGGAAGAAAAAGCTGGATATCTTATTGACCAGACGATCCGACGTATGGACTTAGAATTTATCAGTGATAAAGATGGACTATTCTTTCGGCCGGAAGATGATGTAAGTTTGAATGCAGATAAACTTGTAAATGACTACGATCCTTATTCTATTGTCATGACAACAGATCTTTTTCATGAGAAAGCATGCCAACAAATAGCAAGTGAATTTGAAAGGCACCACGATAGCTTCTAACTTGGTATTCTCAAGAGTTGGGCGAGAAGTCTGCTATGGGCGAGGAGCGGGAATTGCTAACCTCATTGCTTGTGAATCAATGGGTAGCAAGTCAACATATCTAAAGGAAGTTTAAAATTACATGTGGAGGTAAGAACTCATGAGTGAAAAAACATTGACTTTTGTGTGCTGCTTAGACAAGGCAAATATAACCTTAGACTATATGCCTGAACATCAAGGTGTCAGATTAAATAGTTTCAATAGAGATGAGTTGAATGACGATTCAACTGCGGTTTCAACGTTTTCAATCGACATCAAAGAGTCGGAGTTTTACAATAGAGAATCCAAAAAAGGAAACTTGTATGTTCAACGGCATTTCAATAACCTTAAGAATAGCCATTGCTATGTTTTATTGAAGTTTAAAAATTCAAATATTGCCGATGGATATTATTATCAAAATTATCAACCCTCTGAGGCAAGTGAAACAGAACAAGAGTATGAAAAAATTAAAATCATAAGCTTGGCATTTGTTTACCCATCAAATAAATTGGTGACAAAAAACAATCTGATTCAAAGCTTCCTAAATAAAAAGAAAAATCCTACAAAAATAAATAAGGAGTTTAGTGGGAAAATATATTTAAACAGTTATTCTGTAGGGCAAGGAATGTGCTCATTGCTACACAACGGAAAAGAGGGTATCCTTCTTGACTGTGGCGCAGGTAAGCCCATTTTAAAGCCTAATTATAAAAAACTGTCCACCAATAAACTTATAATTGATCTTAATTCTTTATCACAGGTGGATATGATTTTATCTCATTTAGATAGCGATCATCATAGACTTTTATCTTGGGATTCAAACATATTAAAAATGGTGTCTAATATATACATCCCTAGCAATACAAATGATCTTTTCCTTAAGGATAAACTAACTTTTCAGAAGGTTATACCCTGTTCCTTGATTAAAATAAAATTTGCTAACGGGTTTCTGCATTCATATCGTACTCAACCTATTTCTTCTTCAAAAGAAAAAAACGATAATGCACTAGTTACACATATTAGTACTGAAAAAGAGGAGGTTTTAGCTCCCGGAGATTATTTATACAAACATATTCATACTGATTTATGTCCAGAAATAGCTGCGCTTAAGAACAATGAATACACTTATGTTATTGTGCCGCATCATGGTGACATAGAAAGCAGTAAATTAATCCTAAGTCCATCAAAGTCAATTTTAGCAATTGCTTTTTTTTCAGCTGGCACTCATGATAAATGGAAGCATCCATCCACTCAATCAATGGTTGCACATAGTGCATCGATGTTCATAAATGTCGTAGACAATGAAAACAATGATATTGACAGAATACAGTTTAATCTTTAATTGCTAGAGTGTTTAATTACATTGTGCCTTTGGGTACACCCGCCTAATTTTAGGAAAGGATGAGTTAACCTTCTCTCCGCAGATTAGTAACCCCGGAGTTAGTAACGTCCGCTCATGGCAAAGGCTGTGTTAAAACTCTGACCTAAAACTGAAGTGCGTGCATCTAGGCAAAACAAGGAATTTCTCGACTGTTTAGCGTAGCTAAAATTTACTTATGAGCGCAGTTTTCAGCGCTGTTTTTCGTAGTTTAAACAATCAAAGCAGTTTTCACACAGACTGGGCTCGAAGAGGACGAGCTAACATAGTTGAAGGCCCTCAGAAAGCGAAGAGCAGACCGCAGGTAATTTCAAATCGGGAAAGAATAGTTACATAATTCGTAACCATCATCTGGACTATATAAATAGAGTGTGGTCCTGTACTGAAATACCGCCTAAACCATCTGAAGGGTAAAATTTTAATATATATGAGCAGACGATTTAACAGAGATCATCGAACCAAAGTCAGAAATACTCCACGCCGCTTGAAAGCCCTTAACCGTTGGGCTGATACTTTTTACTGCCCTGATCGGGCCCTATTTTCTGAAAATGAGCATTATTGGAATTTCAAAATCCCTGTAGAGATCAATCTTGTTCAGGGGAAGTACAGCACGATTAGAGATAAGGCAGCTTGTGCGCAGACCATGATCAACGCCTGTTCAAATCTTATTATGGCAACTACATACATGGATTATCGTCCTCGGATTACTGCAGTAATATGCCTTCCCGATATGTTTACAAGCGAAATCTGTCTCTATTGTTCAGAAGACTATTACCAAAGCTTTATTACTGAAGGCCGTTCTGAAAATGGTGCCTCCACTTTGATTAAAGAGCGCAGCCTAGCTGCCGAGTGGGGGCTCATTCTTCCTGCTAATGTGCAGGAACTGGATATTACACTCGAATACTATGGGAATTAGGATCGTGATGAATGGTTCACCGGTGAGCGTTAGTATTATGGACAGGTCCTGTGATTGTGCTGTTTTCTATATTTACTTAAACGTCCGCTCCTGGCACTGATCGGCCCGAAGCGTTCCTCACTGGCAGCGAAGACAGGCCGCTCCTGCTTTAGAGTGAATGTCTGCGTCTCAATTCATCAATTACATCACCCAAATTTTTTGGTACATCATTTCTTATCCAGGCCATAAACTCGCGATCAAAGCGGAAGTCTGCACCACACACATCCACCATGAAACGGCGAACGTTTTGTGTATTTTTATAATTTTTATCCACGATTTTAGAACGTGTTAATGAAGAACTATGCCAGTCGATGTTCACTTATGGACTCCTGTTTTAAGCAAACGATAGCAGCGTTTAAATTTAACACACTGAATTTGAAATGCCCGCTTCTACACGAAACTGCCCCATGCATGGGCGAAAGGGCTGCTGTGAGCGAGAAGCGGACGAACCGTTACTTTGTTAGGACGTAACTGTAACCAGTACTTTCGTTAGACGTTGTATCCATCCCTTTACGCTCGTACCCCTTATGATAAATCTGTCTCTTAGACTGAAACGCTTCCGTTTATCAGGAAAAGAAATCCTAAGGAACACACTCATGGGAATAAGTATCCGGACTCCTCTTATACATTCACTGCCTTTAAGTTAGCATTGCGAATGCCATGTCTGGCTTAAAATGGAATCTTCCCAGCCGACAGGATCGTTCAAGCTCAGGAGCGCGGAGAATATTTGTCGCCACTACGCGGAAAGGGGCGCAACAGCCTTCATCAGTTCATCTGGCGGCAATGCAGGCATAGCGGTGGCACATTGCGGCCGCAAACTAGAGTTGCCGGTCACTGTCGTGGTGCCAGAAAGCACGTCTGCTAGGGCAAAAGAGCTTATCGAGCAGGAAGGCGCGAGGCTTATTCTGCACGGGAAAGTATGGAGTGAGGCGAACGACTACACCCTGTCACTGGCGACAGATGACATCATCTGTGTGCATCCCTTTGATCATCCACTTTTGTGGGAGGGCATCAGCACAATCGTGGATGAGGTCATCAGCGAAGGGGTAAAGACTGATGCGGTGATCCTTTCCATTGGTGGCGGAAGCATGCTGTCCGGCATCGCTCAGGGGCTGGAGAAACATCAGCTTGGCCATATTCGGTTTACGCCGTGGAAACCCACGGCACGGCCTCTCTTCACGCCTCGCTTAATGCCGGTAAGCTGGTGCGTCTTGATAAGGTCAGCGGCATAGCCACGACGCTGGCCGCAAGTCAGGTGTGCGAAAATGTTTTCAATGTGGCCAGACGGCTGGATGTCAGAAGTATGCTGGTTTCCGACCAGGAAGCGTTGCAAGCCTGCCGGCGCTTTCTCGATGACCATCGAGTACTTACTGAGCCGGCATGCGGCGTGTCACTCTCACTGTTGTACGACCGTAAAATCAGGTTTAACACTCCTGATAACGTACTGGTCATTGTTTACGGCGGAGCATCGGTCACGCTGGAAGGGATAGCGGGCTGAGAGAAAAGCAAATTGATTCTGCCAGGGTTTATGCACAAAAAGGTTTTGCGAATTGTCGGTTAGTTAACCTTTAAAGTAAATTAAGCCCGCTTTGGCAAAACGCAAACAGGCGCGCGAGTCAAAGCCCGCTTAGAGCGAAAAGCGGACGTAATAGGTTTTTTAGAAGATGGAGGTTTTGCTAAGAGACTCTCGTGAAGTCTTCACCTGGCATAGTCTCTTCATGCACATAGCCAACAAGCACATGAAACCTAATTTCTGCTGAGAACGAACGGCGGAAGATAGCAATTCGAATCTCCTCACCGTGACACCCCCAAAAATCCTGCTGCATCTCAGGAGCTGGAGTCCAGAAAGATTTTACCCCCTCACAACGATAGTTGCTCCCAGATTAGTTTGGTTACAGCAAATCATACTGACTTCGCTTATGTATTTAATTATTTATTCATAAATATTAGTAGCTTAGATAGGTGAAGAATTTAGTGTTAACCCTGGGGATATAGAAGTATTATTTTAAGATTAATCTACTTGCGTCATAACTCACAGCCAAATTAACTCAAAGGTTATTGCTCATGGAATTATGGATATTCATAGCGGCAATTTATCTGATTTATTTATTGTTTTTCAAAAAGAAAAAACAAAAATCAGGCAATTCAAATTCATATAAAGCCGAAAAAGAGTATCCCAGTACGTGGAATACGGATAACAAAAACAGTGGGAATAATGTGGTAAACGATGACAGTGACGACGATGCGCTTGCAACATTTACGCTGACAACGGGACGGACTGTGGAGTACCGGATCTCTGCCGCTCCACGACAGGCTAGTTCCAAGAAAAGCGGCGTTCTCGCTCAGTGGATACTGCCGGGTAATGAGATCTCTGTAGGTGGGCTCGTCATTGCTGGCGGGTTCCTGTATTTCGGCCAGCGGATGAAGCCTCAGGGGCAAAGCCTTAGTGGAAATTATAATGATGGGAGTGAAGCATCACTGATTGATGCCACGCTAAAGACTCAGCATGTTTCCTATGATTACGAAGACGGTTCTCTGGGTTACTGGCCGCAATATTGCTCCCTTACTCCAGAGTCTCGCGGCGCATATCTCAGTTGGCTGGCAAGTGACCGATGTGATGCATCATGCCCTGTAGGATATGTGTTTATCTACCTCTATGGGTTGGAGAGAAGGGCCCTTGTGGACAGCAGAGATGAAAATATATCCGATGCTGAATTTTGCTCGCTGTTTTCTGAGGTTGAACGGCTGAGGTCGGTATTCTTTGAAAACCGCTCCTTCCGTCACTACTCATCGCAGTTGCTGGAAGCCATGTCTATCTTGCGGCCGGAGACTGAACTCCATACCGCTTCTGGCAACGAGTCTGGATTGAGTAACGGCATGATGTTTAAGCTCTCACTTGCACAAGCGGTAGAAGCAGGAATACCCGTGTCAGCCGATCTGGCGCTTACGTGGGTGACACATCATGCGGAATACACGATACGTACCCCTGCCCGTCGTTGTGCGAGAGAGTTTGCGATGCTTTTCAAGCGGCGATACACCCTCAAATTTGGGGACGGGATGGTCGTTAAGCCGAACAAAACACGACTGCGGCTTGATTACGCGCCCGCCAGCCCAAGCCTACGCAATGTACGTCTCCCGGTTGCCGATCTTCCTGATCCAAGTTCCTTAAAAGGTCCCATTCAGAAAATTGTGACACTGGCAGAGGTGTGTACAGAAGACCTGGATGCTTACAGTCGTTATCTGGGCAGGAAAGATACTTCTGAAAACGACACTGCAGCGATTATGTTACTGCCAGCAGAAATCATCAACGAAAGCGCAGGCAAAGCATTAAGTGCATTCAGGAACTGGGCTGATGGCGTCATTGCGGGTCAAGCAGGTTTAACCTCGGTTGCCGATTTCTGGGAGCATATGGGGGCGGGTATCCCGGCAAAATTAAATAAAAAAGAAATCGATCTGATGCAGGCTTTTGCCGCAAAAATGGGATATCGGATGGCACCTGATCCGTTTTATCACCATGTGAAGTCTGAAGTCGGCGGTGTGCTGGTGTTATATGCAGCAGGAGACGGACACCGCATCTCTCCGACACCGGCATTCACTTCAGCCGTCATGATGCTGCGGCTGGGGGCGATTGTGGCCATGATCGATAATAACATAGAGCAGTCAGAACGGACCGTGCTGGAAAACGCTATCGATCATAATCCGGACTTTAACGAAGATGAAAGGCGCTCCCTGCATGCCTATCTGAGCTGGCAGCTTCACACGCCGGCTAATATGACGGGAATGAAAAACAGGCTGGCGTTGCTGAATCCTGCTGAAAAGGCAGCCGTCGGCCAGTTTATCGTGAGCGTGGCCTGTTCAGATGGACGCATCGAGGCCGCTGAAATCAAACAGCTGGAAAAAATTTATTCGGGGCTAGGACTCGATCCCTCCACGCTATCCGGCATCATCCATCAGCATTCGACGAACGAACAGCCCTCAGCACAGGTCTTCACACATAAAACTCCAGTTCCACAGGAGTTTACTCTTGATGCCAGGGTGCTGGCCCGACATGAATCGGCTACGGATGACGTGCGCAAACTACTCAGCACGATTTTTACAGAAGACGAATTAGAGCCGCGCGAGGGCGCCCCCCCTCCAGAGCCACAGACGGCAGGACTGGACCTCGCTCATAGTCAGCTTTACGAAAAGCTGAGAGAAAAAGAACAGTGGTCCCGCAAAGAAGCAACCGATCTCTGTGGGCAGTTTGGCCTGATGCTGGGCGGAGCGCTTGAAGTGATTAATGACTGGTCGTTTGCAATGGTCGATGCGCCAGTACTGGACGATGCAGAAGATGATATCTGGGTAGACCTTGAAATTGCCGAAGAATTAGAGGAAGTGTAAATGTCTGGAGCACGTATAAGAACCAGAGAGCGTGATGCCGTTATTCAGTCACTGAAATCAGGTGTGACGCCAAGAATTGGCATCCAGCATATTCAGGTTGGACGCATAAATGAAATTACAGCGCTCCATCAGGATATTGAGAGGGTCGCCGACGGTGGCGCCAGCTTCAGGCTGATCATCGGCGAATATGGTTCGGGAAAAACCTTCTTTATGAGCGTTGTGCGATCCATTGCACTGGAGAAAAAACTGGTCACTGTCAGTGCCGACCTCTCCCCTGACAGACGTATTCATTCTTCGGGAGGACAAGCGCGTAATCTTTACTCTGAGCTGATGAAAAATATGTCAACCCGGAATAAGCCGGATGGGAACGCGCTTCTGAGCGTAGTGGAGCGTTTCGTCACGGAGGCGAGGAAAGAGGCGGATGCTGACCGCTCTGCCGTTTCTACGGTGATCCACAGACGTCTGGAAGCGCTGACTGAGATGGTGGGTGGATATGATTTTGCAAAAGTCATTGAGGCTTTCTGGCGCGGGCATGAACAGGATAATGAGGCGCTGAAATCCAATGCCATTCGCTGGCTGCGGGGTGAATACACCACGAAAACAGATGCCCGAAACGATTTGGACGTCCGTACTATTATTTCAGACGCCTCATTCTATGATGCGCTTAAGCTGATGAGTCTCTTCGTACGCCAGGCGGGCTATTCCGGACTTCTGGTCAGCCTGGATGAGATGGTGAATCTCTATAAGCTGAACAATACGCAGGCGAGAACGGCAAATTATGAGCAAATCCTGCGGATCCTGAATGACTGCCTGCAGGGCTCCGCTGAAAACCTTGGATTTATCCTCGGTGGCACACCCGAATTCCTGTTTGACCCGCGCAAGGGCCTTTACAGTTATGAAGCGCTTCAGTCTCGCCTGGCTGAAAATCGGTTTGCACAACGTTTTGGTGTCATCGATTACTCCTCTCCAGCACTGCATCTCGCAAGCCTGACGCCTGAAGAGCTCTACATACTGCTAAAAAATCTCCGTCACGTATACGCTGGTGGGGATACGGATAAATATCTCGTTTCGGATGATGCGCTCACCGGTTTTCTTCACCACTGCAGTAACACTATCGGGGATGCTTACTTCCGGACCCCCCGCAATACTATCAAGGGGTTTCTGGATATGCTGGCCATTCTGGAGCAAAACCGTTCGATGAACTGGCAGTCGTTAATCTCAGGCGTTGCTATCGAGGATGACAGACCAAGCGACATGGATGACGCCGTTTCTGACGACGAAGAAGATAATGACGGCCTGGCCAGCTTCAGGTTATGAGTCGCGCTTATAACAGCCTCGATCCCCGTGTTCAGAAATGGGTCTACCGGCAGGGCTGGCCGGCTTTAAGACCCCTGCAGGAGAGCTCAATTCCTGCCGTCTTAGCAGGTGACCGCGACGTGCTGATCAGTGCCGGTACAGCTGCGGGTAAAACAGAGGCGTTTTTTCTGCCAGCCTGCTCTGCAACGGCTGATGTTACCGGCGGGTTTGGCATCGTCTATATCAGCCCGCTTAAAGCGCTGATCAACGACCAGTATCGTCGTCTGGAAAGTCTGGGCGAGGCGCTTGGTATGAAGGTGACGCCCTGGCACGGCGATGTTCCTCAGAGTAAAAAGCAGAAAGCCCGGGCCAATCCTTCCGGCATCCTTCTCATTACGCCTGAGTCGCTTGAGTCTTTGCTGATTAACTCATCGGGCTGGCTTAAGCAGGCATTTTCATCCGTTGCCTATGTGGTCATTGACGAGTTTCACGCGTTCATTGGCACAGATCGCGGCATGCAGCTATTGTCTCTGCTGAACAGAATTGAACATGTGCTCGGTCGCCACGATAATCCGGTTCCCCGGGTCGCGCTGAGCGCCACACTTGGCGAACTGGAGAAAGTGCCTGAACAGTTGCGCCCGGACAGGCAGCTGGAGTGCATAACGATAACGGACAACAGCAGTTCGGCCATGCTTCAGGTGCAGGTCAAAGGCTATCTGGAGCCGGTTAACATCAAGGACGAAGAGATAAAGGCGCCGGCTGAAGAGCGCGTATGTGCGGACATCTTCAGGCTCTGCCGTGGTGATTCTCATCTGGTCTTCGCCAACAGCCGAAAGCGTACGGAGAGCATTGCTGCCACGCTTAGCGACATGTGCGAGGAAAAGGTCGTCCCCAATGAGTTCTTTCCCCACCACGGCTCTCTCGCCAGAGAACTTCGCGAGACGCTGGAAAAACGATTACAGCGAGGAGATTTGCCCACTACAGCTATTTGTACCATGACGCTGGAATTGGGTATCGACATCGGTAAGGTGCAGTCAGTTATTCAGGTTACCCCTCCTCACTCTGTCTCAAGCCTGCGTCAGCGCATGGGCCGTTCAGGGCGGCGTGGAACTCCGTCGGTACTGCGAATGCTCATTACAGAACGCGAACTCACAGCAACAAGTGGCATGATAGACCACCTGAGGCTGCAGCTGGTTCAATCGATGGCAATGATTAGACTCACTATCTCGCAGCAATGGTTCGAACCAGCGGATACTTCTCAGAAACATTACTCGACGCTGCTGCATCAAATCCTCGCTATCACCGCGCAGTGGGGGGGGGTTCGGGCGGATCAGCTCTGGTTACAGCTCTGTCAAAAAGGTCCGTTCCGGAATATCGATTTATCCGCTTTCAAAATACTGCTCAAACACATGGGTGCATGCGGGCTGCTCACGCAGCTGGCGAGCGGAGAGGTCGTTGTAGGCGCTGAGGGCGAGAAACTTACCAACCACTATACGTTTTATGCCGTATTCAATACGCCGGAAGAGTTTCGCATAGTCACAGGCAGCCGGATTCTTGGCACACTTCCGGTAGACTCACCCCTTTTGCCAGGGCAGCACATCATCTTTGGTGGGCTTCGCTGGAAGGTGACCGAAATTGATGCAGAGAAAAAGGTCATTTACGTCGAATCAACCAAAGGTGGCCAGCCACCGCTGTTCAGCGGTGGAGGCATGTCTGTGCACGATGTTGTTCGCCAGGAAATGCTTGCGATATACATGGAAGGGGATTACCGCATAGCGATTGGTGACCAGAGGGTGGACTATGCCGATGCCGCCGCAAGATCGCTCTTTAAAGAGGGCCTTAACTACTTTCGGCGTTACCAACTGCAGGATGCTCACTTTATCACTTTGGGACCGCACTGTTGCGTGCTCCCCTGGATGGGGGACAAAGTCGTCAATACGATCACAGCATTGCTCGTGCGATTCGGCTTTAAAGTCAGTTCATTTGCCGGTGTGATTGAGGCTGAAGACGCAAGCGTGGCATCGGTCAGGCACGCGCTTAAACATATGGTGAACTCGGGCCTGCCCACCGAGGCTGACCTCGCCGCAGACGTTCCGGAGAAGTACCTGGAAAAATATGATGTATTCCTTCCAGATTCACTGCTTGCAAGCGGTTACGGATCAAAGGCGTATGATGTTGAGGGCACTCGTCGCTGGCTTCAAGACAATCTTCAGTAATCTGCTTACGTTTGCTGTAAGTAGAGCCGTTAAGCTTTCATCGAACTCACAGAAGCGGCGCTATGGGCCTGACGACTGTGGCTGATTGGGAATGATTAGTGTTGCTGCAAATTAGGTCTGCTAAGAGCGATCAGCGGACGTTTTTTCAATGGTGTAGTATTGCGAAATACTTCGCTGATCGGCAATTTAACGCCCTATTTATTCAGATCAGACTATGAATGCAATATCGATTTTTTACTATTAAGGAAGACCGTTGTGACGAGGCGATACACACCAGAACAAGCCGACAGGATGCGTAAAAGACGATACTGGTTTTACATTGATGGTGAGCGATTCAGCAGTGCAGGTGCAGCGAATAAACACGTAGGCGAACGCATCTTTCATGCTGCCTGGAGAGCGAACTTAATTGCAAGTTCAGGCGGTGAGTCGATGCAAATTGGCGATCGGACTCCGCCCGTCCAGAGAGGAAAATATACCGTCGTGCTTGAGCGACGTAAGGATCTCTCTGATAAATCCGTGCGTGATTACGCAGCTGCACGGAAGAAACTTCAAAGCGCTGGCTGGCCGGACGATGAACTTGATGAAATGGATGATGGTGAGATTTGGCTTGAGTACAAGAGTGAACTTGAGCGGGAAAAGCTCGACGTACCACATTATTCCAGTCAAAAAAAATATACCCGGGCTGAAGTCAGGCAAGCTCAGGGACGATTCAGGTGCGCAGTCCTGACCAACTGGGAAAATCAATGCGCAATTTCAGGTACACGACTCGCGCTTGAAGCTGCACATATTATCAGCTACGCGAGTGGAGGGTCTTCAAGTGTAGAAAACGGCGTCTGCCTTGCGGCCGATTTGCACAAGCTTCTTGATAAAGGCCATATGCAAATTGAGACGGGCTGCGTCAGATTCTCCGATGAGGCAAAAGCCGATCCCCGCTATGCAGCTCTCGAAGGTAAGCCGCTTCGTAAGCCACTTATTAACGTTACGTTTTAATGGCTGGGTCTAATCCGTCTTTCTTACCCTGTCAGAAGTTGCATTAAATAGTAGGCGTAGCCACTTTCAGCATTTGTTCTTTCCCATGATTTTTGGACTGCCGGATATTATGTAAAAAGTGCCATCTGAAATCATTTTCGGGTATCCAACTTCAATTATAGTAACGTCCGTTCCTGGCACGGAGCGGAAATACGCGCCCAGCAAGGTCCGCAATGAGCGAAAAGCGGACCTTAAGAGCAAAAGAACGCAAGGACCGCCTTAGTTATTAAAACTACCTTATCTACAACTGCTGAGTTACCGAACTACCATTTTCTGCAAAAAATACCGTCGCATCGGCTCCATTTACCAGGGAGATTTGAGGAGGTATATGACCAATATCAACATCATACAGTACGGGCACGGCAACATTCTCAAAAGCGGCTTTAAGGGCATCCAGATAATTATGTTTAGTTGGGTCGCTTATGCCGGGTGCAGCACTTCTTCCTATAAGAACACCATTTAAGTTATCAAACCAACCCTGTAATCGTAAGCTAATTAATGCGCGTGTTAATTCACAGGGAGCCATTTCCACGTTTTCAAAATAGAGAATTACTCCTTCAGCGCTATTGCTCGCCTTGAACAATGGTAAATTCCCGAATGGTGTACCTGCTAACCTCGATATTATTTCAAGGCAGCCGCCAATCAGTTTGCCACTAAAGGTAAGAGAAGATGTAACACCATCAAGACGTTTCCACTGTGTTTTTTGGGTCAGATTAAAACCTTCATCTGATGCTGTCCCCCATTGATTTTCATCAGCCTGGAATGCAGCTGAAGAGTATTGTTCTATTACAGTTCCACGATTCGATTCCAGAATTTCCCATACAGCCTGAGTGGTGGCATCTAACTTTTGAGCGCCAAGATCCATTAGGTTTGGCCCATGCAGAGTAGCCCAGCCCGAAATCGTGGTTAGTGGAAAATGAAATGTACTTAGATCTGAAAAACCTACAAACCATTTCGGCTCAGACTTGGCTAGCAGATTAAAATCAATTAATTCAATTATTTCCATTGCTAGATCGCCGCCCCAAGGGGGCATGACAGCTTTTATTTCTGGGTCAGTAAGATAAGACATTAATTCTTCAGCGCGAGAACTCTTACTTGAACTTTTATTTTTGTGCTGCGAGCGTAAGCAGTTTCCTTCGCGGACTTGGAAACCTTTTTTCTTCAGGTTTTTGATGGCGAGTTCCAACCTGGGGTGCAGGTGCTCAGGTACGCCAGAAGATGGAGCTGTTACTCCAATAGCATCTCCCGGAACCAGCCTGGGTGGAAAGAGGACGCGCATGTATAAATCCTTTTCAGAACATGTGGAAATCCATAATCCATAAATTAAGCGTGGATGTAAAATCAGCAGGCGAAGAAACCGCTAATTCTTCCATGACCTTAACAACGTCCGCTTTTGGCACAAGGTGGGCTGGCTAACTGAGCTGAAGGTCCGCGGACATATTCATAAATATGGGCAGGCCTAAATATCCTGGAACACTGGCACTCAGTTCAGGCACGCCCGGGAATTGTGTTATCCAGACCCGCACTGCGCCACATTTGGAGTAAGCGATGACGGGAATGGGGATAACTTTCAGGCACAAGCTGAAGAAATGTTAATCGCGTTGCGTCGAAATGGCGGAAGGCATTACGTTTTTCACACCATGCCGCAAGCACAATATCACCAGAGAAGTAACCTAAGGCGAAAGGCCATATCGTTCTTTCACTCACATTACCCAGCCTGTCTGTATAACCAGTCCGGATTTTCTGTCTCCTCCTGATGGCGCTTCGAAGAGAGTTCAGATTTTCAAAATTGTGATGGGCAACCTGAGTTCTTCCAACTAATTGTGTCGATTCATCAAACAGCGTCTTTAACTTTGCGGGCAGACCTTGCCGGATCTTACCCGTAACCTCAGAAGCTGCTTTTGCGATACCTGCGTCACCATATACTGATACCCAACGCAATCCGAGCGCCAGTGCGTCGAGTTGCTCAGGGGTAAACATCATAGGCGGCAAATGATGGCTTCGTGAGAGGATAAACCCCGTCCCGGCTTCTCCCTGAATGTCAGCTCCCTGAGCACGTAGCGCGCAAATATCACGGTAAAGCGTGCGAAGGCTGACGGAGAGTTCTTTAGCAAGCCAGTTTCCGCTTACCGGATATCGATGCTGATATAAAATCTGTAAAAGATTGAGTAGGCGCTCTGCACGCTTCGGTCCTGATGCTGACATGTTCTGTCAATGCTCCCTGCGATAGTGAAGTCTCTTTCTTTTTGACGAGTAACACTCATGATTCCTAACCTGATCATTCTTTATGTTGATAACCCAATCACTAGCAGCGGATTTTACCAAAAGCTATTTAATAAAGAACCAGATGTAATGTTTCCAACATGGGCGGCTTTTTCCTTCAAAAATGGCCTGAACCTCGGACTATGGTCAACAACGGCGAGTGACTTTGCATCCTGCGGTGAAGGTAACCGAACTGAGCTGAGTTTTATGGTTAAAGATATTAAGGAAGTTGATGCACTATATCAGCAGTGGTTAGAAAGCGGTGTGCAGATAGAACAGGAGCCCAGGCAGGCTGTTTTTGGCAAGACGTTCGTTGCGTTAGATCCCGACGGGCACCGTATCCGGGTGTGTATACCGGACTAATAAAGACTTTTACCTGCCCATGTTTAAACTTGAAACGTCCGCTTTTGGCACAAAGCGGACTGTCGATTACGTAAGCCCGGCAGGAAGTGAAACGCTAAAACTCATGCGCCTGTTTCTTACAGTGACTGGTAAATGCCGCTGGACGCAAAGTGAAGGAGCGCAGCGTCATCGCTGCGCCGTTTTTAGTCATGGCGAAAATCGCTACCATGATGGCAGTAGCGGATGAGGTGGTGTTTGCATCTTTCGAAAAGTTGGAATATTTGCGAGCGCGCTGCATTGATTGACCTCTCCCTGATACGTTTGCGCTTTCAGGAGATGGAACGGTGTCAGAGCTGTACTAAAGGTTATTACCGGAAGAGACGTAGTGTCTGACAATCCGAAATGCAGGGACATTAATTCAAGGTACATTCCTGTGATAATACTTGCCGTTACCAAACACCCGCTGCGCTTCACTGACCGCAGCGGCAGCGTATCGAGCCGCCTGCCTATCCTATGCCTACTATAAATCATCCCAGTAAACGAGAACGATTTGCAGCTGAAAAAGAAAATCAGTGGTGAGCTTGCCGTTAACACGCGCCAGTTTTGCAGAATTACAGCTTGCCACACTAATCATAAGTTCTTCCTCAGTCCTAGCAGAATGCGGAAGAATTCATATGCATTAAGTGAGGCGCCTATCCTATAGCCGATTTTTGCGGCTACCTTTTTACCTTGCCAGAATCAATTCGCTTTATGAGGGGAACGCCAGCACTAGCCGCTTATAGCCTAAGCTGTACCTCTATCACGCATATCTGGCTTTGATGGGGTCAGCTGCTACAAGAATTCGCAAGGTGTTAAGATGCTTAGTTTGCTGTTTGAGGGCGTAGTGCGGGAGTGCGGGCATCACTACTTGAAGCGACGCACGAAGCTGGGCATGCATACCAACCTTGACCTGAGGGTAGAAAGCAGCAGCGACTGCCTACCGAAATGTGATGATCCAACAGCAATATGACTGCCCAGAACTGGCGAAAGCCGTTTTTTTGCGGCCATGCTTCACCAGCGGTGAACGATACAGCTCACCATTCATGGATTAATCATCACTTAATTCATTGTTTTTAATTGTAAAAAATACAAGGTGAACATTGTGAAGGATAAATCCAAAAAAAACTTTTTTCACGTATTATGAAGTGATTATTTTCACTGAAGGGATTCAAATGGAAGCCACAAAAAAATTCATCTTAGATGGTTTAGCAGACTTTGGCTTAAGCGATTTACCAGGAAGGCCTTACGACAGTGCCTTTGAACTTTTAGCATCTCCTCCAGATCGAAAGTGCGTAATAATGATGGGATTCAATGGTTCCCTCGTAGATGCTCACATTACCAACGCGCAATCCATTGAGAAAGATTTCGAGTCCCCTACCATCTCAAATGTTCAGAACGGAATCGAAGGTGCCTGGGGAATAACTCACCTCGCGAAGAGGTTGCAACAAATTCCTGTAGGGCTTGGTTATGATTGGCAGGATGTCGTTTACACTAACGCTCTTATGATGTGCTCCCAAAATGCAGCATCCATCCAAAAGGAAGCATTGATGCAGAATCTATCCGTTGAGCAACTGGTGAAAAACTCCATGGGCTTCTTCGAGAATGTAACGCTGCCGCTTTGCAAGCCAGAGGTGATCATCGCATATAGCAATGGGCTAACTTCATTGTCCGCCGCCAGTTTGTTACTTAAACATTTTGGCGAGGCTGGTACATTGAAGTATTCGCATCCTAAAGGGTATTACACCACATACGCCTTTTATGCTAAATTCCACAGCCAGCGGGTTCTGGTTGTGTGTGTGCGGCATATGTCGAAGTTCAAACCTCATGAAGAGTATATTAAATCAGCGATTTCGCTGATGAGATAAGATGGTCCAATTTCGAGTTTTTTATTTGTTACTTTCCTGAATTGGTATACGTTTAGGTATACGAAGGAAACTTGAATTGAATAAAACATTTTATTTTCATTAAGTTATATTCCTTATTCAGACTCCGCCAGCCCACCAAAATTCTCCATCGATGACACCAGAGTCATTCGATGAAGTCCTAAGAGCCCGCACGGCGTAAGCCTTGCGGGCTTTTTTGTATCTGTACTCGTACTCTTTCAAGGCGACTGGAATGAAAATCCCAAACAGACTCCAACCTCTCGTCGATGATGGCTTGATCGACGAAGTACTTCAAAGACTTAGAAGCGGCAAAGAAGCTGACGTATACACAGTTTTAAGTGGCGGTAAAATTCAATGTGCCAAAGTGTACAAAGAAGCCACGCAGAGAAGCTTTAAGCAGGCGGTGAATTATCAGGAAGGACGTAAAGTCCGTAACTCGCGTAATACGCGTGCCATGCAAAAGGGCTCGAAATTCGGACGTAAGCAACAGGAAGAGACCTGGCAAAGCGCGGAGGTCGATGCGCTATTTCGTCTGGCTAATGCTGGCGTGCGCGTTCCCCAACCCTATATCTGCATCGACGGTGTGTTGTTGATGGAGCTGGTCACGGATGCAGAAGGCATGGTTGCTCCACGTCTGAGTGACGTGATGCTTTCGGCAGAGGATGCCGCTGTTGATTTCGCAACCATGATCCGCAACATCGTGCGCATGCTGTGTGCCGGCATTGTTCATGGTGACCTGTCAGAGTTTAACGTGTTACAGGACGCGAACGGGCCAGTGATCATCGACCTGCCACAAGCTGTCGACGCCGCCGCTAATAATCACGCCGAATCCATGTTTGAGCGCGACGTCAATAATATTACCGCTTACTACGGCCAGTTTGCCCCGCAGATACTGCAAACCCGCTATGCGAAAGAGATCTGGCAGCTGTACGAAGATGGAAAATTAACGCCAGAAACACCGTTAACCGGCCAGTTTACCGAAGAGTTGCATAGCGTAGATGTTGATTCGTTGATGGACGAAATCATCGCCGCAGAAGATGAGTTTTATGCCCGTCAGCGGGCCGCCAAAGAGCGTGACGATGAGTAAAAGTTGCTCCAGATTTTAGGTGAGCTAGTCGAGCAGATCCCACTGAGGATAAGTGATGACAGTACAACCATTCAGCGCGGGGTAACGTTGGCATGCAAGCTTAATCTTTGTTGCTGAACGTAAAGCACGTCATTTGTGCTTGCCTCCTGTAAATGCCAACGGCTTAAAATGCTATCTGCAGGTGATTTCACCAGCGAAACTAGACCTTTTTCATTCCTGGTTTATTCTTAAATCTTTCCATCGTGGCTTATGCCAGGATGAATACCTGAGACGACATATTTCAAGAAAGAGGGAATTATGAAAAAGACAATTATTGCAGTATCGGCTCTTCTGTTGGCTTCTTCGGCTTTTGCTGCCACTACACATGCTACTGATGACACCGTCGCTAACGCGCAAGCCGGTGCTAACACCGCTAAAGAAAAACTGCATCAGGCGCAGAACGAAGGTAAAGAGCAGCAGCTGAAAGCTAAACATGCTGCTGAAGGCAAAAGCGATAATCTGAGCAGCAAAGCGAGCGAAGGCACGCAAAAAGCCTGGAACAATACTAAAGAAGGTTCCGAGAAAGGTTGGGATGCCACGAAAGAAGGCACGCAGAAAGGCTGGAATAAAACCAAAGAAGGTGCCAGCGATCTGAAAAAGAAAGTGACTGAATAACGCTCTTTGCCCAATCCAGAGGCCGCGCTTGCGGCCTTTTTTATTGCCCCGTTTTCGTCAATTTTGCATCTTCAGCCTAATCACCTTAGACTTTACGCAACACTCTATTAACCAATAATTCTTATGTCTGATACCTTCACACGCCAGCCGCTCCCTTTACCCAACGGTCACAATAAAGTACTGCTGCACTCGTGCTGTGCGCCCTGCTCGGGCGAAGTGATGGAAGCGATGCTGGCTTCCGGCATTGATTACACCATTTTCTTCTACAACCCAAACATTCATCCGCTGAAAGAGTACGAACTGCGTAAAGAGGAGAATATCCGCTTTGCCGAGCAGTTTGGCGTCCCTTTTGTGGATGCCGATTACGACAAAGACAATTGGTTTGCGCGCGCACGCGGCATGGAGTGGGAACCGGAACGCGGCGTGCGCTGCACCATGTGTTTCGATATGCGTTTCGAGCGCACCGCGCTGTATGCACATGAAAACGGTTTTCCGGTGATCACCAGTTCACTTGGCATTTCGCGCTGGAAGAACATGCAGCAGATTAACGATTGCGGCGTGCGTGCGGCTGCACATTATCCCGATATGCTTTATTGGCAATTTAACTGGCGTAAAGGCGGCGGATCGTCACGCATGATTGAGATCAGCAAGCGCGAACGTTTCTATCAGCAGGAGTATTGCGGCTGCATCTATTCGCTGCGCGACAGCAATCGCCATCGCGTCGCCAGCGGTCGCGAGCGCATTGAAATCGGCGTGCAGTATTACCAACCGGATGAAGAGTAAAGAAAAGGGCAGGATTTCCTGCCCTTCATGTGATTAACGCAATACCAGCGTCAACACCACGATGACCACCATCATCAGCAGCAGATGGAAGACCACCTTATTAAGATTTCTGTTGCGCATGTCACCTCCATCGTCTTAGAACCACTGACCAAAGCGCTTGATGTAGAGCATTTTCATGCCCTGCGCGACGACGCAATAGCCGAGCAGCGTTGCCACCAGCCATGGGAAGTAGGACCACGGCAGCGGCACTAATCCAACCATGGCACCCAGCGGTGAGAACGGCAGCAGAATGCCGGCGATCATCACGCAGGCCGTGGTCAGCAGTACCGGCAGCGCAGCGCGGCTCTGGATAAACGGAATCTTTTGCGTCCGCAACATATGTACCACCAGCGTTTGCGACAGCAGGCCTTCAATAAACCAGCCAGACTGGAACAGCGACTGCATCTCTGGCGTATTCGCCGCAAATACGTACCACATCAGCGCAAAGGTGGTGATATCGAAAATTGACGACGTTGGTCCAATCCATAGCATGAAGCGTTTGATATTACGCGCGTCCCATTTACGCGGTTTACGCAGGAATTCACGGTCCATTTTGTCCCACGGCAGCGCCAGCTGAGACAGATCGTACATCAGGTTCTGAATCAGCAGATGAATCGCCAGCATCGGCAGGAACGGAATAAAGGCGCTGGCCACCAATACCGAGAACACATTGCCAAAATTAGAACTGGCGGTCATGTTCAGGTACTTTATGATGTTGCCGAAGGTTTCGCGCCCCGTCATCACGCCCTCTTCCAGCACCATCAAATCTTTTTCCAGCAGGATGATATCGGAAGATTCTTTCGCGATATCCGCCGCGCTATCGACGGAAATCCCTACATCAGCATCACGCAGCGCCGGAGCATCATTAATACCATCGCCCAGGAAACCAACGGTGTGACCAAGCTGCTGCAGCGTACTCACCAGACGTGATTTTTGCAGCGGCGTGAGTTTAGCGAACACCGAACTTTGTGCTGCAGCCGCCGCCAATTGCTCATCGCTCATTAATGCAATTTGGTCGCCGGTAACGATCGCGCCGCTATCGATGCCAACCTGCTGGCAAATGCGCGCGGTAACCACCGGATTATCGCCGGTTAATACCTTGACGCTGACGCCATTGTCGCGCAGTGCGCTAATGGCTTTCGCGGCGCTCTCTTTTGGCGGATCGAGGAAGGTCAGCAGTCCTTCCACAGTCAATCCCTGCTCATCCGCCACGCTCAACGGCTGCTGCAAACCCGGCTCCGCCAGCACGCGACTGGCCACCAGCAACACGCGGAAACCCTGCTCATTATATTGATGTGCTAGCGCCAATAGTTCTGCACGGCGCGTTTCGTTCAGCGGCTGCACCAGTTTGCCTTCGCGCTCGGCGGTAGCGATGCTCAGCATCTCTTCCACTGCGCCTTTGCAAATCAGCATCTGTTGATTCAGGCGACGATCGCGCACCACCACCGAGACACGGCGCCGGATAAAATCAAACGGCAGTTCATCCACTTTGATGTAGCTGTCGCCAACCGCCTCGCTAACCCGGTTTTTGCCGTACTGCAAAATGGCGCGATCCATCAGGTTCAGCGTACCGCTTTGATAATGGCTGTTGAGCCAGCTCAACATCAGCACGCGTGAGTTTTCCACCCCAGCACAATCCAGATGATGCTCCAGAATGATGTTGTCCTGCGTCAGCGTACCGGTTTTATCGGTGCAAAGGATATCCATTGCCCCGAGGTTTTGAATCGCGTTCAGGCGCTTAACGATCACTTTGCGCCGCGACATGGCGATGGCGCCTTTCGCCAGATTTGAACTGACAATCATCGGCAGCATTTCCGGCGTTAATCCGACCGCCACCGCCAGCGCAAACAGCGATGCGTCGAGCCAGTCGCCTTTGGTGAAGCCATTGATCAGCAGCACCACCGGCACCATCACCAGCATGAAGCGGATCAGCAGCCAGCTCACGCTGTTAACGCCGCGGTCAAAGGCGGTTTGTGAGCGGTTACCAACAATCGATTTCGCCAGGCTACCAAAATAGGTTTCGCTGCCGGTCGCCACCACCACTGCTTTAGCGCTGCCGCTGGAGACGTTGGTACCCATCAGGCAGACGCTGCCCAGTTCCAGCAGCGACGTGCCCTGCTCGCTGGCACCGCTGCTTTTGCTGGTGACATGGCCGGTAACGTCATATTTTTCAACCGGTAACGATTCGCCAGTTAAAATTGCCTGGCTGATAAACAGATCGCGCGAATCCAGCAGACGCACATCGGCGGGCACCAAATCCCCCGCGGAGAGATAGATGATGTCGCCAGGCACCAGCGTAGCAATGTCCACTTCCTGTTTGCTGGGCGCGTGCTGCGCTGATTCACGACGTAATACGGTCGCGGTGGTGCGCACCATCGACTTCAGCGCCTGTGCCGCTTTATTGGTGCGGAACTCCTGCCAGAAGCGCAGCAAACCGCTGAGCGTTACCATCGTCACAATGATGATAACACCGGTCAGATCGGTCTCCTCGCCGTTGCGCATCGGCAGCCAGAAATCAGTGAAAAAACTCACCGCAGCCAGCGCCATCAGGACATAGATAAACGGATTGTTGAACGCGTGCAGCAGCTGCACCAGCGCCGGCGGCGCTTTATCGTGTTCAACCTGATTACGGCCATACACCGCTAAGCGCGCCTCGGCTTCACGCTCATTCAGGCCCAGCGCATCACTACGCAGGCGCACCAGAGTTTCATCGGCAGTGAATCCGGCTTCATCTTCAATCAGGTAGCGCGGCGTTTTATGACGCTGCGGACGTGTGGTATTCCAGGCTTTTTTGTCCTGGTTGAGTTTCATGTCAGTCATGATGACATTCCTCTGTTTTACGGCAATAGATATCCCTGCATGCCATGCACACAAAATGGATGTAATTAAATTAACGGCAATGCGTTATTAAATTAAAAATAACCTGTCGGGAATTTCCATATCACCTCCCGGAAATTAAAGACGAAAAAAGTCGCTCGTTAAATAACGAGTAATAGATAATGACGAGGGAAAACACCACGCAGTCGAACAGCGAAGAGCTGTCTAACGCGCAGCGTAAATCAGCACGCTGAGGTTCAGCGCGCGCATCGAGGCGGAGGGAAAAGTGTGTTAAAAATCATGTGCATGATGATGTTCCCACGAGCTTCGGCCCGTTACAGTGTCGTTGTGAGGGAACAATCATCAGAAGAGAGGAGGATTGCTGCCCGCCGTGTTGGCAAGCAGCGACAAAAAAGTTCGCGCGTCAGCTTGCCTTGTGTTGCCATCTAAAAGGGTGACTGTCCAACTGAACTCTCCTGCTTTGAAATTGCGGCTATTATATTCCGGGACGTAACGAAGTAAAGTTAATTATCTGTAACTCAACACTCATTTAAATTCCGTTGTGGTTGAGTTGATATTAACTATTCCGATCGCCATTAATGGCGCCCCTACAATTATCGCTGAGCTTTTGTCGGCTACGCATTTATGCGTACCGCGTAACCCGCGCTGCACTTACCGCCAGCCTTATAACTGAACCACACGACTTAGATCATTAATGCATATGCATAGCCTGAAATTGACTATTCTTCACTGCTGCGCTCTCGTAAACTCGCGTTACTTTTTTTAGGCAAGGAAACAACATGAAAAAAATTATTCCCTCACTGCTGGTGCTATCGCTGGCAGCCGCCTTCTCTGTTCAGGCAGCGACGCCGAAAGATACCTTGGTTATTGCCCAGTCAACGGATGATGCCGACAGCTTCGATCCCGCGCAGGGCTTTGAGCTCACCACGGTGCAAGCATTCACTAACATTTATCAGCGCCTGGTCCAGTCTGATCCTACCAACCCTACCGATTTGAAACCCACGCTGGCCACCTCATGGAAAGCCGGTGACGATAATCGCAGCCTGACCTTTGAACTGCGCAAAGGCGCACAGTTCGCCAGCGGCAATCCGCTGCGTCCGGAAGATGTGATCTTTTCGCTCGGTCGCGTGGTTAGACTGAATCTCGATCCCTCCTTTATTCTTACCCAGCTCGGCTGGAATAAAGACAATGTTGATACCTTCCTGAAAAAGGTCGATGACAACCATGTGCAGATCAGCTGGAGCGCCAACGTCAGCCCGGCTTATGTTCTGAGCCTGCTGTCTGCGCCGGTATCCTCAATTGTGGATGAGAAAACCGCGCAGGCGAATGCCAAAAACGGCGACTTTGGCCACGCCTGGCTTGGCACCCACTCGGCCGGCAGCGGACCGTACCAGATTCGCAAAGTGGTGCTGCATGAAGCGATTCTGCTCTCGGCCAACCCGACTTCCCCGGCGGGCGCACCGAAGCTGAAAAACATCCTGATCAAAAACGTACCGGAACCGGCTGCGCGTCGTCTGCTGCTGGAACAGGGTGATGTAGACATCGCGCGTAACCTCGGCGCGGATCAGATCGCCTCGCTGAAAGGTAAAGCCGGCGTGAAGACCGAAGCGATCCCCATGGCATCGCTCTACTACATCCAGTTCAACATGGGTGAAAATCCGGTGCTGAAGAATCCGGCGCTATGGGAAGCGGCTCGTTACCTGTTCGACTATAAAGGTATCGCTAACGACCTGCTGAAAGGCCAGTTCGACGTGCATCAAACCTTCCTGCCGAAAGGTTTCCTCGGTGCCATTAACGACACGCCGTACAGCTACGATCCTGAAAAAGCCAAAGCGATTCTCAAGAAAGCCGGCCTGACCAACGTCAGCTTTACGCTTTCAACCAGCAACCAACCGCCGTATCTCGACATCGCCCAAGCGCTGCAGGGCAGCTTCGCCAAAGGTGGCGTGAAAGTGGAAGTGCAGCCGGGCCTGAGCTCTGAAGTTTCCACCCGCGTGAAGGCGCACAAATACGAAGCCACCCTGAACGCCTGGGGCGCAGACTATTTCGATCCCAACACCAACGCCGCGTCCTTCGCGTACAACCCGGAAGATGGCAGTAAAACCGTGGCTTACCGTTCTGACTGGCACATTCCAGAGCTGAACAAGCAAACGCTGGCGGCCACCGCCGAGAGTGACACGAACAAGCGCGTTGAGCTGTATCAGGCGATGCAGCGTGAAGTGCTGAAGAACTCACCGTACGTGATTGGCTTGCAGGCAAAAAACCTGATTGCGCTGCGCGACAATCTGCAAGGCTATGTGCAAGGCATCAATCCAGACATGGTGTATTACTCGCAGGTCTCTAAGTAATGGCAGTGTCAGCTTCACAGGCCGGGTTCGCCCGGCCGCTCTGGCAACGCGTTAGCCACCTCGTCACTAGCCTGCTGTCGCTGCTGGTGACGTTGATCGGTTTGTTAGCGTTCACTTTTATGCTGTCGCACCTGTCGCCTGTCGATCCGGTGCAGCAGATCGCCGGCGATCACGCCAGTGAAGCCACCTATGCGCAGGTGCGCCACGATCTCGGTCTCGATCAGCCGGTGCTGGTGCAGTTCTGGCGCTACATCAGCCATCTGGCACGCGGTGATTTGGGCTTGTCGCACCTGACCAATCAGCCGGTCAGCGCCGACCTGATGCGCACCTTCCCTGCCACCCTTGAGCTGGCAACCTGTGCAATGATTTTTGCCGCGGTGTTCGGCATTGCCTTAGCGCTGCTGGCAGCGTGGAAGCCAGGCAGCATCATCGATAACGTCGCACGTTTTGTTTCGCTACTCGGTTACTCAGTGCCGGTGTTCTGGCTCGGTTTGCTGGGTTTGCTGCTGTTTTACGCCGTGCTGCACTGGTCGGCCGGTCCGGGCCAGCTTGACGACATCTGGATCTACACGCTGGAGCCGAAAACCGGCTTTGTGCTGATTGATAGCTGGATGTCCGGCGATCCCGAGATGTTCCGCAATGCGATTGCCCATCTGTGGCTGCCGGTGGTGATTCTTGGTCTGCTGGCGATGGCGGGCATTACGCGCCTGCTGCGTGCTGCGTTGCTGGAAGAGAGCAACAAAGAGTATGTGGTACTGGCACGCGCCAAGGGCGCCAGCCGTGGCCGCATCCTGCTGCGCCATATTTTCCCTAACGTGCTGGGCACGCTGATTACCGTTATCGCCCTCTCCTACGCCACGCTGCTGGAAGGTTCGGTATTGACTGAAACGGTATTTGCCTGGCCGGGCGTCGGTCGCTACATGACTAACGCACTGTTTTCCTCTGATGTACCGGCGATTCTCGGCTCAACTCTGCTGATTGGTAGCTGCTTCATTCTGCTCAATGCGCTGGCCGATGCCCTGACCTGGTTAACCGATCCGAGGACCCGATGACTCAACTACTCTCTGAACTGGAAACGCTGCGCCCGCGTCGCCGTCGCGCCCGCATGACCTCGCTCACCATTGGCTTGACGCTGGTGCTGATTGTGGTGGCGATGGCGCTGTTCGCGCCCTTGCTGGCGCCGTTTGATCCCAATGCGCAGATCATCTCCCAGCGTTTACAAGCGCCGTCGGCGCTGCACTGGTTCGGCACCGATGGCTTTGGCCGCGATTTGCTGTCGCGCGTCATCTACGGCGCACGCCCGACGCTGCTGCTGGTATCGCTGATTCTGGTGCTGACCATTCCGGTTGGCCTGCTGGTCGGTATCACCGCCGGTTACGTCGGCGGCTGGACCGAGCGCGTATTAATGCGCATCACCGATATCTTCCTGTCGCTGCCGAATCTGGTGATCGCGCTGGCGCTGGTGGCCATGCTCGGTCCGGGTTTGATGAATGGCGCGCTGGCGCTGGCGCTCACCAGCTGGCCGCCGTTTGCACGCCAGGCGCGTGCAGAAACGCTGGCGCTGCGCCGCAGTGATTATCTTGCTGCCGCGCGGATGCAGGGCATCACCGGCTTGCGCCTGATGTTTGGCCATATTCTGCCGCTGTGTATGCCAACGGCGGTGGTGCGCGCCGCGCTGAGCCTCGGCGGCATTATTCTGTCTGCCGCCGGATTGGGCTTCCTCGGCATGGGCGTGCAACCGCCTACCGCTGAATGGGGGTCGATGGTGGCCGAAGGCAGTAAAGTCATTTTCGACCAATGGTGGGTTGCCGCCGCGCCCGGTGGTGCCATTCTGTTCGCCAGCCTGGCGTTTAACCTGACAGGCGATGGCCTGCGTGACCGACTGGATACTCGCCATGCCAAATGATCTGTTAATTGACGTACAGAGCCTGACCATCCGCAGCGATGATGCGCTGCTGGTCGATAACATCGGCTTTCAAATTGGCCGTGAGCGTGTGGCGCTGGTGGGGGAGTCCGGTTCCGGTAAATCGCTAACGGCCCGCTCGCTAATGGGCTTGCTATCGCCTTCGCTGCAGCTGCAGGCCGACCGTTTGCAGATTGTCGGCACCGATGCATTGAGCCTACGCGAGCGCGACTGGATCCAGCTGCGCGGCAGTAAAGTGGCGATGGTGATGCAGGATCCGAAATACGCGCTCAATCCCACGCGCACCATTGGCTGGCAGGTGGAAGAGCCGCTAGTGCTGCACCACAAACTGAGCCGTGCCGAGCGCCAGGAGAAAGTGTGCGAGATGCTCGATGCGGTCGGCTTGCCCGATCCGCGTCAGCTGATGAAGCGCTATCCGCATCAACTCTCTGGCGGCATGGGACAACGCGTGATGCTGGCGATCGCCCTGATTACCGATCCCGAATTGCTGATCGCCGATGAACCGACGTCGGCACTTGATCATGCCATGCGCGATCAGGTGTTGGCGCTCATTCGTCGTCTGGTAGAACAGCGCAACATGGGTTTGCTGCTAATCAGCCACGATCTGCAACAGGTTGCTGAACACTGCGAGCGCGTGATGGTGATGTATCAGGGCCGCGTGCTGGATACCTTGCCGGCCGCCGAGCTGGCTAATGCCAGCCATCCATATACCAGTACCTTGTGGGCCTGTCGTCCGAGCAAAGCCACCCACGGTGAACGTTTACCGGTACTCGATCGCGCCGCGCTGGAGAGAAATTATGATTGAGTTATCCAACCTGAGCGTGTCGCACAAGCAAGGGTACGAGTTGCGTACCGTGGTGCACGACGTGTCGCTAACGGTCGCGGCCGGTGAATGCTTTGGTCTGGTGGGCCCATCCGGCTGCGGCAAGTCGTCGCTGCTGTGGGTGCTGGCCGGGTTAAACCCACACTGGAGCGGTGCCATGTCGCTGGCAGGCAGCGCAGTGCAACCCGGCAAAGCTTTCACCGGCCAGCTGCGCCGTGACGTGCAAATGGTGTTTCAGGATCCTTATGCCTCGCTGCATCCGCGTCATCGTCTGCGTCGCACGCTGGCGGAACCACTGAAAATGCTGAAGCGTGATAGTATCGACGACCGGATTAATGCCGGTTTCCGCCATGTCGGGCTGGATCCGGCGCTGGCGGATCGCTATCCGCATCAACTTTCGGGCGGCCAGCGTCAGCGCGTCGCCATTGTGCGCGCGCTGCTGCTGGAACCGAAGATCCTGCTGCTGGATGAGCCGACCTCGGCGCTGGACATGTCGGTCCAGGCCGAGATCCTCAACCTGCTCAACGATCTCAAGCAAAAAGATGGTTTAACCATGGTGCTGGTCAGTCACGATCCCGACGTGATCGATCACATGTGCGATCGCGCGGCGCGTATGGCGCAGGGCCGCATCGTGGAGCAACACTCAACAACAAGGAACACCGTATGACGGTTAAGTTACGTCCGCTGGAGCGCGAAGATTTGCGCTTTGTGCACCAATTAGATAACAACGCCAGCGTGATGCGTTACTGGTTTGAAGAGCCGTACGAAGCGTTTGTCGAGCTTTCAGACCTGTATGACAAGCATATTCATGACCAAACCGAGCGTCGCTTTGTCGTGGAGCACGACGGCCACAAAGCCGGCCTGGTGGAGTTGGTCGAGATTAATCACGTGCATCGCCGTGCTGAATTTCAGATCATCATCGATCCTTCACATCAGGGCAAAGGTTTAGCCACCAAAGCGGCGAAGTTAGCGATGGATTACGGCTTTTCGGTGCTGAATCTCTACAAACTCTATCTGATTGTCGATCAGGAGAATAAGAAGGCGATTCACATTTACACCAAGCTGGGTTTTGAGGTGGAAGGCGTACTGAAGCACGAATTTTTCATCAACGGCGAATACCGCAACACCATCCGCATGTGCATTTTCCAGCAGCAATATCTGGCGCAGCATAAGCCCGCCACTGCGATGGTGAAGCCTACCGCGCAGTAATGACGATGTGGTCGCCATGAATGGCGACCTTACGTTAATGTAACCGGGTTTTCGTAGGGTGCGCATTCATGCGCACCTGTATATCAACCGCGCGCACCCACCACGTTCAGCTTCGGCTGCGGATGTTCAGGCTTCAGATCGTACATGCCGCCATAGAAGGGATCGACCAACAGCCAGCCGGGGAAGCCCAACAGCGGGATATTGCCGATCAAATACCACAGATTGGCATTGGCCTCGATCGGCAACGTCACCGGCACGTAGCCCGGGCTCTCCAGCATCACCTGATAGTGCTTCTTACCAAAATAGTTACCGGTGGATTTTGCCAGCTCGACGGTTTGCGGCGTATAACCCTGCGCTACCGCGCGGCCGTTCTCATCCTGCACGGTGAAACGTGCGCCTTGCGGCACGGAGTCGATTTTTACCGGTTGCGTTTCAGTGCCGACAATGGTGGCACAGCCGCTCAGCAGCAGCGCACAGGCAGGAAAAAGGTGTCGCAGGTTCATAGCAGGTCCGCTTCAGCATCAGAAAGGAGAGTTTACCTCGCCCTTCTGTGCTTAATCGCGCTATCACTGATGATTTTCTGCGCTTTATTGCGGTTGACAACAGGCGGCAATCGCGGCGATATCCTGCGGCGTGGTGCGGCAGCAGCCGCCAATCAGACGCGCACCGGCCAGCTGCCACTCGTGGAACTTGTCATGCAGCGTGCAACCCGACGGTGCCGAGTGCCAGGTTTTGCTGCTGGCATCATATTGCTCACCGGAGTTGGGATAGACCAGCAGCGGCTTATCGCTCTGCGCCTGCAAGCTGCGCAGGGCCGGCGTTACGCTCTCTAGCGCTACGCAGTTGATGCCAATCGCTACCACCTGCGGCGCGCCATTCACCAACTCGGCCACTTGGCTCAGCGGCGTTCCGTCGCTGATGTGCTCAGCATCACGCAAGGTAAAGGAGAACCACGCGCTGCTGTCCGGGAACTCGGCCAATAAGCTTATCAGCGCCTGCGCTTCGGCAAACGACGGCAGCGTTTCACATGCCAGCAGATCAACTCCCGCCTCCAGCAATGCCTTCACGCGCGGACGATGGAACGCTTTCATCTCCTCTTCTGGCAGCGCGTAATCACCGCGATACTCGGCGCCATTGGCCAGAAACGCGCCATACGGCCCGACAGAACCGGCCACCAACAGCGGTGCGGTGCTGGCAGATGATGCGCGATAATCGTCGCGCGCACGCTGCGCCAACTGCACGCTCTGTTTGATCAGTGCCAGCGCCTGCGCTTCATCTAATCCGCGCGCGGCAAACCCCTGCGGCGTGGCCTGATAGCTGGCGGTGATCGCCACATGTGCGCCTGCGGCAAAGTAGTCGTGATGCACCTGATAAATCAGCTCTGGATTTTCCATCAGCACTTTGGCCGACCACAGTGCATCAGCCAGATTGCAGCCGCGCGCCTCCAGTTCTGTCGCCAATGCACCATCCAGAATCAGCGTGTCAGTGTGGGTTAGTGCCTGCGCGATGGGATTACGCGACATCGTTGGCCTCCTCAGCCTTGTGAGATGATTTACGTCGTTGGGTGACATGGTAGGCGGCATAGCAGAACAGCACAAATGGAATGCCGCACCACAGCGCAATGCGCTGCGACGGATCGAACGCTAAACCGATGCATGCCAACAGGCACAGCAGGAAGCCGAGAATCGGCGTTAGCGGGTAAAGCGGTGCGCGATAAGCCAGCTGTTGCAAAGTACCGCCCGCCTGCAGATGACGACGGCGGAACACATAATGTGAGGCGCAAATGCTCAGCCACACCGCCACTACGGCAAAGCCGGAGATCGCCGACAGCGCGACAAACACCGTATCCGGTGCAATGACGCTGGAGAACAGCGCCAGCAGCCCGCCAATCATACTGACCGTTAGCGCCAGCACCGGAATGCCACGCGGGTTCACGCGCGCAAAACAGCGCGGCAAGGTTTTCTCATTGGCTAGCGACCACAACATACGACCTGAAGCATACAGGCCCGAGTTGGCGGCCGAAAGAATCGCCGTGAGGATCACGAAGTTGAAAATATCCGCTGCATACGGAATGCCGATCTTTTCAAACACCAGCACAAACGGACTTTTGACGATCCCCGCCTGATCCATCGGGATCAACGCCGCCAGCACGAATACCGTGCCGATAAAGAAGATGATCAAACGCGCGACCGTCGTGCGGATCGCCAGCGGCAGCGCTTTTTGTGGCTGTTCGGTTTCACCGGCGGCGATACCGATCAATTCCGTGCCCGAGAAGGCGAAGTTTACCGCCACCATGGTCATCAGAATCGGCAAAGTGCCGTGTGGCAGCCAGCCCGAGGCGGTGAGATTGTGCAAGCCGGGCGCGGCGCTGCCATCTTTCATCGGGATAAAACCGAAGATGGCACCGGCCCCGAGAATGATAAAAGCGATGATGGTGATCACTTTAATGATGGAGAACCAAAACTCGCCTTCGGCAAAGAAGCGCGTCGAGACAATGTTCAGCAGATAAATGGCGATGCAGAACACCAGACACCATAGCCACACCGGCACGCTCGGGAACCAGTACTGCATACAAAAGCCGGCGGCAGTCAGGCTGGATCCCAGCGCAACCGTCCAGGTGAGCCAGTAGAGCCAGGCGACGGTATAACCGGTTGCCGGGCTGAGATAGCGTGCGGCATAGACATGAAACGCGCCGGTTTCCGGCATCGCTACAGCCAGCTCGCCGAGGCACACCATCACCAGCCATACCACCAGCGCGCCAATCAGATAAGCCAGCAAGGTGCCAGCCGCGCCGGTAGTTGAGATGATGTAGCCGGTATTGAAGAACAAGCCGGTACCAATCACACCGCCGAGCGACAGCATCACCAGATGCCGTACTTTCATGGTGCGCTTAAAATTTTCCTGCGGGGGCGAATCCTGAGTTTGCATCATTTTTATCCGTATGGACGTCTGAACATCTATATGGACACAGGGTTATACGCGTCGGCGTGGCGATTTGCAACGTGGTAGAAGGTAAGGATTTGGGGAAGGTGTGCGGCCCCGCAACCACGGGGCGCAGCATCAGGCGCCGAAAACGCCCTGCAGATAACGCTCAAGCGCCACGCGCGAGCTGAAGCCGTGCGGAATGCCGTAATGCTCCTGCGAATCGCCCATTAAGTAGAGCGGGAATTGCGTGTAGTGATCGCAGGTTTTCATTTCCGACGCCGGTTCAGCAAAGCCGTGGCTTTTCTCTTTCAGCGTAGGGTGAATAATCAACGCAGTACGTCCCATGCGCGCTTCGCGATTAACGTAGACATAGTTTTCGCCGCGGCGATAACCGTAAATTTTTGGCGTCTGGGTATCCATTTCGAAGCCCGCTTTCTCTAGTACGCGTGCTACCTCATCGGGTCGTAAATACATGCTTGCTCCTCTCTTCTCACAGCCCCGCAACCTTACAACAGCAGGATGGCATGGGCATTCGGAATTTTCCCTAAAGCCTGGCACATCCCTGCGTTTAATCACGCTTCGTCTACACTGAGTATTACGTTTTAAATCAAAGGGAGCTAAAAAATGTTTAATCGAAGCGTAAAAAACGATGACATTGATATCAATCAGGATGTAAACGAACTGGCCGATTCGCTAGAGGCGTTACTTAAATCTTATGGCAGTGAAGCCAAAGACGAGGTTGATAGTGCACGCAGCCAGGCGCAGGCGCTGCTGAAACAGACGCGTGCCAAACTGAGCGGCGGTCAGAGTCGCGTGTCACAAGCGGCACGTGATGCGGGTACTCAGGTTGATGCTTATGTGCATGACAAACCGTGGCACGGCGTTGGTGTTGGTGCTGCGGTAGGTCTGGTGCTCGGCGCGCTGTTGGTGTCTTCTCGCCGATAAGCGTGTCATTGCATGCAAACAGCCTCGCCTTGTGCGGGGCTTTTTTGTGGGTGCGATCTGTGCGCTTTGGCCCTCACCCTAACCCTCTCCCGCAAGCGGGAGAGGGGATAGCTAGGTGGTTCATTAGTTTATATCGAAGCTCGATCGGCTCCTTCTCCCGCTGGCGGGAGAAGGCTGGGATGAGGGCCAAACCGCACAAAATTCGACCTAACCTCCCCCCTCAATCCCTTTACAAAAAATTTTTCCGGCCTGGAAGGCGCATGATCTCTGGCCTTAGCGATTATCCGACGTTCAAAATCACAAAACCCTATATCTGGTGGGCTTGACCACCAGAAGCACTACATCTAGTATTCAACCCATCAACCAGCTACCAAATGTCGTCAAGGACGAAGTTCGATGCAAACCGGATTTTGCTTCGTATCTCGCAATCTGACCGCCATCAAAGGGAAATACGAATCATGCGCATTATTATTTACACCAAAGACAACTGTGTCCAGTGCAATGCGACAAAAAATGCCATGGACCGCAAAGGTATCGACTATCAGCTGATTAACCTGGATAGCCAACCTGAAGCCATCGACAACCTCAAATCCCTTGGTTATCGCCAGGTGCCGGTGGTGATGACGCAAGACGATCACTGGAGTGGTTTCCGCCCCGACAAAATCGCCGGCCTGCGCCAGCTCGCAGCGGTCGGGGGATAAGCCATGTTTCCACTGGTCTATTTCTCTAGCCAGTCGGAAAACACGCACCGATTCATCACTCGTCTTGGGCTGCCTGCCCGCCGCATTCCGGTTGACGGCACGCAGCGCCTGCATATCGAACAACCCTACATTTTAGTGGTGCCGAGCTACGGCGGCGGCAGTTCGCGCGGTGCGGTGCCGAGACAAGTGATTCAATTCCTCAATGATGATGCCAACCGACGCGGGATTCGCGGGGTGATTGCTGCCGGTAACCGCAACTTCGGTGAAGGCTATTGCCTGGCGGGCGACATCATTGCGCAGAAATGTCAGGTTCCCTATCTCTACCGCTTTGAGCTAATGGGAACCCCCGACGATATCGCTAATGTAAAAGCGGGAGTGACCCAATTTTGGCAACGACAGACACCCTGAACAGCACGCAGCTGGACTATCACGCGCTGAACGCAATGCTGAACCTGTATGACGCCGATGGCCGTATCCAGTTCAGCAAAGATCACGAAGCTACGCGCCAGTTCTTCCTGCAACATGTGCAGCCCAACACCGTGCAGTTTACCTCGGCGGGCGAGCGCCTGCGCTATCTGGTGGCCGAAGGCTACTACGAAGCCGACGTGCTGAATCAGTATGAATTCGATTTCCTGTGTCAGCTGCATGACGACGCCGACGCTGCGGGTTTTCGTTTTCACACCTTCCTTGGTGCGTGGAAGTTTTACACCAGCTACACGCTGAAAACCTTTGACGGCAAACGCTATCTGGAAACGTTCGAACAGCGCGCCTGCATGGTGGCGCTGACGCTGGCACGCGGCAATGAAAGCTTAGCGCGTGAGTTGCTGGCGGAGATGCTTAGCGGCCGCTTCCAGCCCGCTACGCCAACCTTCCTCAACTGCGGTAAGCAGCAGCGCGGCGAGCTGGTCTCCTGCTTCCTGCTGCGCATCGAAGACAATATGGAATCGATTGGTCGCGCAGTGAACTCAGCGTTACAGCTGTCAAAACGCGGTGGCGGCGTGGCGTTCCTGCTCTCCAACCTGCGTGAATCGGGTGCGCCGATTAAGCGCATTGAGAACCAATCGTCCGGTGTGATTCCGGTAATGAAGATGCTAGAAGATGCGTTTTCCTACGCTAATCAACTTGGCGCGCGTCAGGGTGCGGGCGCGGTGTGGCTGAATGCGCATCACCCGGATATTTTCCGCTTCCTCGATACCAAACGCGAAAATGCCGACGAGAAAATCCGCATTAAAACGCTATCGCTTGGCGTGGTGATCCCGGATATCACCTTCCAGCTGGCGAAAGAGAATCGCGATATGGCGCTGTTCTCGCCCTACGATGTCGAGCGCATCTACGGCAAAGCGTTTGGTGATATCAGCATTAGCGAGCATTACGACGAGATGCTAGCGGACGATCGCATCACTAAAACCTACATCAAGCCGCGCGACTTCTTCCAGACGCTGGCGGAGATTCAGTTTGAATCGGGCTATCCGTACATCATGTTCGAGGATAGCGTTAACCGCAGCAACCCGATTGCCGGCCGCATCAACATGAGCAACCTGTGCTCCGAGATTTTGCAGGTCAACAGCGCCAGCGAGTTCTATGACGATCTCAGCTATCGCCGCGTCGGCAAGGATATCTCCTGCAACCTCGGCTCGCTCAACATTGCGCATGCCATGGATTCACGCAATCTGGCGCAGACTGTGGAAACCGCGGTGCGTGCACTGACCGCCGTCTCTGAAATGAGTGAAATTAACTCGGTGCCATCGGTGGCGGAAGGGAATCGTCGTTCGCACGCTATCGGCCTCGGTCAAATGAACCTGCACGGCTATCTGGCGCGCGAAGGCATGGCGTACGGTTCAGAAGAAGCGCTGGACTTCACCAATCTCTACTTCTACTGCGTCACCTACTACGCTGTGCGCACCTCGAATCTGCTGGCGCAGGAGCATCAGAAAAGTTTCGACGGTTTCGCCGAATCACAATACGCCAATGGCAAATATTTCGATAAGTATGTCGAACAAGCCTGGCAGCCACGCACCGCGCGTGTGGCACAACTGTTTGCCGATGCCGGGATTGCCCTGCCGTCGCAGGCCGACTGGCAAGCGTTGCGCGAAGCGGTAATGCAGCATGGGTTATACAACCAGAACCTGCAGGCGATTCCGCCAACCGGTTCGATCTCGTACATCAACCACGCCACTTCAAGCATTCACCCGATCGTGTCGCGCATTGAGATTCGTAAAGAGGGCAAAACCGGCCGCGTCTATTATCCGGCGCCGTTTATGACCAACGACAATCTTGACCTCTATCAGGATGCGTACTCGATTGGTCCGGAAGCGATTATTGATACTTACGCCGAAGCCACGCAGCACGTCGATCAAGGCCTGTCATTGACTCTGTTCTTCCGCGATGACGTTACGACGCGCGATATCAACAAAGCGCAGATTTACGCGTGGAAGAAAGGCATCAAAACGCTCTATTACATTCGTCTGCGCCAGATGGCGCTGCAAGGCACCGAGGTACAGGGCTGCGTCTCCTGCTCACTGTGATGAAAACTATGCAACTAAAACAAATTCAAGCGATTAACTGGAACCGCATCCAGGATGAGAAAGACCTCGAAGTGTGGAATCGTCTGACCAGCAACTTCTGGCTGCCGGAAAAAGTGCCGCTCTCCAACGATCTGCCTGCCTGGCAGTCGCTGGACCACCAGCAGCAGCAGCTGACGATTCGGGTATTTACCGGCTTGACGCTGCTCGACACCATCCAGAACGTGATCGGCGCACCGGGCCTGATGGAAGATGCCATTACGCCACACGAAGAGGCGGTGCTATCAAACATCTCCTTTATGGAAGCGGTGCATGCGCGCTCGTACAGTTCGATTTTCTCCACGCTGTGTAATACCGCGGATGTCGATGCGGCCTATCGCTGGAGCGAAGAGAACGAAGCACTGCAAAACAAGGCGAAGATTGTGCTGGAGCACTATCGCGCCGAAGATCCGCTGAAGAAAAAAATCGCCAGCGTGTTCCTTGAATCGTTCCTGTTCTATTCCGGTTTCTGGCTACCGATGTATTGGTCGAGCCGAGGCAAGCTGACCAACACCGCCGACCTGATTCGTCTGATCATTCGTGACGAAGCGGTGCACGGTTACTACATCGGCTACAAGTACCAAAAAGCGCTGGAAAACGTCGATGCAGGCCGCCGCGAAGAGCTGCAGCAGTTTGCGATTGATTTACTGCTGGCGCTGTACGAAAACGAAGTGGTGTATACCGAAGCCTTGTACGGCGAAGTGGGCTGGGCGGAAGAGGTGAAAACCTTCCTACACTACAACGCCAACAAAGCGCTGATGAACCTCGGTTATGAGGCGCTGTTCCCGGCGGAGCTGACCTCGGTGAATCCGGCGATTTTGTCCGCGCTATCGCCCAACGCCGATGAAAACCATGACTTCTTCTCAGGTTCCGGCTCCTCTTATGTTATGGGGAAAGCAGTAGAGACCGAAGACGAAGACTGGAACTTTTAATACGCGTCATACTTCGCACCACAGCTGCGTTGACTGCGCCCACTCTTCCCAGTCACATAGTGAACTATGCTCCTGGGTCGAGCGGGCTTGTCGCCTTGCTGCAGCACGAATTATTTAGCGTATTAATCCGGTGATGATTATTTTTTAAACCAATTTTATTTCCGCTCATTTTAGTCATTTATTTCACTTATATTTCTTCATTTCGAATTGATTTTCGGCCACTCTGTACCAGAAACAGACCGAAACACGCCTAAATTCAATTATCAAACGCAAAAAATTAATCCACGCGCATCCCTTGTGAGCACTGGAGATTTTAGCTATTCGTGCATGCGCGCATCGGCGAATATCGCCATTCAGGGTTGTCAGATAATTTCACTATGCTAGGGTATAGGGCGCTTAAATTTAATCAGGACCACAACAAGAAATAGTTAAACATTTAACCGGGAAATTAATTACTGCATGGCAATTAAACTCGAAGTAAAGAATTTATATAAAGTATTTGGGGATAATCCCGAAAAGGCATTTAAGCTGATTGATAAAGGCGAAAGCAAAGAGAGTATTCTGGCGAAAACCGGTCTCTCTGTCGGCGTCAAGAATGCCAGTCTGGCCATTGAAGAAGGCGAGATCTTCGTCATCATGGGGCTTTCAGGTTCAGGTAAGTCCACCATGGTTCGCCTTCTCAATCGTCTGATCGAGCCCACCCGCGGCCAGGTAATCATAGACGGTGTCGATATTGCTAAAATATCGGATTCAGAACTGCGTGACGTCCGCAGAAATAAGATCAGCATGGTATTTCAATCCTTCGCGTTAATGCCGCATATGACGGTACTAAATAATGCCGCCTTTGGCATGGAATTAGCCAACGTGCCGTTGCAGGAGCGCCAGGAAAAAGCGCTGGAAGCGCTGCGTCAGGTTGGCCTGGATAATTATGCCCACTCCTATCCGGATGAACTTTCTGGCGGTATGCGTCAGCGCGTTGGATTAGCCCGCGCGTTGGCTATTAATCCCGATATTTTACTGATGGATGAAGCCTTCTCAGCACTCGATCCGCTGATTCGTACTGAAATGCAGGATGAGCTGGTAAAACTGCAGGCTAAGCATCAGCGTACCATCGTATTTATTTCTCATGACCTCGATGAAGCGATGCGTATTGGCGATCGCATTGCCATTATGCAAGGTGGCGAAGTCGTACAGGTCGGCACGCCGGATGAAATCCTTAATAATCCCGCCAACGATTATGTACGCACCTTCTTCCGTGGCGTCGATATCAGCCATGTATTTAGCGCCAAAGATATTGCCCGTCGCAGTGCGGGCTCGCTGATTCGTAAAGCCGCCGGTTTTGGTCCGCGATCGGCCATCAAGCTGTTGCAGGATGAAGATCGTGAATATGGCTATGTGCTGGAGAAACAGAAGTTTGTCGGCGTGGTGTCCACCGATTCGCTGAAAGCTGCGCTGGCAGCCGGTGAAGGGCTGGATAGCGCGCTGCTGGAGACGCCGTTAGCGGTTCCTGCCGATACCTCGCTGAACGATCTGCTCTCCCATGTGGCACAAGCGCCCTGCGCCGTGCCGGTGGTCAGTGAAGAGAATCAGTACGTCGGTATCATTTCGAAAAGCATGCTGTTGCGCGCTTTAGATCGTGAAGGAGCCTAATCATGAGTGAACAAACATCTAATCCGTGGGAAAGTGCCAGCCAAACTACCCAGCAACCGGCCACCTCCGATACCAGTGCCGCCGCCAGCAGCAGCGATCCCTGGGCAAGCGGCAGTGCTGCACCGGCTGATAGCGGTTCGGCTAACGGCTCGGCCGATGCGTGGGGCGATCCCTCCGCGGCCAGCAGCGGTGGCCATGATGCCGCCAGCAATGCCGCCAGCAGCAGCGACTGGCTCAGCAGCGCACCCGCTCCCGCACCTGAGCATTTCAACATCATGGACCCGTTCCATAAAACCTGGATTCCGCTCGACAGCTGGGTGACCGAAGGCATCGATTGGGTGGTGAGCCATTTCCGTCCGGTATTCCAGGGCATTCGTGTGCCGGTGGATTACATCCTCAGCGCCTTTCAGCAGTTACTGCTCGGCATGCCTGCGCCGGTGGCAATTGTGGTGTTTGCGCTGATTGCCTGGCAAATTGCCAGTCCAGCGATGGGGATTGCTACGCTGATCTCATTGATTGCGATTGGCGCGATCGGTGCCTGGTCGCAGGCGATGGTGACGCTGGCATTGGTGCTTACCGCCCTGTTCTTCTGCATTGTGATCGGCTTGCCGCTCGGCATCTGGCTGGCGCGTAGCGAACGTGCCGCACGCATTATCCGTCCGCTGCTGGATGCAATGCAGACCACTCCGGCCTTCGTTTATCTGGTGCCGATCGTGATGCTGTTTGGTATCGGCAACGTTCCGGGCGTGGTGGTGACCATCATCTTTGCGCTGCCGCCGATTGTGCGTTTGACCATTCTCGGCATCAAGCAGGTGCCTGCTGATCTGATCGAAGCAAGTGAATCCTTCGGTGCCAGCCCGCGTCAGATGCTGTTTAAAGTGCAGCTGCCGTTGGCAATGCCGACCATCATGGCCGGCGTAAACCAGACGCTGATGCTGGCACTGTCGATGGTGGTGATCGCTTCAATGATTGCCGTTGGTGGCCTCGGCCAGATGGTACTGCGCGGTATTGGTCGCCTCGATATGGGGCTCGCCACCGTGGGCGGCGTAGGCATTGTTATCCTCGCCATCATCCTCGATCGCCTGACGCAGTCGATGGGCCGCGACAGCCGCAGCCGTGGCAGCCGCCACTGGTACAGCACGGGCCCGCTGGGTCTACTGCTCCGCCCTTTCAGTAAAAAAGCCTGATTTTAATGAGCGGTCCGCTGGGGCCGCTCGTCTCCGACGTAACACGTAAAATAAGGAATGACTATGCGCAAGACAGCTCTAATTGCTGCCGTCCTGACGACGTTCGCCGCGACGCACGTGTCCGCCGCCGACCTGCCCGGTAAAGGCATCACCGTTAAACCGACTCAGAGCACCATTTCTGAAGAGACCTTCCAGACGCTGCTGGTGAGCCGCGCGCTGGAGAAACTCGGCTATACCGTCGAGAAGCCAAGCGAGATTGATTACAACGTGGCGTACACCACCATCGCTGCTGGCGATGCCACTTTTATTGCCACCAACTGGAAACCGCTGCACGACGACATGTATAAAGCTGCGGGCGGCGATGCGAAATTTTATCGCCAGGGCACCTACGTCGGTGGCGCCGCACAGGGTTATCTCATTGATAAGAAAACCGCTGAGCAATATCACATCACCAATATCGAGCAGCTGAAAGATCCGAAGATCGCCAAACTGTTTGATACCAATGGCGATGGTAAAGCCGATTTGACCGGCTGTACGCCAGGCTGGGGCTGTGAAGCGGTGATTAACCATCAGATTGATGCTTATAAGCTGAGCAACACCGTAGAGCATAATCAGGGCAACTACTCGGCGATGATCGCCGATACCATCACACGCTTTAAGCAGGGCAAACCGGTGTTCTATTACACCTGGACGCCTTATTGGGTGAGCGACGTGCTGAAGCCGGGTAAAGATGTGGTGTGGCTGCAGGTGCCGTTCTCTTCTCTGCCAGGCGAGCAGAGCAACGTTGATACCAAGCTGGCAAATGGCGCCAACTACGGCTTCCCGGTGAACACCATGCATATCGTGGCGAACAAAGCCTGGACCGAGAAGAACCCGGCCGCGGCGAAGCTGTTTGCTGAGATGAAGCTGCCCATTGGTGATATCAACGCCGAAAACGCGGCGATGCATGCCGGTCATGCTTCTGAAGCCGACATCAATGGACACGTCGACGGCTGGATTAAAGGTCATCAGGCGGAATTTGATAAATGGATTCAGGACGCATTAGCGGCAGCTAAGTAACCGCATTACATTAGCGTTAATATTGTTGCGGCGCGATTTATCGCGCCGTTTTTCATCCTACCCATGGCACCCTGGCCACAAGCGCATGAGATTGCACCGCTACAGCAGGTTCCTGACTCGCCCTTTCCTTCCCTTGAATAACCTCTCGATAAGCGAAGCGTGCGCTATAGCGTACTGGTACGTCCTGTTAATTAACACACCAATGAAATAATTTTTTGGGTTATTATTACCCTCAAATGATTATCTCTCTCATCCTCACGCTCTGAATGCTTCCCGTTTGGCGATCGAATTCCATCATCATGGCTGGTATTCCTATGGCGCGAGCGTTGTTAAGATAATGTTAATCAAAGCATTGATTTACTTAGGCAAGATGCGCTGAAAAAGTGTTTAGAAATCGTAAAGGTCAGGCCAAACTGGTGAGCAATACTGTTCATTGATGATTGGCTTTGTTATGGTTAGCAGCGCAGTTATTCACCAGAGTTATTTTTTCTCGCGAAATTATTTATCTGTAAAAAGGTTTCCCGGGATGAATTGATGGCATCGGCCGCGCAGGTTTTCAAGCGGGATGTCAGGGCGAAATGCCCAGGGTTAAGGAACAACCTGGAATGTCAGATGTTGACAATGTGATCGTGCGAACAATCACCTGCGGAAAATATGACTACGCTTTATCTGTCACCATCATTACTATACCAGTTGCAACTAAGAGGTTTTTTTAAAAATGGAAAGTTCGTTTACTCCCATTGAACAGATGCTAAACATCCGTGCTAACCGCCATAAAGATTTTCCGCTGCAGGAGATCATTCTGACCCGCCTGTGCATGCACATGCAGGGAAAACTGCTGGATAATCGCAACAAAATGTTGAAGGCGCAGGGAATTAACGAGACCTTATTCATGGCGCTGATCACCCTCGATGCCCAGGAAAATCAGAGCATCCAGCCATCAGAATTGAGTTCTGCATTGGGCTCCTCACGCACTAACGCAACGCGTATCGCCGATGAGCTGGAGAAGCGCGGCTGGATTGAACGCCGTGAAAGCGAGAACGATCGCCGCTGCCTGCATCTGCACCTGACTGAAAAAGGCAACGAATTCTTGCGCCAGCTGCTGCCACCACAGCATCAGAGCCTGCAATATTTGTGGTCTTCGCTCTCCACTAATGAGCAGGATCAGCTGGAAACCATCACCCGTAAGTTACTTAACCGTCTCGATAAAATGGACGAAGATCAGGTTATCGCCTCCCTGTCACGTTAATAGCAAGAAGTGCGACACAATCACCTTCCGAAATCGCTATTTTAATCCCCTTTTATCCGGCCAGCGCTTAAGCGCTGGCTTTTTCGACTCGGGCAACCGTGTTGATGGATCAACACATCCCGACTAAATGGAAAACGTGGAGAACAACATGAGTGCGACAGCGGAAGCTCAAAGCCCGCAACAGCCAGCAAATAAAAAGAAGAAGCGCAAAGGTGTGCTGATCCTGCTGGCTATCGTGTTTGTCATTATTGGTGTTTCGTATCTGGCTTACTGGTATTTGGTGCTGCGCCACTTCCAGGAAACCGATGATGCGTATGTGGCGGGTAACCAGGTGCAGGTGATGGCACAGGTTTCTGGCAGCGTAAATAAAGTTTGGTTTGATAATACTGACAGGGTCAAAAAAGGTGACGTGTTGGTTTCGCTGGATAAAACCGATGCGCAGCAGGCGTTTGAAAAAGCGCAGACCGCATTAGCCACCAGCGTGCGTCAAACCCACCAGCTGATGATCAATGGTAAGCAGTATCAAGCCACGATCAAGCTGCAGCAAACCGCGCTGGATCAGGCTGAAGCTGACCTGAAACGCCGCGAGCCGCTGGGTGCCTCAAACCTGATTGGCCGCGAAGAGCTGCAACACTCGCGTGATGCCGTCGCCACCGCGAAAGCACAGTTGGATGTCGCCGTTCAGCAATACAATGCTAATCAGGCGATGATTCTCAACACCTCGCTGGAAAATCAGCCTGCGGTACAACAGAGCGCAGCTGAACTACGTGATGCCTGGCTGGCGCTGCAGCGCACCGACATCCGTAGCCCGATTGATGGCTTCATTTCACGCCGTAGCGTTCAGGTGGGGTCACAAATTTCCACCACCACACCGCTGCTGGCGGTGGTTCCGGCCACCAACCTTTGGATTGATGCCAACTTCAAAGAGACTCAGCTTTCTGGCGTACGTATCGGTCAATCCGCCACGGTGGTGAGTGATATCTACGGGGATGACGTGGAGTATCACGGCAAAGTGGTTGGACTGGATATGGGTACCGGTAGCGCCTTCTCGCTGCTGCCAGCACAGAACGCCACCGGTAACTGGATCAAAGTCGTGCAGCGTCTGCCGGTGCGTATCGAACTGGATCCGAAACAGGTTGCCGAGCATCCGCTGCGTATCGGCCTCTCCACGCTAGTGAAAGTTGATACGCAGAATAAAGAGGGTGCAACGCTGGCGAGTGTGGTGCGTCCGCAGGCCGCCTACGAAAGTAATGCGTTGGCAATCGACCTTGCGCCGGTTAACCAGCTGATTACTGACATCGTTCGTGCCAACGCTGACTAACGCCGCGGGAGGCTGTTGTGGCACAAAAACCGCTTGAAGGTGCGCCGTTAGTCCTGATGACCATCGCCCTGTCGCTGGCGACGTTTATGCAGGTACTCGACTCCACCATCGCTAACGTGGCGATTCCGACCATCGCCGGTAACCTCGGTGCCTCGAACTCACAAGGCACGTGGGTGATTACCTCTTTCGGGGTGGCGAATGCCATCTCGATCCCCATCACCGGCTGGCTGGCGAAACGCATCGGTGAAGTTAAGCTGTTTACCTGGTCGACCATCCTGTTTGTGCTGGCGTCCTGGGCTTGCGGCATGTCCGAAAGCCTGGAGATGCTGATCTTCTTCCGCGTCATTCAGGGTGTGGTCGCAGGTCCGTTGATTCCGCTGTCGCAGAGTTTGTTGCTCAATAACTATCCACCGGCGAAGCGCAGTGTGGCGCTGTCGCTATGGGCGATGACGGTGATCGTGGCGCCGATCTGCGGTCCGATTCTTGGCGGCTGGATCAGCGATAACTATCACTGGGGCTGGATCTTCTTTATCAACGTACCCATTGGTTTGGTGGTGGTGTTACTGACGCTGCAAACTTTACGCGGACGTGAGACCAAAACCGAGATCCGTCCGATCGATATGGTCGGCCTGGTGCTGCTGGTGGTCGGGATTGGCTCGCTGCAGGTGATGCTCGATCGCGGTAAAGAACTCGACTGGTTCAGCTCCACCGAAATCATTGTGCTCATGGTGGTCGCAGTAGTGGCGCTACTGGTGCTGCTGGTGTGGGAGCTGACCGACGATCACCCGATAGTCGATTTGTCGCTGTTCAAAATGCGCAACTTCACCATTGGCTGTTTGTCGATAAGTCTGGCGTATATGCTCTACTTCGGCTCGATAGTATTACTGCCGCAGCTGTTGCAGGAGGTATATGGCTACACCGCCACCTGGGCCGGATTGGCGTCAGCGCCGGTAGGTATTCTGCCGGTAATCCTGTCGCCGATTATTGGTCGCTTCGCACATAAGCTGGACATGCGTAAGCTGGTGACCTTCAGCTTTATCATGTATGCCGTCTGTTTCTACTGGCGCGCCTACACGTTTGAGCCGGGCATGGATTTTGGCGCATCGGCGTGGCCGCAGTTTATTCAGGGCTTTGCGGTGGCGTGCTTCTTTATGCCATTGACCACCATTACGCTGTCGGGCTTACCGCCGGAGCGCATGGCGGCAGCATCAAGCCTGTCGAACTTCGTGCGTACATTGGCCGGTTCTATCGGCACCTCGATCACCACCACCATGTGGAGTAATCGGGAATCGATGCATCATAGCTATTTGTCGGAGTCGGTGAATCCGTACAACGTCAATTCACAGCAGATGTACGACCAACTGGAAAGCATGGGGATGACCCAGCAGCAGGCATCGGCGTATATCGCACAGCAAATTACCAATCAGGGGCTGATTATCTCGGCGAATGAGATCTTCTGGGCGTCGGCGGGTGTGTTCTTGATCTTGCTGGTGCTGGTGTGGTTTGCGCGTCCCCCCTTCGGTGCCGGCAGTGGCGGCGGCGGTGCGCACTAAGCGATAAAACAAAAACGGGCCTTGCGGCCCGTTTTTTTATGCGTTCTGACGCCACCATTCGGCGAGCAGAATACCGGTTGCCACTGACACGTTGAGGCTTTCAACGTTGCCAGTACCGCCGATTGACAGGCTGAGATCACCCTGCTGGAAAGCGCTGTCGGACAGACCTTCACTCTCCTGGCCTAATACCAGCACCATTTTAGCCGGCAGTTCAGCTTTCGCTAATGGCGTACCTTCGTGACTGGAGGTGGTAACGATGGTGTAACCCGCTTTTCGGAACGCTTCCAGGCCATCAGCAAAGCTTTCGCCGCTGATCGCCTGTACGTGCTCAGCGCCACCTTCGGCGGTACGAACTGCCGCACCCGATTCCAGCAGCGAAGCATCATTCACCAGCAAACCTTTCACACCGAAGTGCGCGCAGCTACGCATAATGCCGCCGAGGTTGTGCGGGTTGCTGACATCTTCCAGTGCTAGCACGCAATCTTTGGTCGATGCCTTTGTCAGCCACTCAGTAACCGGCATGCCCATACGTTTTTTAATGATGAAACACACGCCGCCGTGGTGTTCAGTACCTGAAGCTTTGGTCAGCTCGGCATCTTCCACTACGTGATAGGCTTTACGGTTGGCCGCCAGCCAACGCAGCGTTTCACGGAAACGCGGCGTTACGCTCTGCACAAACCAGGCGCGCACGATGCTTTCCGGACGGCTCAGGAACAGCGCCTGACACGCATTTTCACCGTATACGCGCGTCTCTTCCTGACGCTGACGGCGAATCTGCTCGGGATCGATTACCGGCTTGTTGCTGGCTGCGTCATCCAGCTGGCTGTCATCAGCCACGGGTGGACGTGAAACGGTACGCCACGGTGAATCACCGAAGCTGCGGCTGTCGCCACCACGATCGTCTCGCTGACCAAAGCTGCGGCCACGCTCACTGTTACGTGCATCACGCGGGGCAGAACCACGACCGCCCGCTTCGCTGCGTGCGCCACGCGGTGCGCCGCTACGGCCACCCTCTTCATTAGTACGTGCACTGCGAGGACCAGAACGACGATTATCTTCCTGGCGCGCAGCAGGACGGCCGCCTTTGCCGGTACGGGGATTAGGCTTTTGACCACCCTCCTCATCACGTACATACATCACTTTTACCTTGCCGCTTTTGCCTTTAAATTCGTCGTTCATCTGTTCCTCCAGCATTGAGAGCGCGAAGATTACCTGATGTGTCGGTGCTTAGCTATCAACTATTGAACCTATTGGGCAATCCAGATTGAGCATAGCACTCAACCTTTTCATAATGTCCGGCAATCATCAGATTTACAGGTCCGGGTTGAGGTAAATATGAATACAGTCTGTGCCTCCTGTCAGGCAACCAATCGCGTGCCCGAGTCGCGTATTGCCGATGGAGCAAAATGTGGGCGTTGCGGCGGTGAGCTGTTTAACGGTGAAGTCGCCAACGCGACATCCGCCACGCTGGATAAATATCTGCAGGACGATCTGCCGGTAGTGATCGACTTCTGGGCACCGTGGTGCGGCCCGTGCGTAAACTTTGCGCCCGTATTTAAAGATGTCGCCGACGAGCGGCGCGGCAAGGTGCGATTTGTGAAGGTAAACACGGAAGCGGAACCGGCGCTGAGCTCGCGTTTCCGCATTCGCAGCATTCCTACCATTATGCTGTTCAAGAACGGCGAGATGGTCGACATGCTGAATGGCGCCATGCCGAAAGCGCCGTTCAATGAATGGCTCGACGAATCGCTGTAAATCGCTGATGGCCAGCCGCGTGCTGGCCTTCCTTATGATTACCTTTCCCTGCTAATTCCATTACACTGACGTTTTTCCTCCTGCCAGCGAATCTATGTTTGAAAATGCCGTCCTGCGCTTACGTGCGCAACGTTTAGCACGCGCTACGCGCCCGTTTCTGGCGCGCGGTAATCGTGTCATACGTTGCCAGCGCTGTTTGCTACCGCAGAAAAATTGTCTGTGCGCGACCATCCAGCCACAGCAAGCGCGTAGCCGCTTTTGCCTGGTGATGTTCGATACCGAGCCGATGAAGCCAAGCAATACCGGCAGGCTGATTGCCGATGTGCTGCCAGATACGCAGGCGTTTGGCTGGTCACGCACCGAACTTGATCCAGCATTGCTGGCAGCGGTTAAAAATGAGCATTATCAGCCGCTGGTCGTGTTTCCTGCTGCTTATGCTGATGCCGATCGTGAAGTACTCACCCGCCCACCGCTCAGCGGTAAACCGCCGCTGTTTATCATGCTCGACGGTACCTGGACGGAGGCGCGTAAGATGTTTCGCAAAAGCCCGTGGCTGGATGCGCTGCCGGTGATGTCGCTCAACGTCTCCACTCCATCACGCTATACGCTGCGTGAAGCCCATGGTGAAGGTCAGCACTGCACTGCAGAAGTCGCCGCCGCGCTGCTGGAACAAGCGGGCGATCTTGCCGCCGCCGCGGAACTGCAGCACTATTTCGCACGCTTCCGTCACGCTTATCTGGCGGGAAAGCCGCACCATCCCGTGCATAGCCTCGAAAATGTCCTTTAAGGATTTGCAGCTTTTGTAACCAGCCAGTTTGATTTATAGTCGCGCATCGCCACGGAGTTGGCCTTATATGCAAAGGATGCACGATGAAAATTTTCTGGCTGCTGATGCTGCTGCTCACCGGCTGCAGCACCGCCCCACAACCCGACCGCGCTTTTCCGCCGCAGCTGCAATCTGCCAGCACCCGCCCAACCGCACTGATTTCAAGCAGCGCTTTGATGCCTGGCGATTTGTTGCTCTCATCCGCCACGTCACCACAATCGTGGGGAATTCGCCTGTTTACACTGACTGGCGTAAGCCATGCAGCGATTTATCTTGGCGATTTATCTTGGCGATGAACAGGTCGCGGAAGCGGTTGGTAGCGGCGTTAAAATCATTCCGCTAAATCATGCTATTGATGAAAGCAATAGTCTGCTGGTGCTGCGCGTGCCCGGCATGACCAGCGAGCAGATGCTGCGCTTACGGGAGTTTGCCGATTTACAGCAAGGCAAAAAATACAACTTCAAGGGCATCGTAATGTTTATGCCGTTTATGGTGTCACGCCGTCTGTGTGAACTGCCGCTCGTCAATGAAGAGGTTCGCAGTGCCTGCCTTACCGCAATGGCCCGCGTGCAGTTAGCTGATGTTGACGATCCTCAAGCCAATCGCTTCTTCTGTTCCGAATTTGTATTGGCGGGCTGTCGTCACGCGGGTATTGAACTGTTGCAGGGGCAGGCCAATTGGGTCAGCCCGGCGGATTTACTGCATTTACGTGACGGCGATGTCTCTGCATGGCAGGCGCAGCAGAATATGCAGTATGTCGGCCATTTAAAACGCTGGAATTTAAAAGAGATCCTCGGCCTGCGATCGGCGAATCGGCAAGCGCGGTAAAAAGCGTTTACAATCATGCCAATCTTGATAGCAGGAGCGGATGATGAGCCAACGCGGACTGGAAGCGCTGTTACGACCTAAATCAATCGCGGTAATCGGTGCCTCGATTACACCGGGGCGCGCCGGCTACTTTATGATGCGTAATCTGCTGGCCGGCGGATTTAGCGGTCCGGTGTTGCCGGTGACGCCGAAGTACAAAGCGGTGAGCGGCGTGCTGGCCTGGCCCGATATCGCCAGCCTGCCCTTCGCGCCCGATCTCGCCATCATCTGCACCCACGCCAAACGTAATCTCGAACTGCTGCAACAGTTGGGTGAAAAAGGCTGCAAAGCCTGCATTATTCTTTCGGCACCGGCCAGTCAGCTGGAAGAGCTGAAAGCCTGTGCCAGCCAATGGCAAATCCGCCTGCTCGGCCCGAACAGCTTAGGTTTGCTGGCGCCATGGCAAGGGCTGAATGCCAGCTTCTCACCGGTGCCGATTGCGAAAGGACGTATTGCCTTTATTTCACAATCGGCTGCGGTCTCTAATACCATCCTGGATTGGGCGCAGCAGCGAAACCTCGGTTTCTCGTGGTTTATCGCCTTGGGTGACAGCCTGGATATCGACGTTGATGACCTGTTAGATTTCCTCGCGCGCGACGGTAAAACCAGCGCCATTTTGCTCTATCTCGAACATCTGAGCGATGCGCGCCGCTTTGTTTCCGCCTCACGCAGCGCCTCACGCAATAAACCCATTCTGGTAATAAAAAGTGGTCGTAGCCATCAGGCGCAGGCGATGATCGGCACCCGTAGCGGATTGGATGCTGCCTGGGATGCGGCGATTCAACGCGCTGGTTTACTGCGCGTGCAGGATACGCACGAACTCTTTACGGCGGTAGAGTCGCTCAGCCATATGCGCCCGTTACGCGGCGATCGGCTGATGATTATCAGCAACGGCGCGGCACCGGCTGCGCTGGCGCTCGATGAGCTGTATGCGCGCAACGGCAAGCTGGCGACGCTGAATGATGAGACATTACAGGCGCTGGCGGCGCTGCTGCCGGAAGGTGTCGGTCGCGGTAATCCGCTCGACTTAAAAGATGATGCAACACCGGCACGTTATGTGGCCTGCATTGAACGGCTACTGGATAGCCATGAACTTGATGCGCTGATGATCATTCATGCGCCAAGTGCCGTATCGCCTTCCAGCGAAACCGCCGAGCAGATTATCGCTGCGGTTGCCAAACATCCGCGTGGCAAGCAGGTCACGCTACTGACTAACTGGTGCGGCGAATACTCCTCACAGGCTGCGCGGCGCGCCTTTACGCAAGCCGGCATTCCCACCTGGCGTACGCCTGAAGGTACCGTCACCGCATTTATGCATCAGGTTGAGTACCGTCGTAACCAGAAACAGCTGCGCGAAACGCCCGCCTTACCGCTTGGTTTGACGCAGAACAGCGCGCAAGCGCACCAGCTGATTCAACAGGCGCTGGATAAGGGCATCACCATGCTGGATACCCATGAAGTGCAGCCGGTGCTGCAGGCTTACGGTTTAGCAACGCTGCCGACCTGGATTGCCAGCGATAGCGCAGCCGCTGGCAAAATCGCCGATCAGATTGGCTATCCGGTGGCGCTCAAGCTGCGTTCACCGGACATTCCGCATAAATCTGAGGTGCAAGGCGTGATGCTTTATCTGCGAAGCGCTGCGGAAGTGGAACAAGCCGCTGAAGCCATTTTCGATCGCGTGCGCGAAACCCATCCACAGGCGCATATAGACGGCCTGCTGGTACAGAGTATGGCGAATCGTGCCGGCGCCCAGGAATTGCGTGTGGTAGTTGAACAGGATCCGCTGTTTGGTCCCATCATTCTGTTAGGCGAAGGCGGCGTGGAGTGGCAGCCGGATAAACAAGCCGCCGTGGCTTTACCGCCTTTGAATATGACGCTGGCACGTTATCTGGTGATTCAGGCGATGAAAAGCGGCAAAGTGCGCAGCCGTAGTGCGTTGAGGCCGCTGGATATCGCCGGACTTAGCCAGCTGCTGGTGCAGGTTTCCAACCTGGTGGTAGATTGCCCGGAGATTCAGCGACTGGATATTCACCCGCTGCTGGCGTCGGCCAATGAATTCACGCTGCTGGATGTCACGTTACAGCTGGCGCCGTTTATTGGTGATAACGAAACACGCCTGGCGATCCGTCCTTATCCCCATCATCTGGAAGAGAAGGTGCAGTTGAAAGATGGGCAATTTTGCCTGTTCCGGCCGATTCTGCCAGAAGATGAACCGCAACTGCGCGCCTTTATCGCTCAGGTAACCAAAGAAGATCTTTACTATCGCTACTTCAGTGAAATCAATGAGTTCACCCATGAAGATTTGGCGAATATGACGCAAATCGATTATGACCGTGAAATGGCCATTGTTGCGGTCCGCCAGCGTAACGGCGTGGATGAGATTATCGGCGTGACGCGTGCGATTTCTGATGCCGATAATATCGACGCAGAATTTTCCGTTCTGGTGCGTTCTGATCTGAAAGGATTGGGCATGGGCAGGCGCCTGCTGGAGAAGATGATTCGGTATACGCGCGATCATGGCCTGCAACAATTGAACGGTATCACCATGCCACACAATACCGGCATGATCACGCTGGCTCGAAAACTCAATTTTCGCGTGAATATTCAACTGGATGATGGCATTGTCAGCCTGAATTTACCGCTGAGCGATGTCATCAGCTAACCTGTACAGAAAGGTAAAAATCCTGCTCTGCAGGCCGGTTGATGGTATTATTTAACGTTAGGATCATGATTTGATGGCAAAAGGCCATGCAATGAACAGAGAAGAAGTGCACTGTGATGTTGTCTAAATTTAAACGTAATAAACACCAACAACACCTCGCACAGCTGCCTAAACTGTCACAATCCGTGTCGGATCTGACGACGCTTTACTCGCCCGCCGAGTTTCGCGAAACCCTGCTGACGAAAATAGCCACGGCAGAAAAGCGTATCTGCATTACGGCGCTGTATCTGGAAAATGATGACGGCGGCCGGGGAATAATGCAGGCGCTGTACGCGGCGCGTCAGGCTCGTCCAGAGTTAGATGTCTGCATTCTGGTCGACTGGCATCGTGCGCAGCGTGGTCGTATTGGCGCCGCACGCGGCGTGACCAATGCTGATTGGTATTGCGAAATGGCGGCTCAGCATCCCGATATCGCCATCCCGGTTTATGGCATTCCGGTGAATACGCGTGAAGCGCTCGGCGTACTGCATCTCAAAGGTTTCATCATTGATGATACGCTGCTCTACAGCGGTGCGAGCCTGAACGATGTTTATCTCCATCAGCATGATAAATATCGTTATGATCGCTATCAGTTGATCCGTAATCCGCAGCTGACCGACACCATGTATGCGTGGATCTGCGAAAATCTTAAAGAATCTGATGCGGTCAACCGCCTCGATAAGACTGAGCGCCCTTCCAGCCCAGAAATAAAGAACGAAACGCGTCAATTCCGTCAGGAGCTGCGCAGCTTTAATTATCAGTTCACGGGCAATGCAGATAATGAATCCCTTGCCGTCACCCCACTGGTTGGCTTGGGTAAACGCAGTCTGCTGAACAAAACCATCTTCCATTTGATGCCTTGCGCCGAGCGTAAGCTAACGCTGTGTACACCCTATTTCAACCTGCCGGCTATTCTGGTGCGCAATCTGATTCATTTACTGCGCCAGGGTAAGGAAGTGGAGATCATCATCGGCGATAAAACCGCCAATGACTTTTATATCCCGCCAGAACAGCCGTTCAAGATTATCGGTGCTTTGCCGTATCTTTATGAAATTAACCTGCGTCGCTTCCTTAGCCGTCTTCAGTATTACGTGAATAATGGTCAGCTGACCGTGCGCTTGTGGAAAGATGGCGAAAACAGTTATCACCTGAAAGGCATCTGGGTTGATGACGAATGGATGATGATTACCGGTAATAATCTCAATCCACGCGCGTGGCGACTTGATCTGGAAAACGCGGTGCTGATTCACGATCCTCGCAATGAGTTAGCTGAACAACGTGAGAAAGAGTTGGCGTTGATTCGTGAGCATACGTCCGTGGTGCAGCATTTCCGCGAGTTGGAAAGCATCTCAGATTATCCAGCTAAGGTACGTAAACTAATTCGCCGCCTGCGTCGTATCCGTATTGACCGCTTGATTAGCCGTCTGCTCTAGCCGATGCGTGCGCTTATCCTCTGCGTGGTTTTGCTGTGTAGTGGATGCGCGCACGTTGCGCAGGATAACTGGACGGGCAAAGATAAAGCAGAACACTTCTTCTCATCTGCGGCGCTGGCCGCGGCAGGCAGCGAGATATCTCAACATCAGCATCAAAGCCGTGGGAAAAATTTGCGCTTCGGCTTTCTGTTTTCATTAAGTTTTGGTGTGGGTAAAGAGTTATATGACAGCCGCTCAACGGGGAGCGGCTGGAGTTGGAAAGATCTTAGCTGGGATGTTGCCGGCGCTGCCAGCGGTATCGCGCTTTGGAATTTAAGCCAGTAACTACAGCGCAATCCCCTTCCCTTTTCGATGCAGCATAAGCGAGACCAGAAACGCCAATGCTCCCATCGCCGAGACATACCAGAAGAAACTGGTTTCAATGCCTTCCCGCTTCAGCAGTAGTGCCACGTACTCTGCAGAACCACCAAAAATCGCATTCGCGACCGCATAGGATAGCCCAACCCCCAGTGCACGGACTTCTGGCGGGAACATTTCGGCCTTCAAAATGCCGCTGATGGCGGTATAGAAGCTGGTAATGATCAGCGCCAGCATAATTAATACAAATGCCAGCCAACTGCTCTGTACATTTTGCAGCAGCATCAGAATGGGGACGGTACAAATTGCCGCGCCAGCGCCAAAAATCATCATTGATGCGCGGCGGCCAATTTTGTCTGACAATGCGCCAACAATCGGCTGAATTAGCATGAATACCAATAATGCGCCGGTCATTAAGCCACTGGCGCTGCGGGCGTCCATTCCCGCGGTATTGACCAGGTATTTTTGCATATAAGTGGTGAAGGTATAGAAGCTGAGCGAACCGCCTGCAGTGAACCCTAGCACCATCAGAAAGGCTCGCGAGTGATTACGCAGCAACCCCATAATACTGCCGGCATCTCGGTGTTCTCGGTGTTTTTTCTCTGATGTTTCATTGAGAGAACGACGCAACCACAGTGCAACGACAGCCAGGATAGCGCCGAGGAAGAATGGGATACGCCAGCCCCAGCTGCGGAGCTCTTCATCGCTAAGGATTTGTTGCAATACTACGACAGTCAGCACTGCCAGTAATTGACCACCAATTAACGTTACATACTGGAAAGAGGCGTAAAATCCTTTTCTTCCTTCTAGCGCCACTTCGCTCATATAGGTGGCGCTCGTACCATACTCGCCACCAACCGATAAGCCCTGGAACATACGCGCCAGCAGGAGAATAACTGGGGCGGCTATTCCAATTTCGCTAAAGCCCGGTAAACAGGCGATGACTAACGACCCCAGACACATCATGCACACTGAGATCAACATTGAGGCTTTACGGCCGTGGCGATCGGCAATGTATCCAAACAACCATCCACCGATCGGACGCATTAAAAAGCCCGCAGCAAAAACGCCCGCAGTTTGCAGCAGTTGCGTGGTGGTATCACCGCTAGGGAAGAAGACGTGGGCAAAATAGAGTGAGAAGAAAGAATAGACATAGAAATCAAACCATTCGACTAAATTGCCGGATGAAGCGCCAACAATCGCCCAGATGCGCTGTTTACTGTCGGCTGCTGCTTCAGATAGTGCCACTTTTTGTTGTTGTGAGCTTGTCATGCTTACCTCTTTTCCTTGCGAAGAATTAACGCCAAAGGATTTAGTAAAGCATCTATCTGCTGCTTGCGGGGATTGTCGCTGCCTGTGGATGGAAAATTGTGACAAGGAGAGAATTTTGCAGAGGAGTTCTTTCAGTTTTTCAGTTAATTCGGGGATCTAATGAGCTCTTCAATTAGTAAAACTTACCGGATTCAAGACGTAAAAAAGCCCTGAACTTCCGTTCAGGGCTTCTTCACCTAATTAATGCCTGGCAGTTCCCTACTCTCGCATGGGGAGACCCCACACTACCATCGGCGCTACGGCGTTTCACTTCTGAGTTCGGCATGGGGTCAGGTGGGACCACCGCGCTAAAGC